>JALEZN010000103.1 GCA_022772585.1 Clostridiales bacterium
CTGCGCGAGTCACTGATGATGCTGGCCCTGGAGGGCTACATCACCAAGCGTCACGGATCGGGCAATTACGTCCATCCCAGTACGCTGGATTACGAAAACCGAAGCTACTATTTCACCGAGTATCTGAAGAAGGAGGGCTACCGGGCCAGTATCAAGCTCCTGTCCCAGGAGTGGCGGGGCGCCAACGAGGAGGAAGCCACTTCCCTGAAGATCAAGGTGGGCGACGAGCTGCTGGTGAATACGCTGGTCTATCTGGCGGACGATCATCCGGCGGTGTACACTGTGGGCCGCCTTCCCGCACAGCTGCTCATCCGCCGGGATGTGGAAGATATGGAATTCTCCCATATCCATGTGCTCATCCGGGACTATATGGGCCGGGATGTGGCCCACGCGCTCAACGAATACATCCCCATGACGGTGCCCGAGGACCTGAGGGAGATCTTCCAGGTCAAGCCAAACACGCCCCTGGACAGCAGCCATCAGGTGTTTTATGATATCACAGACCTGCCGGTGGTCTACAACACCCACTTTTTCAATCCGGATTATTACCGCCTGCGGACGCTGCAGAATTGGGACCTGGGCCGCTAAAGGGGCCATAGCCGGTTGCAATCGGCGGCGGAAGGGATTATAATGTTCCCAACCGATATAAGACGGGAGGATTTATCGTGAAAGCCTATGATACCGTACACAAGGAAGAGCTGGAGGTAGACCGCAAGGGCCTCATCGACCTGATGCTCAACAACCGCCAGGTGGATCTGTACCTCAAGGAGAAAAAGACCGACGAGGATGGCTACCTGACCTGGGATGTGGAGCACTGGACCACGGTGGACGGCCGCCGGTTCATCCGCTGCTATTCCCTGGAGGGCCGGGTCCTGCGGGACTCCACCTCTCACAACAAGTATGACCTGGACAACGCCTTCTTCCCCGATGAGGCCGCAAAAGTCCAGATCAGCTAAGCCGGACAGAGGATAAAAAAGGCACGGCCCGCAGGCCGTGTCTTTTTTGTATGTTTATGGGTCAATCTTCATCCGATCCGCCCAGTACCCGGACGGCGGTGCCATAGGCGGTGAGCTCGGCGGCGCTCTGCATGAGGGAGGAGCTGGCGAAGCGGATGCCCAGGATGGCGTCGGCGCCCAGCGCCTCCGCCTCATCCACCATGCGCTTGGTGGCGATCTGACGGGCCTGATTGAGCAGCTCGGTGTAGCTCTCGATCTCGCCGCCTACCAGAGTCTTCATGCCGGCCATAAAATCCTTGCCGAAGTTTTTGGACTGGACCACCGTGCCCTTTACCAGGCCCAGGGCCTCCACCTTTTTACCGGGGATATGGTCAATATTTAGAAGCAGCATCTTCTTCTCCTCCTTGAATTTGTTTGATCCTCTGCCACAGGGCCAGAAGAACACCCAGGATCAGCACGGCCGGGACGGCCACGATGAGCACCACCAGCCCCAGGGGCGGGGCATCCTCCGGACTGGCGTAAAAGGCCCACACCAGCAGCAGGATGAGGGCCGCCGTCAGGAGCGCAAAGACCACGGCGGCAGCCACCGGCTCCACATAGCGGGTGAGGGTGTCGTTCTTTTTCACATTCATAAAGCGGGTCCCCTCCTGTTCCATCTGCTCCATCTCGTCCAGCCAGGTCTGAGCCTCCAAAGTGGAGAACTGGGCTCCGGCGCCGTTCAGACGCTGGCACAGGGCCTCCATGGTGCCAAGGTTCTCCCGGTCCCGGCGGAGCTGGATCATATGGCGTTCCAGCACGTCGCTCAGGGTCAGATCACCCTTCTGGAGCTTGCGGATCTCCTCCAGCGGCACGTTCAGCTTCCGCAGGAGTTTGATCTTCCGTAGGGTCTCCACGTCCTCTGCGCCGTAGTCACGGTAGCCATTCTCGCTGTTGCGGCCGGGGGTGAGCAGTCCCTCCTTTTCATAAAAGCGGATGTTGCGCTTGGTGATGCCCACCAGGTCTTCCACCTCATTGATCTTCACGGCCTTTCCCTCCCTTGTTGAGTCCATAGTACACCCTGCACCCGGTGGAAGGTCAAGGTTTTTTTCGCATTTCGTAAGAAAAGGGAGCACAGGACAGGATGAGAGCGGTTGCCCGGCGGCGGAAGGACTGGTATAATCGGAGGAAGGAAGGAGTGTGATGGCGTGAGAAAGGCAGACGGCCCCCTCCTGCCGGAACGGCCGGAGGACGCGGCCACCCGGGAGCGGTTCTCCCGGATGGGATGGGGCCTCCTGATTTCCCAGCTGGCCGGAGGAGCGGTGCAGCTCCTGACAGTCCTGGCGGCAAAGGCCTTCTGGTGCGGACTGGAGGAACGAGCTCTCTTCCAATGGACGATACTGATCCTGGCCAACTACGGGGTAGGTTTTCCGGTTTTTGTGAGGATCATCCGCACTGTGCCGGCCGGCCCGGCCCGGGAGCGGCGGCCTATGGGCGCCTTCCAGTTGGTGCATACCTGGGCGATGGCATTCTCCGCCGTCCTGGCGGGTAATCTAGTGACGCTCTGGGCGGGAGAACTGCTCCGCCAGCTCACCGGATGGAGCATGGCCGATCCGGTGCAGGGGCTGATGGCCGGTCCCGTGGTCCCGCGGGTGCTGATGACCTGTGTGCTGGCCCCCGTGTGCGAGGAGGTCATGTTCCGCGGGCTGCTGTTCTCCCGGCTGCGGCCCTATGGGGACCGGTTTGCGGTGCTGGCAACGGCGCTTTTGTTCGGGTTGTTCCACGGCAATCTGTCCCAGATGCTCTATGCGATGGCCTTCGGCCTGGTCCTGGGGGACGCGGCGGCGCGTACCGGCTGCCTGTGGCAGTGTATCCTCATCCACAGTGCGGTCAACGCCCTGACCGGTGTGCTGGCCCCGGCATTGACCGGCTCAGGTGCCATGGGCGAGAGGCTGCTGTCCCTGCTGGTGGCGGTCACGGCAGTATGGGGTGCAGCGGGGATCGCCGCCCGGCTGAGGCAGTCGGCCAAGGCGGCTGACCGGAGCGGAGAGGAGCGGCCCTGGGGGCTCTTTTTCCGCAATTCCGGTATGTGCCTGTTCTGTCTGCTGACGGCGCTGCTGTGTATCTCCTGTCTGAGGTAAATCAAAATCAAATGGCCGTCCATTCAGGACGGCCATTTTTATTGGAAATGGAAGCAAAAAGGCGCGGAGCCCGGCAATGCCGGACCCCGCGCCTGAAAAGGGGAGAGAAGCAGACCTTACCGTGCGGCGGCCAGCTCGTGATTTACGTCGTCCTTGTGGACGATGAAGGTGCGCCACCAGAAGATGCAGAAGAAGGCGATGGCGGCGATGATGCCGACGGGGTAGGCGATGGAGGTGTCCAAGTGCAGGCACTCGGGAGCTTGGAAGAAGTACGTGATGGACACAGCGGTCATGAAAGCGGCAGGCAGTGCGGCCATCAGGCTGGCAATGGGCGGATAGCCGTACTTATGCAGGAACACCGCGCCAGTCCACAGAACGATCATAGCCAGCGTCTGGTTGGACCAGGAGAAGTAGCGCCACAGGTAGGTCCAAGGCAGCAGCTTGACAATGATGAAGCCAACGGCCAGCAGAGGAACGGCCAGCACAGCGCGCTTTTTGGCGTTGGTCTGATCCAGCTTGAACCAGTCGGCAATGGTCAGACGGGCAGAGCGGAACGCCGTGTCGCCGGAGGTGATGGGGCAGGCGATAACGCCGATCATGGCCAGCAGGCCGCCCACGGGGCCCAGCAGAGTGGTGCAGATCTCGTAAACAACGCCGCCCTGACCGTCGGCAGCGATGGCAGCCTGAAGGCCGCTCATGCCGTCCAGCAGGGAGCCGTTATGGATGTAGAAGGTGACGCCGGCAGCGGCCCAGATCAGGGCGATGACACCCTCAGCCACCATGGCGCCGTAGAACACGGTGCGGCCTTCCTTCTCGGAGGTCATGCAGCGGGCCATCATGGGGGACTGGGTGGCATGGAAGCCGGACACAGCGCCGCAGGCCACGCTGACGAACATCATGGCCCAGATGGGTTTGCCGGCAGGATCCTCATTGGCAAAGTGCTGCCACAGCTCGGGCATCTCATAGCCCTGGATGATAATGCCGCCAGCCACGCCCAGGGCCATGATGATCAGGCAGATACCGAAGATGGGATAGAGCTTGCCGATGATCTTGTCGATGGGCAGGAAGGTGGCGCACAGGTAGTAGATCAGGATGACAACCAGCCAGAACTTTGCGTTGAGCACATTGGGCGTCAGTTTGGCCAGCAGGCCGGCAGGGCCGGTGGAGAAGGTGGTGCCGACCAGGACCAGCAGTACCACGGAGAAAATACGCATGATGAAGGTGATGACCTTGCCCATGTACTTGCCGACTACCTCGGAGATGGAAGCGCCGTCCTCGCGCTCACTCATCATACCGGACAGGAAGTCATGCACACCGCCGCCCAGGATGGTACCAAAGACGATCCACAGGTACACGACAGGGCCCCAGCATGCGCCGGCCAGAGCGCCGAAGATGGGGCCCAGACCTGCGATGTTCAGCAGCTGGATGAGGAAAATACGCCAGGTCTTCATGGGCATGTAGTCCACGCCGTCAGGATGGATTACAGCGGGCGTCTTGCGGTCATCGATGTGAAAAACCTTCTCAATGAGCTTGCTGTAGAAGAAGAAACCGATGATCAGGACAGCCAGGGCAATCAGGAATGTAATCAAAAAAATCCATCCTCTGGATTTCCCGCGAAGCGGAAGCACACACGTTTCCGCTCCCTGTAAAAAGGTGTAGGGGGACAAAATGCTCTCCCCAAATACATTTCGTCCCCCTTGACGCTATCATTATATCTTTTGTCCGAAATATTTCAAGGCGCGAATTGGCTATAAATATCTGCGGATATTTTTGCAAATCAACAAGACTTTTGAGTATAAAAAATTTAGTGTCATTCAGCCAGGCAGCGTTGGCACGGTACCCTGCGGCCTTTACAAAAAACCGGATATGCGATACTATAAAAATGACAGAAAGAGAGAGTACGCGGCGGCGCGTGCCATAAACAGGATAGAACATCGATCTTTTCGACGGAGGAAATAAAATGGAACAGACTGACCTGCGCCTGGCGGTCCTCATCGACGCGGACAACGCCCCCCGCACGGCCATCAAGGACGTGATGGCCGAGGTGGCGGTCTACGGCACCCCCACCATCAAGCGCATCTACGGGGACTGGACCAGCCCCAATATGTCCACATGGAAGCCGCTGCTGCTGGAAAACGCCATCGCGCCGGTGCAGCAGTACGCCTACACCACCGGAAAAAACGCCACCGACTCTGCCATGATCATTGACGCCATGGATATCCTCTATTCCGGCCGGGTGGACGGCTTCGTGCTGGTGAGCAGCGACAGCGACTTCACCCGTCTGGCCACCCGATTGCGGGAGGCGGGCATGAAGGTCTACGGCATGGGGGAGCGCAAGACGCCCAATCCGTTTATCGTGGCCTGCGACAAGTTCGTGTATATCGAGGTCATCCGGGCCGCAGGAGAGAAGGCCCGGGCCGCCGAGCGCGCCCAGGCCGAGCGGGAGAAGAAGGAGCGGGAAAAGGCTGAGCAGGCCAGGGCGGAGAGCACCAAAGCCCAACCCAAAAAGAGCGCCCGGAAAAAGGCGGTTCCCGAGCCTGAGCCCAGGACGGCCCAGCCGGAGCCGAAAAGTTCCGTTGAGGCGGAGCCGCCGGTACCCGCGGCGGTGGTGGAGCTGCTGGCCGACTCGGTGGAGGACATCGCCGACGAGGACGGCTATGCCTTCATGGGCGACCTGGGCAACCTGCTGGTGAAAAAGCAGCCCGACTTCGACCCCCGGAACTTCGGCTTCTCCAAACTGACCAAGCTGGTGAAGGCCCTGGACCGGTTCGAGGTGGATGTGCGCTCCACCAACATGCCCCATGTCAAACACATCTATGTTCGGGACAGGGAGCGGAGATAGGATAACCCGGAGGGGCGGACGCGGCAGCGTCCGCCCCCCCTTTTTTATGGTCTGTGTTGCCTTTGAAAATGATTTCGTCAACACTCAGGGGAAAAGGGAGTTTTACACAGGCACTTGACAACAGTATTAGACGATTGTAAAATAAATATGGAAAGACAAATGTCTAATGGAAGGAGGGACGGAATATGGAGGGATATCCCCACCTGCCCGACGCCGAGCTGGAGGTGATGCAGGCGCTCTGGAAGCAGAAGGAGTATCCCGTGTCCTCCGGGGCGCTGATGGAGGAGCTGTCTGGCCGGGGCTGGCACATGGCCACGCTGCTCAAGCTCCTGTCCCGGCTGGAGGAGCGGGGGTTCGTGGCGCGGGAGAAGGCGGGCCGCAGCAACCGGTACCGCCCTCTGGTGGAGCGGCACGAGTACCTGGCTGCCGAGAGCCGCAGCTTCCTCCGGCGGCTCCACGGCGGGTCCCTGCCCAGCCTGGTGGCGGCGCTGATGGAGAGCCGGGCCATCTCGGAGCGGGATGTGGCCGAGCTGGAGGAGATATTGAAGGGGGGCGGGCCGGAATGAACGCCTTTTTGGCCGGGCTGGCGGAGCTATCGCTGGCGATGACGGCGGTCATCGGGGTCCTGCTGGCCCTGACGCCGGTGCTGGACCGGCGCTTCGCCCCAGCCTGGCGGTACTGGGTCTGGTTGGCGGTGGCGGTACGGCTGGTCATCCCCCTGAACATCAGCCTGCCGGGGGCGCCGGTGCGCCTGGCCGCTCCGGCGGCAGAATACCGTATCACCGTGTCCCCGGAACCGGCGGATGTTTCTGCCGTCCGGCCCCTTCCGATGGGACCGGCAGCCGGCGAGGCAGAAGAGGGCGGTCCCACGGTGCTTGGGAGCGTCTCCGGTTCGGCGCTTATCCCGGCTGACGGTGCGGTCTTTGCCCTGTGGGCGGCGGGGGCGTCCGGCTTCCTGCTGTGGCAGGGGGCGGACTACCTCCGTTTTCGGCGGACGGTCCGCCGGTGGAGCCGAAAGGCGGGAGAATACAGCGGACTGCCAGTATGGGAGTGTCCTCTGGCGGAAAGCCCCCTTCTGATGGGCTTTCGCGCTCCGGTCATCGTGCTGCCCCAGGGGCTGGAGGGGGAGGAGCGGGAATTCGCCCTTCTCCACGAGTATACCCACTTTGTGCGGCGGGACCTGTGGTATAAGCTGCTCCTGACAGCGGCCAACGCCCTCCACTGGTTCAACCCGGCGGTGTGGCTCTTCCGCCGGGCGGCCGGCCGGGAGGCGGAGCTGGCCTGCGACGCCCAGATCCTGCGGGGGCAGGGGGCGGACTACCGCCGCCGTTACGGCGCCGCCCTGCTGTGCACGGCGGTGGGCGGGCATGCTTCTGCAGCGGCATTGACCTCCCGGTTCTCCGGCGGCCGGCGGGACCTGAAACGGCGCTTTGCCAGTCTGATGGACGGCACGCCCCGGCGGCCCGGGCGCCTGGCCCTGGCGGCGGCGGTGTGCGCGGCCCTACTGGCCGGGAGTCTGGTGAGCTGCGGGGAAAAGACCACGCTCCCGGAAGGGCTGGAGATCGGGGAACTTCGGGTGACGGTGGAGGAGAACGCCTTTTGGAGTGGCGGAACCGCCATCCACAATGTGACCTATACCCTCCCTGTGGCCTGTGCGGATGAGACAGCCCTTGCGGGGCTGAGCTGGGAGCTGGAGCCCAGCGAGGCGCTGCGGCGGCTGACGGGCTTCGAGACCATCCAGGGATTCCTTATGGCGCCGGATAGGGAGAGCGGGACCCGGGAGGTCCGCTTTGAGTCGGGGAACAATACCGTCCGTGAAGAGAGCCTGGCCCGGGCGCTGGCGGAGGAAGCGCGGTGTACCATCACCGTGTCCGACGGGAAGGCGCGCGGCGCCATCTCTCTGGAGGCCGTGCAGGAGGCCTGGGCAGAGCCGGAACAGGCGGCCGGGACGCCGGACGGTGCGGATCAGGAGAAGTGGTCCGGGGTGGTCCATGCCAAGGAGGGAAGCTACGACGCCCAGGCCCGTACCTTCACCTTTCAGCCCCTGTCGGCCTCTCGGGAGACCATGACCTGGCGGGCGATGGAACAGGGACCCTGGACCCTCCCCATTGACAGGGAGGTGGAGCTGGGCCCCATCAACCTGCCCGATAACGGGATCTGGCCGGAGGACCGCTCTTACGAACAGTTTTACTTTGAGAGCCGGCCTGTGCCCAGCTCTGCCGGGGACAGCCTGCTGGAGCTGACGGTGGCGGAGGACCGGATCATCGCGGCCCAGTGGGTGGCCGCCTACCGGCAGGAAAAATAACAGCAAGATCCCGCCGCTCCCATGGGAGCGGCGGGATCTGTCATGTATACAGGAGGATCAGCAGGTGGCGCCGCCCTTCAGGTGCTTCTGGGCTTTCAGGTTCTCATCCTTGCGGGCAAGGAGCTCATCGCTGAGGAGCTGCCGCTCCACATTCTCCAGGCCCAGGCGGGCCACGGTGTCGGCAAAGCGCTCGCCGGTGATGCCCTGCTCCCGGAAGAGGAGGATGGCCTTCTCAATGACGGAGAGGACCTCCTCACGGCTGGTAAACACGGGGCTGAGGGGGAGACCCTGGGCCACCTTCTTGCCCCAGCGTCCGCCGATGAAGATGCGGTAGCCGTTGGTATAGCCCTCCACAGCGTGGAAGGGGCACTTGCCCACGCAGCGGCCGCAGTGGTTGCACTGGTCGGGGTCGATGACCAGCTTGCCGTCCTGCAGGGAAGCCACATGGATGGGGCAGGCATTCTCCACCTGGCAGAGCTTGCAGCCGCGGCACTTGTCCAGGTCTACCTGGGGGACCCGCTGGCCCACCACGCCCAGGTCGTTCAGGTCGGGCTTGACGCAGTTATTGGGGCAGCCGCCCACGGCGATTTTGAACTTGTGGGGCAGCTTGATGCCGTGATAGCCCTCGTAGAAGCGCTCGTGGATCTCCTGGGAGAGGTCGAAGGTGTCGATCAGGCCGTACTGGCAGGTGGTACCCTTGCAGGAGACCACCGGGCGGACCTGGGAGCCGGTGCCGCCGGTCTCCAGTCCGGCCTGGGCCAGGAACTCCCGCATGGGCTCGATGTTCTCATAGGGTACGCCCTGGATCTCCAGGGTCAGACGGGAGGTCATGGTGACCTCGCCGGAGCCGAAGCGCTGGGCGGCCTCGGCAATGGCCATCTGCTCCTCAGCAGTGATCTTGCCGTTGCGGGTGATGATGCGGCCGTTGAACTTGTCGGCGCTGCGCTTGTCGAAGAGGAAGCCCAGGGCCTTCACGGCGGTGATCTGCTCGGGAGTGACGGAGGCAGTTACGCCGGGGGCCTTCACCTGATTGAAGGTGACGCCGCCCTCCAGCACCCGGGTGTTGGTGTAGCCGTAGTATTTCAGGCGGTTCTGCAGGAAATAGGCCCGTTTGCCCCGGCTGCACACCAGCAGCAGCTTGGCGTCCTTGTCCAGACCCTCCACGGGGCCGTTGACCTCTGTGAGTTCCAGGCGCAGCGCGCCGGGGACCACGGGCTGGACGCCGGTGTCCACGATGGTATACCCGGCGGCCTCTCCGGCGGCGAACTGGGCGGGAGTGAAGGTCTCATATTCGCCGGAGAGCTTGTTGAGCAGCACATAGACCGCCTGCACGAAGGGGTGGATGGCGGTGGAGAAGGGGGGCGCGTAGGCGTAGTCCAGGTTGGAGAAGTCCTCCAGCCGGGCGCCCATGGAGATGCCGGTGACGGCGATGTCCACCATCTTGTCCACCGCGCCGCCGCCCAGGACCTGGATGCCCAGCAGCTTGTGGGTGGCCCGGTCGGCGATGAGCTTGGTGATGAATTCGCCGGAGTCGGAATAGTAGTGGGCCTTGTCGTCGGTGACGGCCAGCACGGTCTCCACATCGTAGCCGGCGGCCCGGGCGGCCTCCTCGGTGAGTCCGGTGCGGCCGCAGTTGAGACCGGGCAGCTTGACCACGCCGGTGCCCAGCACGCCGGGATAGCGGGCGGAGCCGTCCCCTCCCAGCACCTGGGCCAGGGTGCGGCCCTCATAGTTGGCGGAGGAGCCCATGGCCGACCACTGGCCGGCGCCGGTGACGCGGTTTTTGACCATGGCGCAGTCACCGGCGGCATATACGTCGGGCAGACTGGTGCGCATCTGGTCATCCACCACCACGGTGCCCTTGAAGAGCTCGATGCCGCTGTCCTGGAGGAAGGCGGTGTTGGGCCGGATGCCGATGGAGAGCACCACCACGTCAGCGGAGAGGGTGCCGCCGCCGGTCTTGACGGCGTCCACGCGGCCAGTACCCAGGATGGCCTCCAGCGGGGTGGAGGTGAGGACCCGGATGCCGTTTTTCTGCAGGTGGGCCTTGACGAAGCCGGCCATCTCCCGGTCGAAGATGTTGGGCATGACCTGGGGGGCCATGTCCACCACGGTGACGGAAAGGCCCTGGGCCTTCAGGTTCTCAGCGGCCTCCAGGCCGATGAAGCCGCCGCCCACCACCACGGCCCGGCGGGGCTTGTTGTTCTCGATGTACGCCCGCAGGCCGATGGCGTCATCGGGGGTGCGGAGCTTGAACACGCCGGTCAGGTCCATACCGGGCAGGGGGGGCACAATGGGAGAGGCGCCGGTGGCGATGACGCAGGCGTCATAGGCATAGCGCTCCTCGGCGCCGGTGTCCAGATTTTTGGCAGTGACGGTCTTGCCGGCGCTGTCCAGAGCCACGGCCTCCCGCCGGGTCAGCACCTCCACGCCGGTGAGGGCGGAGAACTTCTCCGGGGTGTTGACGATGAGCTCCTCCCGGGTCCCGATCAGGCCGCCTACGTAGTAGGGCAGGCCGCAGCCGGCGTAGGAGATGTCCCGGTCTTTGGTGAGGATGGTGACGTTGAGGCTGCGGTCGATGCGCTTGAGCTTGGCCGCGGTCTTGGTGCCGGCAGCCACGCCGCCGATGATGAGGATGTTCATGAAAGACCTCCTTTGTATTGGGACCGGCCCGCTGCCGGGGCAAAAAGGGTCAAAATATCAAAACCATTATACGTGATATCCCCTGAGATGAAAAGAGGGGGATGCTGGATTTTGTGGGAATAGACCAATTAAGAAGAAAACGCCTTCAGAAAATACTGCCCACGGCGGTGATGGAGCGGGCTAGGTCCTCCCGGTAGTCCGAATGCTCCGGATCCAGGCTGTTGATCACCACGCCGTCACTGCCGGCCCGGGCGGTGGAGTGGATGTAGCGCCCTCCGCCCAGGTAAACGGCCACATGGCCGGGGAAGAAGATCAGGTCCCCCGTGTCCATCCGGGAGAGGGGGATGGGATGGACGGGAAAGCCGGGCTCCATCCTGGCGTCCCGGTAGATGGTGACGCCGTTGAGCCGGTAGGCCATGAAAGCCAGACCCGAGCAGTCGATGCCCAGAGGGGTGCGGCCGCCCCAGCGGTACTGGGCGCCCAGGTAGCTGCGGGCGGCGGCGGCCACCGCGGCGCGGAAGGCGGTCTCGCAGGAGGAGATGGGGGCGGTATACCGGGGGATCAGATGGCCCGATTTCACATAGCCCTGCCGGCCGCCGCACAGCCCCACAGGCCGCCAGCCCTCCAGATCCTCTCCCAGGGGCAGGACCAGCGCCCCCCGGGGAAGGGTCTCCACCAGCGTTGCCTCTACCTGGGGAGCGGAGAGCACATCGCAGAAAGCCTGGCCCACCACCGCCAGGGGGCGGGCATTCCAGTCCCGGACGGCGGCGGGATCGGAGCACAGGGCGGGGCCGTCCAGGAGATAGCCCTCGTAGCGGTATGAGGTGCGGACCCGGTACCAGCCGGGGCAGGGCTGCTCCAGCAGCTCCACCGTGTCGCCGGAGAGCACCTCGTCGGCCCGCTCGCTTCCGGGCTGGGGGTGGAGGAAGAGGGAACAGACAGGGGAACAGATCAGAGCGTGCATGGCGGCGCCTCCCGATAAAACCATTCAGTTGTTTTGCAAAAATCAGTATAAAGCCTATTCCGGCGGGGGAGCGGAAAGAACCGGAGCGGCAGTTCTTACAGGGAAAGGGCGTAATAGTCGCAGCGCCGCTCCTCCCGGAAGCCAAGGCCGGTGTACAGCCCCAGGGCGGCGGCGTTCTCCAGGTCCACGTCCAGGCGGATGAGGCCGCCCCAGCGGCCCAGGACCTCGTTCAGGGACAGGGTCAGCATGTCCCGGCCCAGCCCCCGGCCCTGCCGGTCGGGACGGATGCAGAGGGAGCAGAGATAGAGGGCGTCCTCCTGCTGGCGCAGGACGATCTGGCCAACGGGTGCCCCCTCCAGACAGGCGGCAAATACGGCGGAATGGGCGTCCTCACGGAAGGAGGCGAGGATGTGGGCGGCCTCCTCCGGCGGATCCCCGAAAGCGGCGGCAGCGATCTCCGTCAGGGCGGGAAGATCGGCCTCACCGGCGGGACGAAGGACAAGGCCGCTCTCCACGGCAGGAAGGACGGTGCTCCGGTCATAGACCAGGGTGGATTCGCTGTGGTCAAGCGACAGGGGAAAGCGGCGGCGGACAGCCTCTCCGCTGGGGCAGGCCGGATCCACACAGAAAAGGGCCCGTTCCGGCCGGAAAGGGGCGGCAGCCTGCCGCGCACACTTCCACAGGGCGGTGAAGAGCCCCTGCCGCCGGCGGTCGGGCCGGACCAGGGCGGTGACCTCGATCTCATGGGGCTGGGGGTCGAACAGAGCGAGGGCCCCTGTCAATGCCCCATCCTCCCGGGCCAGGAAAAAGAGGGGCATGCCCGGGTGGGCGCTGAGCACATCCGAGTCGGGGCAGGACAGCCCCATGGGCTCGGCACGGCGGCAGGTCTCCTCCAGCCGCCGGAGGGCCTCGCGTTCCTCACCGGAGAGAAGGCGGATAGCTGTGATGGAAGGACGGATGATGATCTCCTCCTTTGGTCATTCCCAGGTCTTCCACACGTCGGGGCAGTAGCCCACGGTGGCCTGGCGTCCGTTGCGGACGATGGGGGTGCGCAGCAGCCTGGGGTCGTCCAGCAGCTTTTCCAGCTTGTCGGCGTCGTAGGCCAGATAGGTGACCAGGGCGGCGTCGGGATTGCCGGTGTCAATGAGAGCCTCCAGCCCCACCGCGTTTTTCACGCTGGTCAGCTCGCCCTTGCTGATGCCGTATTTGAGCAGGTCCACCGACTGGAATTTGACGCGCCGCTCTTTGAAGTACCGCTGGGCCTTTTTGGTATCAAAACACTTGGATTTTCCAAAGATCTGAATGTTCATTGCGTGTCCTCCCCGATATAGGTGAAGCGGGGGCCGGAATAGCCCGGACGCTCCACATGCTCGTTCCACATGGCCAGGGGACGCACCCAGAGCCCGCCCTCCCCGTACAGGGGACGGTAGACCACCAGCAGCTCCTCGGTCTCGGAATGGCGGGCGGTGCCCAGCACCTGGTATTCGTTGCCCTTGAAATGGCGGTAGCGCCCAGGCCGGATGGGTTCCATAGCGGCAAGACCTCCTTACGTGAAGCGATTGTAGCACAGGCACAAGTTTCACGAAACTCCCCGCCGCTGCGCGGCGGCTCGCTAAGTGAAGCTATTGTACCACAGGGAAAGAGGAGAGAAAAGCAAAAACTTTCAGGAGAAACGGCGGGGGGAGAAGGAAAAATTAAGTATACTTTTCATGCAAAGCATGGTATACTATAGTATCGAGCGTATGCCTATGGCGTACAGTTGCTTTGGCTTTATGCGCGTACCGCGCTTTGTATAAGGCAGGACACAGTCTGAATGATGAGAAGAGGACGGACGGAAAGGTCTTCCTTTTTCCGGCGAGGCAGGGCCGGAAAGAGCGGGATATTCGCCCCTGGCTTTCTGCGTCCCAAACGCTGTGTCCGTACATACCCCAAACCATCCCCTGACATTGGATTCAGGGCTGAACGAAAAAAGGAGTGTTCTATTTTTCCATGGCAGAAAAACTGAAAATCATCTCTCTGGGCGGACTCAATGAGATCGGCAAGAACATGACCGTCTATGAGTACGGCGGAGACATCATCGTAGTGGACGTGGGCATGGGCTTCCCGGACAACGATATGTACGGCATCGACGTGGTCATCCCGGATTTCACCTATCTCATCAAGAATCAGGACAAGATCCGGGGCATTTTCCTCACCCACGGACATGAGGACCACATCGGCTCCATCCCCTATCTGCTGCGCAGCATCAATGCCCCCATCTACGCCACCCGCATGACCGCCGGCCTGGTGCAGCTCAAGCTGGAGGAGCACCGGCTGATGGACAAGACCAAGCTCATCACCTGCGAGGCGGGCGAGGTGGTCAAGGCCGGGCGGTTCAGCGTGGAGTTTATCCACGTGAACCACTCCATTGCCGACGCGGTGGCCTTCGCCATCAAGACGCCGGTGGGCACGGTGGTCCACACCGGCGACTTCAAGATCGACACCACCCCCATCCAGGGGGGCATGACCGATCTGGCCCGCCTGGGCGAGCTGGGCAAAAAGGGCGTGCTGGCCCTGCTGTGCGACTCCACCAATGTGGAGCGTCCCGGCTATACCAAGAGTGAGCGGTGCGTGGGCGCCTCCTTCGACGCCCTGTTCCGGGGCTGCGAGAGCCGCATCATCGTCACCACCTTCGCCTCCAATGTGGACCGCATCCAGCAGGTCATCTCGGTGGCCGCCAAGTACGGCCGCAAGGTGGCCGTCACCGGGCGGAGCATGGAAAACGCCATGAAGGTGTCGGTGGAGCTGGGCTATATGAGCATCCCCGACGGGGTACTGGTGGACATCAACCACATCAAGAGCCTGCCTGACAACAAGGTCTGCATCATCACCACCGGCAGCCAGGGCGAGACCATGTCGGCCCTGACCCGCATGGCCTTCTCCACCCACAAGCAGGTGGATATCCGGGCCGGCGACCGGGTCATCATCTCGGCCAGCGCCATCCCAGGCAACGAGAACGCGGTGGGCAGCGTCATCAACGAGCTCTACCGCAAGGATGCCGAGGTGGTCAACGAACGCCTGGGAGAGCTCCACGTGTCGGGCCACGCCTGTCAGGAGGAGCTGAAGATCATCCACGCCCTGGTCAAGCCCAAGTTCTTCATTCCCGTCCACGGCGAGCAGCGCATGCTCAAGACCCACGCCAAGCTGGCCCGGGATATGGGCATGGACCCCCGCCGCATCATCATCAGCGACATCGGCAAGGTCATCGAGTTCACTCCCAACTCCGCCAAGATCAACGGCACTGTGCCCGCGGGCAAGGTGTTCGTGGACGGCTATGGCGTGGGCGATGTGGGCAGCGTGGTCCTGCGGGACCGCAAGCATCTGGCGGAGGACGGCATGATCGTGGCCGTGGTCTCCATGTCCGGCGAGGACGGCTCGGTGGTCTCCGGGCCCGACATCATCACCCGGGGCTTCGTCTATGTGAAGGAGTCTGAGGGGCTGATAGAGGAGCTGCGGCGGGTGGCGGTGAACGCGCTGGAGAACTGCCAGCGGGACCACTGCACCGATTGGGCCGCCATCAAGACCGAGATGAAGAACGACCTGTCCAACTTCCTCTACAAAAAGACCAAGCGCAATCCCATGATCCTGCCCGTCATCATGGAAGTGTAATCAGCAGCGCCCCCGGAGGCTCAGCCTCCGGGGGCGCATTGTGCTTCAGGGATAGGCATTGCGGTAGATCTTGCCGTCCTCCAGCGGGAGGTGCCGGGCGGCGAAAAGCTCGCTGACCGTGACGAAGTAGAAGCCCCTCTCATGGAGCTTGTCCACGATCTGCAGTGCGGCCTCCACGGAGGAGGGGTAGATATCATGGAGGAGGATGATATCTCCATCCCTGGCCCGGGAGACCACATGCTCCACCACCCGGGCGGTATTTTTGTCATCCCAGTCCTCCGGATCGATGGACCAGAGGATAATGGGACAGCCGGCCCGGCGCTCCACGGCAGGGTCGGTCATGCCGTAGGGAGGCCGGAGCAGAAAGCCGTTGTGTCCGAGAATGGACTGGATAGCGCTGCGGGTCTTGTCCACCTGGGCGGAGAAGTCGGCGTCGTTGAGCCCGGTGAGCTTGGTGTGGTCGTAGGTATGGATGCCGATCTGATGGCCTTCCCGGTCCATGCGCTGGACCAGGTCGGCGTTGTTGGCCAGCTGACAGCCGATGAGGAAAAAGGTGGCCCTGGCCCCCCGCTGAGCCAGACCATCCAGCAGGGCAGTGGTGGTGGAGCGGCGGGGGCCGTCGTCAAAGGTGAGGGCGATGAGCCCGCCGTCCGCCGTAGGGGCGGGCGTGGGAGCGGGGGAGACCTCCACCTGACCCGGCAGGGAGGAGTCGGCCGGGACGGCCCGAGTCAGGGAAGCACAGAGCAGTCCCTGAGCGGTGAGCAGCACTGCCGCCAGAAACAGGCAGGTCCACCGTGCCCGCAGTCTCCCTGTCCTTCCCAAACGCCCCATGCGTCACGCTCCCTTTCTATACTGAGTGCGGTTAGTATGTGACAGCCGGAGAAAAATCAATCACGTATTTTTTGACAAAAAAAGCCGCGGCTTCTTGAGAAGCCGCGGCCTTTCGGTCAATCGCGGGGATCAGGGTCGCTCTCCAGTGTGGAGAGGTACTGGAAGAAGGGAAGCAGGAAGCGGTATCCGTCCAGCAGGGTGTCCACCAGATCGTGGGAGTTGAGAAGAGGACCGATCTCATGATCGCACTCCAAACTAAAGCGCCGCTTGTTGTACCAGGGGGCCAGCAGGCCGGAGACGTCACCCTTGGGGCGCTTGTAGTCCTCACCGGTGAGCCGGAAGGTGTCCTGCCGCAGGAGACTGCGGGCCAGAGCCTCAAAGGTCCCGGGGTCCCGGCCCAGGCGGGCGCGAAACTTGGCCATGGTGAGAGGGGTGGCCGAGTAATAGCCCAGGCCGTAGGACCAGCCCTCAGGCTCCAGCTCGAACCAGAACACCGGACGGGTGGAGAAGGGCTCGTCGGTGGGGCGCTCCATGGACCACCAGAGGTGGTCCTTATAGGGGCCCCGGCCGTGGAGGCGCCGGGCGTCCCGGTAGATGCGGGAGACCTTACAGCACAGTCCGGGAACCTGATGCTCGGCCTGGAAGCGGTCGTATACCTCCCGGGCCAGCTCCTTCATCGGGTTATAGAAGTGCTCCAGATATTCGGCCTTGTGGGCCTCGAACCAGGCACGCTCATTGTTGAAGCGGATG
>JALEZN010000108.1 GCA_022772585.1 Clostridiales bacterium
CCTCCACGCACTGGGGGCCAAGTGCACCGTCATGGACATCAACGTTGGCATCCTGCGTACTCTGATGAACCAGTACAAGGGCACCATCGACACCATGTTCTGCAACCGTGAGACCATCGCCTCCGTGCTGCCCCAGACCGACATGGTCCTCAACTGCGTCAAGTGGCCCAAGGAGCGCAAGGACTTCCTCATTGACAAGGAGATGCTCAAGCTCATGGAGCCCGGCTCCGTGCTGGTAGACATCTCCAACGACGACCCCGGCGCCATCGAGTCCAGCCATGAGACTCATTTTGACAATCCCCGCTATGTGGTCAACGGCGTGGTCCACTACTGCGTGAGCAACATCCCCAGTGCCGTGGCCAACTCCACCTCCACCGCCTATGCCGCCGAGATGCTGCCCATGATCCTCAGCATCCTCAATGACGGCGTGGCCGGCTGCTGTGAGAAGGACGGCTTCTACCGCCGCAGCCTGACGGTCTATAAAGGCAAGCTGACCCACGAGGAGACCAGCGCCATCCAGAACCGGCCCTGGATCCGGCCCGAGGATGTGCTGGGCATCGCCGGGAAACACCTGGACCCCGCGCCTCCCGCCACGGTCACCCGGTCCAACCTGTTCTACGAGAAATAAGCCCGCACCGGAAAGCCCGGCCCGGCATCCGCCGGGCCGGGCTTTCCGCATAAAGGACGATTTGAGACAATAAAATAGATAAAAGATCGACTTTACTATCTGGAAATTATGACAAAACAGACAAAAACGCAAATAGCGTCCGCCATAGAAAGCCATTAAACGATTATTTTGTTTTTCTATGCAGCAGCTAAGTAATTTTATTGCAAAAATCACGCCCATCTGTTATAATGAGTTGACAGTACAGCTGTGCCAGGCGGCGTCCCGCGGACACAGCTCCTGCAAAGACGGACCGCGCCGGCCTTAAGCCGAGGGACGGCACGGAGATCCAGTGAAAAACGGGCATGCCCTCCCGGGAGGGACGGTCCGAAATGAATCAAACGTAAAGGAGTCGATTGCAATGAGCAGAGTGTACAACTTTTCCGCCGGTCCCGCCGTGCTTCCTGAGGAGGTCCTGAAGGAAGCTGCCGCCGAGATGCTGGACTATCAGGGCAGCGGCATGAGCGTCATGGAGATGAGCCATCGCTCCAAGGTCTATCAGCAGATCATCGACGAGGCTGAGAAGGACCTGCGCGAGCTGATGAACATCCCCGACAACTACAAGGTGCTCTTCCTGCAGGGCGGCGCTTCCCAGCAGTTCGCCATGATCCCCATGAACCTGATGAAGAACGGCGTGGCTGACTACATCGTCACCGGCCAGTGGGCCAAGAAGGCCTGGCAGGAGGCCCAGAAGTACGGCAAGGCCAACAAGATCGCCTCCTCCGAGGACAAGACCTTCTCCTACATCCCCGACTGCTCCGACCTGCCCATCAGCGAGGACGCCGACTACGTCTACATCTGCGAGAACAACACCATCTACGGCACCAAGTACAAGACCCTGCCCAACACCAAGGGCAAGATCCTGGTCTCCGACGTGTCCTCCTGCTTCCTGTCCGAGCCTGTTGACGTGACCAAGTACGGCGTCATCTACGGCGGCGTGCAGAAGAACATCGGCCCCGCCGGCGTGGTCATTGTGATCATCCGCGAGGACCTGATCCCCGAGGAGACCGCCGACTACGTGCCCACCATGCTCAAGTACAAGACCCACGCCGACAACGGCTCCATGTACAACACTCCTCCCTGCTACGGCATCTACATCTGCGGCAAGGTCTTCAAGTGGATCAAGAAGATGGGCGGCCTGGAGGCCATGCAGAAGCACAACGAGGAGAAGGCCAAGATCCTCTATGACTTCCTGGATTCCAGCAAGATGTTCAAGGGCACCGTGGTCCCCGAGGACCGCTCCCTGATGAACGTTCCCTTCGTCACCGGCGACAAGGATCTGGACGCCAAGTTCGTGGCCGAGGCCACCGCTGCCGGCTTCGTGAACCTGAAGGGTCACCGCAGCGTGGGCGGCATGCGCGCCTCCATCTACAACGCCATGCCCATCGAGGGCGTCAAGGCCCTGGTGGAGTTCATGAAGAAGTTCGAGGCCGAGAACGCCTAAGACGAGGAGGGCAAAAGCATGAAAGTCAGTTGTCTCAACCCCATTTCCAAGCTGGGCCTGGGCCTGTTTGACGACAAGTACGAGGTGGGCGCCGAGTACGCCGAGTCCGAGCTGGTCCTGGTCCGTTCCGCCGCCATGCACGACCTGGAGCTGCCCGCGTGCCAGCTGGCCGTGGCCCGTGCCGGCGCCGGTGTGAACAACATCCCCCTGGACAAGTGCGCCGAGCAGGGCATCGTGGTCTTCAACACCCCCGGCGCCAACGCCAACGGCGTGAAGGAGCTGGTCCTGGCCGGTATGCTGCTGGCTGCCCGCGACGTGGTGGGCGGCATCGAGTGGGTCAAGGCCAATAAGGAAGACCCCGAGGTGGGCAAGGCCGCCGAGAAGGCCAAGAAGAAATTCGCCGGCACCGAGATTCTGGGCAAGAAGCTGGGCATCATCGGCCTGGGCGGCATCGGCATCAAGGTCGCCAACGCCGGCGCGGCCCTGGGCATGGAGGTCTATGGCTACACCCGTCACCTGACCGACGAGAAGAAGGCCAAGCTCTCTGCCGAGGTCAACTGCGTGTCCGACCCCATGGAGATCTATGCAAACTGTGATTACATCTCCCTGCACCTGCCCCTGAGCGACGCCACCAAGGGCATGATCAACGCCGACGTCTTCTCCAAGATGAAGGACGGCGCCATCCTGCTCAACTTCTCCCGCGACAAGCTGGTGGACGACGCCGCCCTGGCCGAGGCCCTGTCCTCCGGCAAGGTGGGCAAGTATGTCTCCGACTTCCCCAACGCCGCCGTGGCCAACATGGACGGCGCCATCGTCATCCCCCATCTGGGCGCCTCCACCGAGGAGTCCGAGGACAACTGCGCCAAGATGGCCGTGGAGCAGCTGCGGGACTATGTGGAGAACGGCAACATCCGCAACTCCGTCAACTACCCCGCCGTCTCCCTGGGCGAGAAGGGCAGCTGCCAGCGCGTCTCCATTCTGGGCAAGGGCCTGGATGTGGACGCCGTGCTGAGCAAGCTGGACGTGGCCAACAGCACCTCCGCCGTCAAGGGCGACTACTGCTGCATCCTGGCCGACGTGAACAAGGTCTGCGACGTCTGCCTGGGCGAGGTCAAGGCTCTGCCCGGCGTGCTCCGTGTCCGCGTGATCTGATCCCGATCCCATCAAACGCCAGCCTGTCCGCCTGCCGGGTCAGGCTGGCGTTTTCCTTATCTGAATTGTAGGAGGTAAAACCCCATGAACCGCTGCACCAAAACCGCCAAGATCCTCTTCCCCCGCAAGGGCACCGACCTGCAGAAGTGGTCCGTTATCGCCTGCGACCAGTATACCTCCGAGCCTGAGTACTGGGCCCAGGCCGAGGAGATCGTGGGCGACGCACCCTCCACCCTCCGCATCACCCTGCCCGAGGTCTATCTGGAGCAGCCCGGCGTGGAAGAGCGCATCAGCAAGATCAACGCCACCATGGACCAGTACATGGCTGACGGCGTGCTGGAGGAGCTGCCCGCCGGCATGATGCTCCTCAGCCGGGACACCGGCGGCGCCTGCGCCCGCCTGGGCCTGGTGATGGCCTTCGACCTGGAGGCCTATGAGTACACCCCCGGCTCCACCTCCCTGATCCGGCCCACCGAAAAGACCGTGGTGGAGCGCATCCCGCCCCGCCTGAAGGTCCGTGAGAACGCCCCCATGGAGCTGCCCCACATCATGCTCCTCATCGACGATCCCCAGCGCACCGTCATCGAGCCGGTGTACGCCAGGGCCGCCGAGCTGGAGAAGAAGTACGACGTGGAGCTGATGCTGAACGGCGGCCATCTGGAGGGCTGGTTCATCCCCGAGGGCGAGCTGACCGAGCAGGTGCAGACCGCGCTGGACGCCCTGTGCGACCGTGCCTCCTTCGAGGCCAAGTACGGCGTGGACGGCAAGGCCCCCCTGCTGCAGTTCGCCACCGGCGACGGCAACCACTCCATGGCCACCGCCAAGGCCAACTGGGAGAAGGTCAAGGCCACCCTGTCCCCCGAGGAGCAGGTGGACCATCCCGCCCGCTGGGTGCTGGCCGAGGTGGTCAACATCCATGACGAGAGCCTGCTCATCGAGCCCATCCACCGCGTGCTCTTCAACGTCTGCCCCGACTGCGTGCTCAAGGCCGCCGGCGAGTTCTTCGCCGCCAACGGCGGCAAGGCCTATGTGGCTCAGGAGCGCCCCGCCTGCGATTGCGCCCAGGTGTTCCCCTGCACCACCGAGAAGGGCGTGAGCTACCTGGTGGTGGAGAACTCCAAATGGGCCCTGCCCGTGGCCTCCCTCCAGGCCTTCCTGGACGACTACCTGAGCAAGACCCCCGACGCCAAGATCGACTACATCCACGGCAGCGCCGCCCTGGAGAAGCTGTCCGCCCAGAGCGGCAACCTGGGCTTCGAGCTGCCCGAGCTGGCCAAGGAGGACCTGTTCCGCGGCGTGGTGCTGGACGGTGTCCTGCCCCGCAAGACCTTCTCCATGGGCGAGGCCCAGGAGAAGCGCTACTATATGGAGGCCAAAAAGATCCGCTGATCCGCGAGAGAAAGAGTACCGGCGCGTTTGTGCGCCGGTACTCTTTGCTGTCAGAGCAAACGGCGCCCCCTGGTGCATCTGCACCAGGGGGCGCCTGGCTTACCGGGGTCTTTGGATGCGTTCACAGAAGCGTCCGCAGTTCCGCCGGTATGCCCGGGGCATATATGGGGAACGCTTACTGCATGTTGTTCTCGTAGGCCTCGATCATTTTCTTGACCATCTGGCCGCCGACAGAGCCGGCCTCGCGGCTGGTCAGGTCGCCGTTGTAGCCCTGCTTCAGGTTCACGCCGACTTCCTGAGCGGCCTCCATCTTAAACTTGTTGAGGGCCTCGCGGGCATTGGGGACCACAGGCTGGTTGGAACTGTTGGAGCTAGACATAGTAACATCTCCTTGCGAATTTTTTTGTTGGATTGAGAATCCGCACATATTTTTGCCCCGGCCACGGTTTCTATGTGCCAGGCGGGGCTGCTAATTCATAGTAAAAATGGAAGGGTAAAAGAAGGCGCTGCGGACACCCGCAGAAGCGGAAGGAATAAAAAGAGCCGGTGTGGGGAATGTTTTTGTTAATAGGATGCAAGATCGTCCCGATCTTGTGATCCGATTTGAAGAAAATTGCTTTGATTTTATAACCGGGGGATGCTATAATAGCGCTGTATGTAAATACGCGGCTCTGTGCCGCTCTCACATAACAGGAATAATGACAGACAGGCCGGCGCAGTTTTGTCCGGCTTTGTTATTGCCGGGAGTGTGTCCCGGCCGGAGAATAGAAGGTGCGGTCTTGACAAAGTATGTGATTCAGGGCGGGAAACCGCTCTTTGGAGAAATTACCATCAGCGGCGCGAAGAATGCCGCCGTTGCCATTATCCCCGCGACCCTGCTGGTGAGCGGGACCTGCCGGATCGAGAACATCCCCCAGATCAGCGACGTGACCCTTATTTTGAACATTCTTCAGGACCTGGGCGCCGACGTGCGCACGGTGAACCGGACCACTGTGGACATCGACTGCAGCCACATCCACAACGCCAGGGTGCCTGAGGAGCTGGCCCGCAAGATCCGGGCCTCCTACTACCTCATCGGCGCGCTGCTGGGCCGCTTCGGCAGCGCGGAGGTCCCCCCTCCGGGCGGCTGCGATCTGGGCGGCCGGCCCATTGACCAGCACATCAAGGGCTTTGTGGCCATGGGCGCCGATGTGGACGTGCAGGGCGGCTATATCCACGCCCGGGCCAGGCAGGGCCGGCTGATGGGCACCACGGTCTATATGGATATCGTCTCGGTGGGCGCCACCATGAACATCATGCTCTCCGCCGTGCTGGCCGAGGGCCTGACCATCATTGAAAACGCGGCCAAGGAGCCCCACATCGTGGACCTGGCCAATTTCCTCAACTCCATGGGCGCTGAGATTATGGGCGCCGGTACCGACGTGATCAAGATCCGGGGCGTGGAACGCCTGAACGGCGGCACCTACTCCATCATCCCCGACCAGATCGAGGCCGGCACCTATATGGCGGCGGTGGCCGCCGCCGGCGGAGAGGTCCTCATCAAGAACGTCATCCCCAAGCACCTGGAGTGCATCACCGCCAAACTGGAGGAGATGGGGGTGGAGGTGGAGGACCGGGACGACGCCATCCTGGTCCGCCGCACCGGAAAGCTGACCCGCACCAACGTCAAGACCCTGCCCTATCCCGGCTTCCCCACCGATATGCAGCCCCAGATCGCCGCGGCGCTGTGCCTGGCCGAGGGGACCAGCGTACTGACCGAGGGCGTGTGGGACAACCGTTACCGCTATGTGGACGAGTTCCGCCGTATGGGCGCCCAGATCCAGGTGGACGGCAAGGTGGCTGTCATCGAGGGCGTGGAAAAGCTCAGCGGCGCCCGGCTCCACGCCTGCGACCTGCGGGCCGGGGCGGCCATGGTCATCGCCGCACTGGCAGCGGAGGGGACCTCCGAGGTGAGCAACATCTACCACATCGAGCGGGGCTATGAGGATATTGTCCGTAAGCTCTCCGGTGTGGGAGCCGACATCCGCGTGGTGGTCACGCCAGACGATGAGCAGAACGAGGCCAGCGCGGGCTGAGCCGGAAGGAACGGGATCAGGGGCGGCGGTTTTCCGCCGTCCCTCTTTTTACGCCTGAACATGACATAGGGGAGATCTTCTTGCTGACATTGACGACTCTGGCCAGCGGCTCCAGCGGCAACTGCACCCTGGTGTCCGACGGGACCACACATATCCTGATCGACGCGGGCATCTCGGCCCGGCGGATCACCACCGCCCTGAAGGAGCTGGGGGTGGACCCCGCCGAACTGGCCGGAGTGCTGGTGACCCATGAGCACAGCGACCACATCTGCGGCCTGACCACCCTGACCAAGCATCTGCCGGTGCCGGTGTACGCCAGCCGGGGCACCGGATGGCAGCTGTGCTACCGCATCGCCTTTTTGGAGGAGCGGCTTCACACCTTTGAGCCGGGGGAGGGGTTCCGCGTGGGCGGGTTGGAGGTGGAGACCTTCCCCACCAGCCACGACACGGCCCAGAGCAACGGCTACGCCGTGTCCGCCGGCGGACGGAAAGCCGCCGTGGTTACCGATCTGGGGCACGTGACGCCGGCGGTGGAGGCGGGTATCCGGGGATGCCATCTGCTGGTGGCCGAGGCCAATCACGACGAGGAGTGGGTCAGGTCGGGTCCGTATCCGTATATGCTCAAGCAGCGCATCCTGGGAGACCGGGGACACCTGTCCAACGAGGCGGGAGCCGCGCTGGCCTGCGCCGCCGCTGAAAACGGGGCCCACACCCTGGTGCTGGCCCATCTCTCTCAGGAGAACAATACCCCCGCCCGGGCCTATGACACGGTGCGAGCCGCCCTGGAACGGCGGGGAGCCGCCGTCGGCCGGGACGTGGCCCTGGACGTGGCCCCCAGGGCCGGGCGCGGAAAGCGCTATACCGTATAATAGGGAGGGTGCCGTATGCTCAGCGTCCATCTCATCTGCGTCGGCAAATTGAAGGAAAAATTCTACATAGAAGCCTGCGGGGAGTATGTCAAGCGGCTCTCGGCCTACTGTAAGCTCCAGATCACGGAGCTGCCCGAGGAGCGGCTGCCCCAGGCCCCCTCCCGGGCCCAGATCGACGCCGCCCTGGAGCGGGAGGCTGCCGCCATCCGGGCCAAGCTGCCCCCCAGCGCCAGCCTGGTGGCCCTGTGCGTGGAGGGGAAGCTCCGCTCCAGCGAGGAGCTGGCCCGGCTCATGGACGACTGGAGCCAGAACAGCGCCAAGCACCTGGTGTTCCTCATCGGCGGGTCCTACGGCCTGCACCCCTCCATTAAGGCGGAGGCCTGGGTGAAGCTGTCCATGTCCCCCATGACCTTCCCCCACCACCTGGCCCGGGTGATGCTGCTGGAGCAGATCTACCGGGGATTTAAGATCATCGAGGGTTCCAGCTACCATAAATAGGATGAGACTGGGAAAAATTTTCCCAAACCTCAGAAAAACGCCGGAAAAGACCATGGAATTTCCGGCGTTTTATGGTATAATGACGGCATAGGCCCGGGAGGGCCGGCAACACAAAGTGTTGGATGATTGATTGGAGGTCCTGCCAATGTCCTATCGAGATACGTATGAGAAGTGGCTCAGCAGCCCCGCCCTGTCCGCCGGGGAGAAGGCCGAGCTGGAGAGCATCCGGGGCGACGAGAAGGAGATCGAGTCCCGCTTTTTCGCCCCGCTGGAGTTCGGCACCGCCGGCCTCCGGGGCACCATGTGTGTGGGTCTGCACCAGATGAACATCCACGTCATCCGCCACGCCACCCAGGCCTTTGCCCAGGTCATCCTGGCCGAGGGGCCCGAGGCGGTGGAGCGGGGCGTGGCCATCTGTTACGACTGCCGCAACCACTCCGACGAATTCGCCCGGGAGACCGCCTGTGTCATGGCGGGCAACGGCATCAAGGTGCGCCTGTTTGACGCCCTGCGTCCCACCCCCGAGGTCTCCTTCGCCGTGCGGGAGTACGGCTGCATCGCCGGCGTCAACGTCACCGCCAGCCACAACCCCAAGGAGTACAATGGCTACAAGGTCTACTGGCAGGACGGCGCCCAGCTGCCTCCCCACCACGCCTCCGCCATCGCCCAAAAGATGGAGGAGCTGGACCTGTTCGACTCCATCAAGCGCATGGATTATGACGAGGCCGTGTCCAAAGGTCTCATCACCCTGATGGGCAGGGAGACCGACGAGAAGTTCCTGGAGAACGTGATGGGCCAGGTCAACGACAAGGCGGCGGTGGAAAAGGTGGCCGACACCTTCAAGATGGTGTACACCCCCTTCCACGGTACCGGCTACCAGCTCATCCCCGAGGCTCTGAAGCGCCTGGGCATGAAGCATGTGATCTGCGTCCCCGAGCAGATGGTCATCGACGGCAATTTCCCCACCGTGGTCTCCCCCAACCCGGAGAACCCGGAGGGCTTCTACCTGGCGGTGGACCTGGCAAAGAAGGAGGGCGCCGACTTTATCCTGGGCTCCGACCCCGACGCCGACCGGGTGGGCATCATGGTCCGCAACGATCAGGGCGAATATGTCGTCATCTCGGGCAACCAGACCGGCGTGTTGCTGTTGGACTACCTGATCGGCGCCAAGCAGCGCACCGGCAAGCTGCCGGAGAACCCGGTGGCCCTCAAGACCATCGTTACCACCGAGATGGCCCGCAAGGTGGCCGAGGTCAACGGCCTGAAGTGCTACGACACCTTCACCGGCTTTAAATTCCTGGCCGAAAAGAAGGACAAGCTGGAGAACGCCGGCGAGGGCAAGGTCATTTTCGCCTATGAGGAGAGCTACGGCTACATGCTGGGCGACTACGTCCGGGACAAGGACGCCGTCACCGCCGCCCTGGCCCTGACCGAGATGGCGGCCTGGTATGCCGGACAGGGCATGACTTTGTACGACGCCCTGCAGAAGCTCTATGAGAAGTACGGTTACTACGGCGAGAAGACCCTGAACCTGGTCATGCCCGGCCTGGACGGCCTGAAGAAGATGGCCGACCTGATGGCCGGCCTGCGGGCGCATCCCCCGGTGGAGATCGCCGGCGTGGCCGTCCGGCAGCAGAAGGACTACAAAGACGGCTCCGTGGTGGACGTGGCCAGCGGCGCCCGGAGCACCATGGAGCTCTCCGGCTCCAACGTGCTGCGCTATGAGATGAGCGACGGCACCAGCGTCATCGTCCGTCCCTCCGGCACCGAGCCCAAGGTCAAGGTCTATATCCTGGCCAACGGCGGCAGCAAGAGCGAGTGCGATGACAAGGTGGCCAAGTACAGCGCCTGGGCCGAGAGCCTGAAAAACTGAATTTGAGCATATGCGCCGGCGGCGTCCGTGGGGACGCCGCCGGCGCGGTCCGTAAACGGAGGGAGACCTTGCCAAAAAAGAGAGCGACAGTTGCGCAGCAGGGCGGGCTGTGATAGAATAGACCAAAACTTTATGGGAGGTGCGCCGTGTTTTTTGAAAAAAGTGAGTTTGTGTTCAAGGAGATCGGACAGAAGGAACGCTATCAGCGGTGCAAAGCCGCCCTGAAGGAGGCGGGCGTCCGCATCGTGGAGGCGGGGTCTGTGAACAACACCATCCCCGTGGGCGGCTGCGGCGCCAAGCTGGACATCCGGGACTTCGGACCCAAGGGAAAGATCGACCGGAACACCTACTACATCTGCGTCCGTCCGGCGGATGCGGAGCGGGCCAGGGAAGTGCTGGCCGCCATGGAGTAAAGCGAGAACTGCCGGGGGAAAACTCCCCTTGATTTGAGGTCGCGCCGGGGAAAAGCGGCGTTCCGGGACGTGTGTTCGGATGGATGGGGACCTTGAATCGGGCACAGAGAAAGGAACGAAACGACGATATGATGGAAATCAACGGCGAACAGATCGACCGGGTCTCCGACTATGCCGACCTGGGGCTCTCGCCCGAGGTCATGCGGGCCATTGAGAAAAAGGGCTATGTGCGCTGCACTCCGGTGCAGTCCGGCGCCATTCCCTACTTTATGGAGTGGAAGGACGTCATCGCCAAAGCCCCCACCGGCACCGGCAAGACCTTCGCCTTCGGGATCCCCATGGTGGAGCACGTGGACCCCGCCCGGGACGAGGTGCAGGCCCTGATCCTGGCCCCTACCCGGGAGCTGGCCATCCAGATCCAGGAGGAGCTGCGGGACCTGTGTGAGTTCAAGGAGGGAGTGCGCACGGTGTGCCTCTACGGCGGCGCCCCCATTGACAAGCAGATCAACACCCTGAAAAAGCACCCCCAGATCGTGGTGGCCACCCCCGGCCGCCTGATGGACCATATGAAGCGGCGGACCGTGCGGCTGGACAAGGTGGAGACCGTGGTGCTGGACGAGGCAGACCGGATGCTGGACATGGGCTTCGTCCGGGACGTGACCCGGATCCTGGACCAGATCAGGCACCGGAAGAATCTGGGCATGTTCTCGGCCACCATCTCCCGGGAGGTCATGGATATCTCTTGGGTGTACCAGCGGGATCCGGTGGAGATCACCGTGCGCCCGGTGGAGGAGTCCAAGCCCGATATCGTGCAGTACCGCATCGATCTGGACGGCCGGGACCGGAAGGTGGACACCATCGCCGCACTCATCACCCACGGAGAGTACGAGCGGGCCATCGCCTTCTGCAACACCAAGAACATGACCGACCGGCTCGCCGGGCTGCTGAAGATGCGGGGCATCTCCTGCGAGGCCATCCACGGCGACATTCAGCAGCGGGTGCGGGAAAAGACCCTGGACAAGTTCAAGCGGGGCGAGCTGCGGGTCCTGGTGGCCACCGACGTGGCTGCCCGGGGCCTGGACATCGACGATGTGGACGCGGTGTTCAACTTCGATGTGCCCGACGAGATGGAGAACTATACCCACCGCATCGGCCGTACCGGCCGGGCCAAACGCCACGGCGTGGCCTATACCTTTGTGGCCAATATTACCGAGGGCATTCGGATGGACGAGATCGTCCGCAACACCAAGGCCGAGATCCAGCGGCTGCGGTATGACGAGGACGGATGCCTGATGCTGGTGGAGGAAGAAAAATAAGGGAAGGGCGTCCGCCGGAGGGACCGGTGGGCGCCCTCTTCTGCTCCGGCAGCGCTCCCACCGGAGCAGCGGGAAACCTGGATTTTCTGTTTTCGGAACCGGAATAAGACCTTTACACTCCGGCGTTTTGTATGATAAAATACGGATGTATTTTATAACGTGAAGTTTACTTTGCTGTATACGGAACGGAGCCGGAGCGCAGATGCTCCGGCCGGCATTACGCTGCGCGTTCCCCGCAGGAACGGATAGGGGGCATATCATGCAATTGAGTCAGATCAAAGAGATCCTCCACGCCACGGTGCTGTGCGGAGAGGAGCGCATGAATGAGGAGGTGTCCTCGGTCTGCGGCAGCGATTTTCTGAGTGATGTGCTGGCCTATGTTCACGACCAGAACCTGCTGCTGACTGGACTGGTCAATCCGCAGGTGGTGCGCACCGCGGAGATGACCGATATCAAATGCATCGTGTTCGTCCGGGGCAAAATGCCCGACGCGAATATGATCCGCATGGCAAAAGACCGGAACATTGTCATGATGTCCTCGGTGGAGCGTATGTACAATGCCTGCGGGCTGTTATACAGCAATGGATTAAGGGGGAATTGAAATGGAACCTGTAAAACTGGAATATCCCGTGGAAGGCGGGGATTACATTGAGGCGGGCGAGGCCTCCAGCAAGATGAAGATGACGCTCAAGAAGCTGGGCCTGCCCTCGGACGTGATCCGTAAGGCGTCCATCTGTATGTATGAGGGCGAGATCAATATGGTCATCCACGCCAACGGCGGCCGGGCTGAGGTGGAGATCGGCATGGACAGCATCGTTCTGCGGATGATCGACCAGGGACCCGGTATCCCCGACGTGGCAAAAGCCATGGAGGAGGGGTACTCTACCGCGGGGCCGGAGGTGCGCAGCCTGGGCTTCGGCGCGGGAATGGGCCTGCCCAATATGAAGCGCTATTCCGATGAGATGAGCATCGAGACCGAGGTGGGTAAGGGCACCACCGTCACCATGAAGCTGAAGATCGGATGAGAGATCATCATATCTTGGAGTTGATCGCATGAAGCACGCTGTTGTCCTGGATGTAAATCGCTGCCGGGGCTGCACGACCTGCATTAAAAACTGCCCTACCGAGGCCATCCGGGTCCGCCGGGGAAAGGCGGCCATTCTGGCCGACCGGTGCATCGACTGCGGCCGGTGCATCCAGGTCTGTCCCCACCGGGCCATCAAGTCGGTAAGCGACGACCTAGAACAGCTGAGCCGCTACCGCTGCCGGGTGGCAGTGCCCGAGCCGGCGCTCTACGGCCAGTTTCAGCACCTTTGGGACATCAATCTGGTGCTCAACGGACTGCTGAAGGTGGGCTTTGACCGGGTATTTGAGTCGGCCCGGGCGGCCGAGCTGCTGGCGCAGTACACCGGCAGCCGGAAGGAGGAACAGCCGCGGGCCATGCCGCTGATCTCCTCCAATTGCCCCACCATCCTGCGGCTCATTCAGATCCGCTTTCCCCAGCTCATCGACCATGTGGATCCGCTGATCCTGCCCATGGAGCTGGCCGCCATCCTGGCCCGGCGGGAGGCCGAGCGGGAGACCGGCCTGCCGCCGGAGGAGATCGGCGTGTTCGCCATCGTCTCCTGCCCCGCCAAAGTCACGGCGGCCCACAATCCGGAGGGACTGGAAAAACCGGTGCTGGACGGCGCCTTTGCCATCCGGGATCTGTACAGCCGTCTGCTCCGCCCCATGGAGCAGATCCGGGACCCCAGGCCCATGCTCTCCGCCGGGGCTACCGGCATCGGACTGGCCATTGCCAGCGGCGAGTGCCATGCCCGCCAGACCACCAAATATCTGGCGGTGGACGGCATTGAGAACTCCATCGAGATGCTGGAGGAGATCGAGGACGGACGTCAGCCGGAGGTAAACTTTATCGAGCTCTCCGCCTGCACCCAGGGGTGTGTGGGGGGCTGCCTGTGTGTGGAAAATCCCTATGCCGCCCGGATGCGCATCCGGCGGATGATGAAGGAGCAGCCTGCGGACCGGTGCCAGACGCCGCTGTCCGGGGCCGACGAGGAGGACCTGAAGTTCGACCGCATGCTCCGCTACACGCCTGCCTTCCAGCTGGACGAGGACCGGGCCCAGGCCATGGCCAAGCACCTGCGGATCGAGGCACTGGAGGCCCATTTGCCGGGGCTCCACTGCGGGTCCTGCGGCGCGCCCAACTGTCACGCCTTTGCCGAGGACGTGGTGCTGGGACGGGCCTCGGCGGATGACTGCATCTTCAAGGTACGGGAACGGATGCGGGGGGTGGCCGGCCCCGGCGGGCCGGACGCCTATCTGCCGCCGCCCTTCCGGCAGAGGAAGCCGAAGGAAAAGGAAGAAAATGAGTGAAACAAAGCGCGTACCGTTAGCGGGGTGTTCGTAAGACGGTGTTAGCCCAATAACATGAAATCCTATTCCGTGCGGCTGGTATGGCCTTGCCCTGCCGCGCTGGTTAGTTAAACTTTTCATGTGCTTGGATAGTTTTAGAACGTCAACGAGGTTTACAAACTGCTCCTTGGTAATAGCATCGTAGTCAATACCGAATGTTGTGAGGTAGATCCTGGCCTGTTTCTTCGCATCGCTGCCCTCAAATTCTGCAAGAAAGTCACGCTGAAAGAAGCGGCTAATACCTGCAATATGCCCCGGTTGGCACAGTCTACAGAAAAGCAAGAAAATTTGAAAATGTGGCTTAAACAAAACTTGCTCTGAATTTGCAAATGCCTACTTTTATGAACCGACAAAACGGCACAAATTAGGACTGAGCTTTTGCCTTCTGACCTTGAAAAACGGCGGAATTTAGAATATAATATAATCATCGTGGTAAATAGTAATAAATGGAGGAAAGAGAAAATGAAGCGATTATGTGCATTTTTATTAGCGGTGGCGATGTTGTTATCGCTTGTGGGTTGCGGGGATCAGACAACGCCGATGTCCGAATCTGAACAGTCAGAAGCAGAGGAACCAGTGACAGAAGAACCTGTGACAGACGAACCTGCGAAGGAAGAAAAGGCGACCTACAAGATTGGTGATATTGTCGATTTTGGTGCTTACAAATGGAGAGTATTAGATGTCCAGGACAGCAAAGCCCTGCTCTTGACCGATGAGATCATTGCGCTGGACTATATCAACATTACGGAAGAAGCCAAAGAAGCCATAGACAGCGTAGCTGCAAAACACCCAAATTCGTATAATAAACTATCCGATTATGAAGGTTGGACTGTTTTTACAGATGACAAAGTTTTCCCCGAGGGGGATTCTTTTTATGATAATTGGAGTAATCTGCTTAAAGAAAACTCTGGTTCGGAATTGCTGAAACCTTCTGCCTTGCGCGAGTCTGTAAATTGGGCAGATTGCAGTTTGCGAAATAAGCTAAACAGCGAGATGCCTTTTTCCGATGAAGAGTGGGTGCAGATCATTGAGACAGAGGTCATTGATCCCGCTGGAAACGGAGAAGTGACGTACGACAAGGTGTTTCTGCTTTCCACCGAGCAGGTTGAGCATTACTTTCCGAGAATCGAAGATCGCGGTGCAAAAGGAACAGGGTTATCCGATGAGATGCTTCTGTGTTGTCTAAAAAACCTTCATGTAGTTGGTCAGCTTTCCGGTACATTAGCGGAATTTGTTCTTGACCTGCCAAATGGGGGAGACTTTTATTGGTGGACTATCGGAGAAAATTCATACGACCTTTTAGGTGTCCATACCGGAGCAGAGGAAAAAATAAATGCGGTCGCCCCTGCTACTTCAATAGCCGGCATTCGACCTGCGATTTGGGTCTCTACTGAAGCATAATCAATTTTTATAGGAGAGTAGTACACCATGAGAGATAGGTTCAAAGAATACTTGATCTTACAAGGCTACAAAACGGTCACACCAAGCGGAAAACCAAGCACCGTGAGCGACTATCTGAAACGGATTGACAAGGTCTGCGAGTATGAACACATGACCTACGAGGTTCTTGCGTCCAACATTGATTACATCGTATCGGAATATGATGTTGGAGGCCCAAAAGAGGCTCTTGGAAAGGTATCTCATAACTCAGTAATCAATGCCCTACGCAGGCTTCAAGAATTTTCCAGTGACAGATAGAAAGATTATTACGCAAGATAAAAGACGGCAGATGGACAATCTCCGAGATCCTACTATGGCGCACTTCTATACAGGCTGACGCCTGTATGTGCGCTCTGCGAGGCTGACAGCCCGGACATCTGAATGTCCGGGCTGTTTTGCGTCACTCCGTTCCGAACAAGGGGCTGCACCCCTTGCGCTGCTTGCGCAGCTATCCCAGCGCACTTTGTGATTTGCGCAATTTGCTGAAGGAAACAGCACAAATCACAAAGTTGTCACCATTTTTTGATTTT
>JALEZN010000032.1 GCA_022772585.1 Clostridiales bacterium
TGTTGCCGCAGCCGCAGTTGCCGCCCCAGTTGTTGTTGCCGCAGCAGCAGAAGAGAACGATGATGATGATAATGATCCACAGGCAGCCGCCGCCCCAGCCATTATTGCATCCCATAATGAGTACCTCCTGAATGAAATTTGCGTCCAGTCTCTTCCGGGCCCCGGGGTCTCCCGGTGCCTCGACCGGCCACAGTCCATACTATGTCGGCAGCCTCGTTTGGTGCGGCATCAAAAACCGGAGCGCAGCCCCTGTCAAGGGCCACGCTCCGGTTTTTTCTCTCATTTTTCAGGTGATACGGGTTACCAATACTTGATTTCGCACCTCATTCACGGCGGACAGATCCAAGGCGCCTGCCGCTCCCAAATACTCCAGCAGCGTTCCGCCTTCCTTCCTCTGGGCGTCCAGCGCGAAATAGGACAGGTAGGCCACATGGGCCCGCACAAGGCCGCTGGTGCACAGCATTCTGTACTCCCCTTCCGTGATGATCCCCAGTTCCCTGGCCCTGGGCAGCACGGTCTGCCAGGTAAAGTCGGTGTTTTCACCGCTGTCCCGGTATCCCAGCGCCCGCATCACAAAGGTCAGATACTCTCCCGCCCCGATGGAACGCAGCGGTGCGAAGGCCGGCTGGCCCTGGGCGTTGGGCCCCACACCGGCAGCATAGCCTTTGCTGTAGGCATAGGCCACATAACGGGCGCACCAGTCAGGCACATCGACAAAGGGGCACGCGCCCGTATAGGCCTGGGCGGCTTTCTCTTCCCCGATCAGGCGCAGGAACATGATCAGTCCTTCCACCCGGGTGGGTGTCTTTTCCAGGTCATACCCCTCGCCGTAGCCGGTGCCCGTTCCCGCGAAAAGCCCCATCTTCTTCAATGCGCCCGCCAATTCATTATAGTCGGTGGCGCCGCTGGGGGAGAAAGAGGTCCTTCCCTCCAGACTGAGCACCGCCGTCTCCGAGGAGACCGAGACCACCGCCGTGGTGTTCTCCGCCGCCAGATAGCGGTGCATCGCGGTCAGGTCCGTCCCTGACGGGACCGTTGTCCCCGCCGTCAGATCCACCACCGCGCCGCCGGCGTAGCTCACTGTGACGCGGCCGGCCAGCAGCATCGCCACAGAGCCGGTGGCCAGGGAGATGGCGTCTCCCTGCTTATAGCGCCGGTCGTTGAGACCGCCGGCAAAGCTCTCGCCTTCTTCCCCGCCGGCCTGTGCCAGATTAACCTGATGCTGTTCGTCCAGACGCGCCTTGGAGGCATCATAGACTTTCTGTGTCTCTGCGTCCACCCGGTCCCCCGCCTGTGCCAGCACGGAGGGAATATAGGTCCCGGTCAGGTAGCTCAGAGAGATCAACGGGTCTGTCTGCGAGCCAGCCACGGCATAAGCGGCGCCGCAGCCCAGGGCCACCACTCCAATCAGCACAAAGGCAAGTACCTTTTTCATGTCTCCTCCGAAATCATATAGCTCAGGATCTGAAGGCTGTCGGAAAAATGGACATTCTCCACGAAAACATCCGACTTCCACAGATTCAGCTCAATATTGGTAAAATTCCAGATACCTTTGACGCCTGCTGCCACCAGGCGGTCGGCCATATCAGGCGCAATGCTCCGCGGCACTGTCAGGATACCCACGCTGGCGGGATGCTCCTTCAAATATTCCTCCAGTTGGTCTGCATGGTATACCGGGGTATGAGACATGACCTGTCCCACGATCTCCGGGCGCACATCAAAGGCGGCTTTGAGCTGGAATCCGCTCCAGGCGAAGTTAAAGTTCTCGATCAGGGCCCGGCCCAGATTGCCCACGCCGATAAGCACCGCAGTATGCCCCTTATTCATGCCAAGGATATCGGCCACCTCGCCCAAAAGCTTCTCCACATTGTATCCGTAGCCCTGCTGTCCGAATTCTCCAAAGCAAGACAGGTCCTGCCGGATCTGCGAGGCGGTCAATCCCATGGAGCTCCCCAGCGCACTGGAAGAGATCCGTACCACACCGGCCTGATTCAGTTCAGTCAGATGCCGAAAATACCGCGGCAGGCGACGGATCACTGCCCCGGATACTTTCTCCTTTTTCATGTCCTATCACGCTCTCTTATCCTCAGAAGATCGCATTTTTCTCCCATATGCGTATAAAAAATACATTCTTCAGCTATTCGCAAAAATTATAGCACGTTTTTATGGATCCTGCAACGAGTTTCCCCTCCAGAGATTGCAAGAGGACCGGAGCAGCAGCCTCCGGTCCTCCAAATATCTTCTGCCTGTTTATCTGTTTCGTGTTTCGGATCTGTCAGCCGGATATGGCCTGTGCCCCGCGCTTAAGCTCCTCCAGCGTCCGCCGGACAGCCTCCAGCGCCAGAACCGGATCGCTGATGCCCTCCACCGCCCGTTCCATCGGACAGCGCCCTGTACCGGCCCGGTTGATGATCTCATCGGCCAGGATATCCCATGACGCCCGAATCCCCCGTGCCTCCAATTCCTGCCGCGCACCCCGGCTCATCACCTGTCCATGGACCGCCGTCACGCCGGCCAGCGCAAACAGCAGAGCTGCCGCCCGGCCCACGATCTTGTCGGCGGCGGAGCATCCCCGCAGGTCGGTCCCCCGGGTCAGAAACTCCACCATGGGCCGGATGCCGGTCTGGCGGCTGGTATGGACCATGCCGCCGCCGCACAGGACGCAGGTATAGCCATCTTCCATCAGAAGCTGCCTGGCCTGCTCCAGATCAGTCATGATGCCGCTCCAGACGCTCCACCGCCAGCATCAGAACGGGGATCAGACACCACTGGAGCACCAGGCCGGGCAGACCAGCCGCGGCAGCGGTCCACACCGATGCAGCCGACATTCCCCGGATGCCCAGCACATAGCCTGCAAACAGGACCGCTGCCATCCGGCAAACCCGGCCCGTCAACTGGGCCAGGAGCACTTTCAGAAGCACGGGCATTTGGCGGCAGGCCAGAAGACCGGAAGCCAGGCCATAGGCCGCCAGTTCCACCGCCATGAAGGGAAGGATGCCCGCAGCCGGCATGCCGGACAGAAGGAAACTCACTGCCGGGGCCAACGAACCGGCTGCCGCACCTGCGGCGGGACCGGCCAACAGGCCCACCAGCAGGATGGGAAGGTGCATGGGCAGGAAAGTCTGGCCCAAAGCTGTTCCTGCCCCGGTCAAGGCCCCCACCACATGGAAGAGCTCCGGCAGCGCCACAGCTGCGGCAATGGCCGCCAGCGCGGCCGCCGTCCTGGCCTGAATGGAATGGAACACAGTTGTCCGGCGTATCACTGCTGTGTTTGTCATATCATCGTCTCCCTCTCTGCTTTTCATATCCGGATAAAAAAGAAGCACTTGCATTTCTGCAAGTGCCCTTTGGTCCGAGTGACTGGACTTGAACCAGCGGCCTCTTGAACCCCATTCAAGCGCGATACCAAACTTCGCCACACCCGGATCTCTTTTGCTGCTTAACTCAGGCAGCTTGTATAATATAGCATAACTGCTTTTACTTTGCAAGTGTTTTCCTGAAAATTTTGCTTATTTTTTATCTGCACTTTTTGCCTCGCCCTGGCTGCCGCCGCAGCTCGCATTTCTTCTTCGTGATTCATAGAATGGCTCATCACGATCTACCGTCAGGAGGTGCCGCTGTGTCAGTCCCATCCGGAGCCGCGCTGCCCGTAGCAGTCAACGCTGCGGCCCTTGTTATCGCCCAGAATCTGAACGACCAGGAGCTGGGTATCCTGGCTGCCGCTCTCACACAGCTGGCCGATACGCTGGCCACCATCGCGCTCACCCGAGCCGCAGAAGAGAGTGCCTGCCGGCCTGGCTGCGTATCATATGCCCGCCAGTCCCAAGTTTAAAAAGGAAGCACCTGCAAAGCAGGTGCTTCTTTTTTGGAAAGAGCGAACACGTTCGAGGCATTGCCTTCCCGCCTCGCACCCAACCCCCAACCGCGAACCCAGCGGAGCGGATCGCGGTTGGAAGCGAAGAAAAAGCACGTTCGGCGTATGAAAAGGCCCTAAGGCCTTTTCATCGCCTTAGGGCTTTTTCTGGGCTGGTGCGCGAGGCGGGACTTGAACCCGCACGTGCGTAATGCACACTAGAACCTGAATCTAGCGAGTCTGCCAATTCCACCACTCGCGCGTCTCCACGGCCTTGGCTTGAGTTTTCTGCTCATCGCCTCAGCGCAAGATATATATTATCACAGGCGTTGTGCTCTGTCAACATCTTTTTTCAAAAAAATATCTCATTTCCTCTTTCCCGCCACAAAGGGACTTCTCTCCCCCTTTCAAAAAATTCCCGCCCGCGGGCTTGGCCCGCGGGCGGGAAAGTTCAGCATCCGATCTTGTCTTCTGCTCCCCCGCAGATCAGGGGATCAGATTCTTCTCGGTCTGGGGATCAAACATATGCAGCAGATCCGTACGGAAGGTGAA
>JALEZN010000049.1 GCA_022772585.1 Clostridiales bacterium
CAGGGCCCGGCCCGCCGCCCCGGCCTGCCGGGCGTTGGTGAGCATTTCACCGCTGTCCTGGGCGGCGTCCGGCGGGAACAGGGCTTCAATGGCCTGTTCCAGCCGGTCCAGGCCGTACCCGGTCCGGCTGCTGATCTCCAGTACCGGCGGCAGCGCCTTCCCCGCAAGGACAGGGGGCGTGTCCGTCCCCTCCCGCAGGTCCTGCTTGGTAAGGAGGAGCAGCACCCGGGGGACCTGTTCCATGGCATAGCGCAGCAGGGCCACATCCTCCTCCCCTACGTCGCCGCCGTCCACCAGCACCAGCGCCAGCTCGGCCCCCTCCAGGGCGGCCCGGCTGCGCGCCACGCCCATGCGCTCCACCGCGTCCCCGGTCTCCCGGATGCCCGCCGTGTCGATGAGCCGCAGCAGCCGCCCGCCCAGGGTGCACCGCTCCTCCACCGTGTCCCGGGTGGTACCGGGGATATCGGTGACGATGGCCCGCTCGTACCCCAGCAGGGCGTTGAGCAGGGAGGACTTGCCCGCGTTGGGCCGCCCCACGATGGCGCAGGGGACGCCCTCCATCAGCAGCTTTCCCCGGCGGTAGGTGTCCAGCAGGGCGGAGAGCTCCCCCTCCGCCGACGCCAGGGCCCGGTCCAGACTGTCCTCCCCAAAGGCGTCGATGTCCTCGTCCGGGTAGTCCAGTACCGCGTGGAAGTGGGCGCTTACGTCCACCAGCGCCCGGTAGATCTCCTCCACCCGGCGGCTGAGCCGGCCGGAGAGCTGCCCTCCGGCGCAGCGGGCGGCCTGGGCGCTCTCGGCGTCGATGAGGTCGGCCACCGCCTCGGCTTGCAGCAGGTCCAGCCGGCCGTTGAGAAAGGCCCGGCGGGTGAATTCCCCCGGTCCCGCCTGGCGGACTCCCTGGGCAAAGAGGGCCTCCAGCCCCAGGGCCAGCACCGCCGGAGAGCCGTGGCACTGCAGCTCGGCCGTGTCCTCCCCGGTATAGCTCTCCGGCCCCCGGGAGATGGTGGCCAGCACCTGGTCCACCGGACGGCCCTCCCGGTCCAGCAGGTTCCCCAATACCAGCCGGCGGCTCTCATATTCCGCCAGGGGCCGCCCGCTTTTGGCGCGAAAGACCGCTCCCGCCGCCCGGATGGCCTCCGGCCCGGACAGGCGCAGTATGCCGACTGCGGCCCGGGCAGGCCCTGTGGCGATGGCGGCAATGGTATCCCTCATCCGATCCACCTCCCTCACCCGCGCTCCGCGGGGATATCTGTCCCATTCTACCACGCATCCCCCATCCGGGGCAAGCCGCCTTCTGTTTTGCGCCCTTTTCTTTTTTAGTCGATTTTACCATCTTTTTTCCTTCTGTTTACTTTATGTAAACGCTTACCTGCATATTGTGTCCACTTTTTCTTTCCACATGTATGTGGATAACTGTGTGGATAATGTGGAAAAGCCTGCGCTGCAATCCACCCCTTTTTCTTCCAATTCTTCTTTCGTGCATATCACATTGCATAAGCTCCTACAAAACCAAATTATTTTTTTGCCAGCAGATATAAAGTCTCTCCTTTTCTCCCAATTTAAGTCATATTATGTCTTTTTTCGTGTAAAAATCTTTGGACAAGTCATATTAAGTGTACTATAATCTGAACTGGAGGTATCAATTTTATCAGCCGCGCTTGCAGCGAAGGCGCGGAGGGGAGCGGAGTTCTTTTCTCATCTTACTTCACCCCTATGCCTGTATACTGATCCGGCCGGTTCTCCGCCCGCGGGCGGGGAAATCCCACCGCCGGCTGACAGGTAAGCGGCATATCCCACATCCCCGGATCATGCCGCTTCGTCCGCAACGAGATGAGATAGCTTGGAGGGGACCGTCCCCTCCGTCGGACATCCTGTGGAGGGATATCTAAATTGAATATCAAACAGAACACAGCAAAGAGCAATGCCATCTATGAGCTGGATGGACGCCCGTCCATCCTCCAAGCCTTCCCCCTGGGACTCCAGCAGCTGCTGGCCATGTTCGTGGGCAACATCGTCCCCATGATCCTGGTGGCCAGCGCCGCCGGAATGAGCAGTGCGCAGGGTACCCTGCTCATCCAGTGCTCGGTCCTGGGCGCGGGCGTCGCCACCCTGATCCAGGCTTTCCCCCTCAGACTGGGAAAGATCCGCATCGGCTCCGGCCTGCCTGTCATGATGGGTCTGACCTATACCTTCCTGCCCATCTGCCTGGCCATCGCCACCAACCAGTCCCTGGGACTGGGCGTGCTCTTCGGCGCGCAGCTGGTGGCCGCCTTCACCTCGATCTTCGTGGCCTTCATCCTGCCCTACATCCGCAAGTTCTTCCCGCCCATCGTCACGGGCACCATCATCGTATCCATCGGCATCTCCTGCTTCCCCATCGCGGCCTATAACCTGGCCGGCGGTCAGGGGGACCCCGCCATCGGCCAGCTTCACAACTGGCTCATCGGCGCGCTGGTCATCGTGGTCATCGTGGCCTGCTCCGCCTTCGGCAAGGGCATGGTCAGCGCCGCGGCGGTGCTCATCGGCATCATCGCCGGCTACCTGGTGGCCGCCTTCGCCGGATACGTTGATTTCTCCCCCGTGAAAGAGGCGGCATGGTTCGCCATTCCCCGTCCCCTGGCCTTCGGCGCGCTGAAGTTCGATGTGACCATTATCCTGGTCTTCATCCTGCTCTACTTCATCAACGCCGTGGAGATGGTGGGCGACATGACCGTGTCGGCCACCGGTGGCCTGGGCCGTCAGCCCAGGGACGAGGAGCTCTCCGGCGGTATTCTGGGCAATGCTGTTGCCTGTATGTTCTCTTCTATTTTTAACTGCTTCGCCACCGGCTCCTACAGCCAGTGCTCCGGCATCGTGGCCATGACCAAGGTCTGCTCCCGCTATGTCATGGGCGCCGGCGGCCTGACGCTGGTGGTGGCCGCCTTCTGTCCCAAGCTGGCCTCGGTGCTCTCCACCATCCCCAACTGCGTGGTGGGCGGCGCCACCATCGTGGTCTTCTCCATGATCACCATGAGCGGCATGAGCCTGGTGGCCAAGAGCCGCTTCACCAGCCGCTCCATGCTGGTGTGCGGCATCTCCCTGACGCTGGGTCTGGGCATCTCCTTCGCCAAGGACAGCCTGGACGTCATCGGCGGCTATGTGCAGATGTTCTTCGGTGAGTCCAGCATCATCCTGGTGGCTCTCACCGCCATCGTTCTTAATATCGTTCTGCCCAAGACACAGGAGGACCGGGACGCCGAGGCGTCCGCCGACTGATTAACAGAAAGGAGCACGTACATCATGATCGACCATCTGCTGAAAAACGGTATCATCGTCACTGTCAATCCCGACCGGGAGGTACTTTTCCACGGCGCTGTTGCCGTCCAGGGCAACAAGATCGTGGACGTGGGCGAGAGCGCCGCGCTGGAGGCCAAGTATCCCGATGCCGCCCAGGTCACCGACCTGGAGGGCAAGATCGTCTTCCCCGGCTTTGTCAACACCCACAACCACCTCTTCCAGACCCTGCTCAAGGGCCTGGGCGACGACATGGTACTCAAGGACTGGCTGGAGACCATGACCTTCCCCGCCGCCACCAACCTGACCCGTGAGGACTGCTACCTGGCCGCCATGCTGGGCTGCATGGAGGGCCTGCACAGCGGCATCACCACCATGCTGGACTACATGTATCCCCACCCCACCGGCGAGCTCTCCGACGGCGTCATCGACGCCATGCGCGAGCTGGGCATCCGCGGCATCCTGGGCCGGGGCTGCATGGATACCGGCGCGCAGTTCGGCGTCCACCCCGGCATCATGCAGGATGTGGACACCATCGAGAAGGACCTGCGCCGCCTCTTTGAGACCTACCACAACAGCGAGAACGGCCGCATCAAGATCTGGGTGGCCCCCGCGGCCATGTGGTCCAATTCCCGCCCCCTGCTGGAGATGCTGTGGCGGGTGACCAATGAATACAAGTCCGGCTTCACCGTCCATATCTCCGAGACCCCCTTCGACCGCGACGCCGCCGAGGAGCTCCACGGCAAGCCCGACGCCGAGCTGCTGGAGGAGATGGGCATCGTGGGTCCCAACGTGCTGATGGTCCACTGCTGCTACCTCACCGATAAGGATATCGCCATGGCCAGGAAGTACGACATGAAGGTGTCCCACAATGTCTGCTCCAACCAGTACCTGTCCTCCGGCGTGGCCGACGTGCCCAAGATGCTCAGAAACGGCATCACCGTCTCTCTGGGTGTGGACGGCGCCGCCTCCAACAACGCGCAGGACATGGTGGAGCTGATGAAGTTCACCGCCCTGCAGCACAAGGTGGCCACCCGGGATCCCCTGGCCATGACCGCCGAGAAGGTGCTGGAGATGGCCACCATCGACGGCGCCCGGGCCCTGGGCATGGAGGATGAGATCGGCTCCCTGGAAGTGGGCAAGAAGGCCGACCTGGTCATCTTCGACCCCGTGGAGTGCCCCAAGGCCATCCCCATGCACAACCCGGTCTCCACCCTGGTCTACTCCGCCTCCATGAAGAACATCGTGGGCGCCATGGTGGACGGCAAGGTGGTCATGGAGAACGGCGTCATCACCACCGTCAAGGACGAGAAGGAGATCTACCGCCGTGTCCAGAAGTGCGCCGAGGACCTGTGCGAGCGCGGCCACATCACCAACCGCCGCGAGGGCCACAAGTGGAACCGCTCCTTCGGCTGAGCCCTGCCCCGTAAAAAACATCCGGCCCGCCTCCTCCGGGAGGCGGGCTTTTTTTCTTCCGGCGCCCGATTGTGGTCACATATTTTGGCTGTCCATTTCGTTTTTGTATCCATTTTGTTACCGTGCTGTGACCATCCTCTGCTATACTGTCCCCATCCTCCGGGCCGCGGGCGGCCCGGCCCGTGACAGGAGGACTCTTCATGACGTTCCGGAACCGCGCCTGGAAACGGGGCGCGCCCCATCCTTATCCCATCCGTCAGGCTCTCTGGGATTACCAGCTGGAGGAGGCGCGCCAGCTCCCCGGCCACTGCCTCCGGCGGCTGGGGCTGGCCGTGGACGCGGTGTGGGCTGTGACCATCGACTGCTTCTTCTTCCATACCCGGGACGGTTCCGCTCTCTTCACCGCTCCGGTACTCGATCCGGTCAGGGACCGGTACTGCTTCTCCCTGCCCATCCCGCCGGAGGAACTGACCGGTGTGGAGATCCATCTGACCTGTTATCAGGGGCCCCGGCGGAAGCGCCGCGCCGCCGCCCTCTCCTTTCCCCTGTGGGAGCTGTCCTTCGCCCGTGTTTCCCCCCGGCTGCTCCGGTTCACCCTGGTTCCGGGGGACACCGGCTGCTCGGTGGCCGCCCCCCTCCCGCTCAGGGAGGGATGGGAATCCACCGTCTGCTCCGCAGGCGGCGCCCACTGTTTTGCCTTTTCCTCCTCTCCCGGCTGACCTCATCCCTGTCAGCCGGGCAAAAACACGCCCCCGGTCCTCAAAAGACCGGGGGCGTGTTTTCTTCTTTCACAGGTCACAGGCAGGCCGGCTCACGCGCCGGTACCGCCGCCGAATTCCCGCAGCGTCAGGTTTTTGTTGCGCTCCGCCGTCCAGTCGATGGCCCACTGGGATCCGAACAGCAGGAGCTGGTTGCCCTTGTAATCCTCCACCAGCTTGGTGTCGGAACCCAGGATCAGGTCCTCCTCCTTCAGCGGCTCGGCGTCCTCCTCTTCCCGGACGATCCAGCGCAGGTACTCGTAAGGCAGGCCCTCCATGTAGAGGTCCACGTTGTACTCGTTCTTCAGCCGGTACTCCAGCACGTCGAACTGCAGGGTTCCCACCACGCCCACGATGACCTCCTCCATGCCGGTGTAGGGGGTCTTGAAGATCTGGATGGCGCCCTCCTGAGCGATCTGCTCCATGCCCTTGAGGAACTGCTTGCGCTTCATGGTATCCAGACTCCGCACCCGCTTGAAGTGCTCAGGGGCGAAGGTGGGGATGGGATCGAATCTGAACTTCTTCCCCGGGGCGCACAGAGTGTCGCCGATGGAGAAGATGCCCGGGTCAAACACGCCGATGATGTCGCCGGCGTAGGCCTCCTCGATGATCTCCCGCTCGGCGGCCATGAGCTGCTGGGGCCGGGAGAGGCGGAGCTTCTTGCCGCCCTGGACATGGTAGACTTCCTTATCGGCCTCGAACTTGCCGGAGCACACCCGCATAAAGGCGATCCGGTCCCGGTGGGCCTTGTTCATGTTGGCCTGGATTTTGAACACAAATGCGGAGAAGGAATCGTCCATGGAGTCAACGACCTCGTCCCCGGCCTTCCGGGGCAGGGGGGCGGTGGTCATGCGGAGAAAATGCTCCAGGAAGGGCTCCACGCCGAAGTTGGTGAGGGCCGAGCCGAAGAACACCGGCGAGAGCTTGCCGTGGCGCACCCGCTCCAGGTCGAACTCGGCGGCGGCGCCGTCCAACAGCTCGATCTCGTCCACCAGCTGCTGGTGCAGGCCCGCGCCGATGAGATCGTCCAGATTGGGGTCTCCCAGCTCCACCTCGGTGGCGGTGGCCGCCTTGGCGCCGCCGTTGCTGGTGAAATGGATGATCTTTCCGGAGCCCCGGTCATAGACACCCTTGAAATCCTTGCCGCAGCCGATGGGCCAGTTCACGGGATAGGTCTCGATGCCCAGTTCCTTCTCCAGCTCCTCCAGCAGCTCAAAGGAGTCCCGGGCCTCCCGGTCCATCTTGTTGATGAAGGTGAAGATGGGGATGTCCCGCATGGCGCAGACCTTGAAGAGCTTCCGGGTCTGGGCCTCCACGCCCTTGGCCGCGTCGATGACCATGACGGCGCTGTCGGCCGCCATCAGGGTGCGGTAGGTGTCCTCAGAGAAGTCCTGATGGCCGGGAGTATCCAGGATGTTGATGCAGTATCCCTCGTACTGGAACTGCATCACCGACGAGGTGACAGAGATGCCGCGCTGCTTCTCGATCTCCATCCAGTCCGAGGTGGCGGCCCGGGTGTTTTTCTTGCCCTTGACCTGGCCGGCCTGGGCGATGGCCCCGCCATAGAGCAGGAACTTCTCGGTCAGCGTGGTCTTGCCGGCGTCGGGATGTGAGATGATGGCGAAGGTGCGGCGGCGCTTGATTTCCGCTTCATATTTTGACAAGGGATGTCCCTCCAAACCTAAAATAGCCTATATCGCAATACATAGCGTAATATTTTATCATATCTTTCGGTATATCACAAGGGAATCTCCTCCTGTTTCTCCGCAAAACCGTCCTCACCGGGGCTGTGCAGCCCCGCCAGCAGCCCGGGCAGGTCCCCGAAGGCCCTCAGGACCGGATATTTCCCCTCCACGGTCCCGAAGCCGTAGGCCGCGTGGATAAAGGGCACTCCCGCCGCCTCCGCCGCGCGGCAGTCCCCCTGGGTGTCCCCCACGTAGACCGGGTGCTTCAGGCCGTTGCGCTCCGTCACAAGGCGGATATTGGCCGCCTTGTCCAGCCCCGTGCGGCCGGGGCACTCAAAATCCCGAAAATACCGGCCCAGGCCGGTGACGGCGAAAAAACCCTCGATATACCCGCTCTGGCAGTTGCTTACCACGAAGAGGGGATACCGCCCGGCCAGCCGCTCCAGCGTCTCCTCCAGCCGGGGATAGAGCCTGCCGCCGTGGACCGCCAGATACTCCGCCTGCCGCCGGGCGCACTCGGCCATCACCCGCTGCCGCTCCTCCGGCTCCAGCCAGGGTATCAGCCGGTCGGCGATGTCCCGCAGCAGCATGCCCATGCAGGCACGCACCTGCTCCGGCTGAAAGCGCCGGGTCTGACCGCATGCCGCCAGAGCCAGGTTCCAGGCGGCGCAGATGCTGTCCACCGCGTCCCAGAGCGTGCCGTCCAGGTCAAAAAGCACTCCGTCCACCATATCCGGACCTCCTGTCCGTTGTGATCTCAACTTATTTTACCACGGCCCGGCAGGGGCATACAATGGGGCAGACGGTCAAAAAAAGCCGGCCCTGCGGCCGGCTTTTCAGCATGTCGATCACTCTTTCGCCTCGTCGATATAGCTGTATAGGGTGTACTTGGAAATGCCGAAGAATTTGCACACCTTGTCGCCGCTCTTGGTGATGAGAAAGGCCCCGGTGTTGTTGAGGAACTGGATGGCCTTCACCTTATCCTCCTTGTTCATCAGCGCCACCGGCTTGCCCACCACCCGGACGCTCTGCTCAATAAGCTCGTCCAGCAGGTCGCTGACATTGCGGGCGATGGGCTCGGGCTCCCGGGTCTCCTGCTCCGTACCGGTAAACTGCTTGAGATTGTTCTCCATGGCCAGCATCAGGGTGATGTCGTAGTTGATGCCGAAGATGCCCACGGCCTCCCCGCTGTCATCCCGGATATAAAAGGTGCTGGACTTGAGGATCTTGCCGTCCTTGGTGCGGGTCAGGTAGGCCACATGGTCTTTCAGCTTGGTGCGGTCGCTGTTCAGGGCCTCCAGCACCACATGGGAGGGCCCGTCCCCCACCTTGCGTCCGGTGACATGGCCGTTCTCGATGGCCACGATGGAGCTCTCTGCGTCGTTGGAGATCAGATCGTGGACCACCACCTCGCAGTTTGGCCCGAACTGCTGGGCAATCCCCTTGGCCAGCTGAAACAAAAACTGGAGCGCAGATGCCTCAGGCATAAAACATCTCCTCCTTTTCCGGTGTATGGCGCGGTCCCGGAGCCGGGCGGATGGAGGAATATTTCCCACACCATCGGATTTTGCCGCGCTGTATCATTTCTATCTATTTTATCATATCAGGTCACAATTACAAGAAAAAATCTATTTGCTAAAAAAATTTTTGCCAAGCTGAAAAAGGGTTGATTTTTTCAAAATAATATGTTAGACTGTGAGTGTAAAAAGAGTTATATCTATGCAAATTGACCAAACTCATCATATCAGTTGTGGCTGCAACGAAGTGCTTCGCGCACGGGCTGAATGAACGTCTTTCATTTCGGCCGTCCGCGGCGGCCGGATAAAGGGGACGCTCATTTCAATGGGGGTCCTTTTTCTTTGTTTCGCCGGACGCTGGGCCCCCATCACATCCATCCAAAAAGGAGGAATTACACATGCTGCTGGTCGGAAACGGAAAACTCATCACCCGCAACGAAACACTCCCCTATCTGGAGGACGGTGCCGTCGCTATTGACGGTCAGCTCATCAAGGAAGTCGGCCCCTTTGCCGAGCTGAAGGCCAAATACCCGGACGCTCAGTTTGTGGACGCCAAAGGCGGCGTCATCATGCCCGGCCTCATCAACGCCCACACCCATATCTACTCCGGCCTGGCCCGGGGCCTGAGCATCAACGGCTTCAACCCCACCAACTTTTTTGAGGTGCTGGATGGTCAGTGGTGGTATATCGACCGTCACCTGACTCTGGACGGCACCCGGGCCTGCGCCTATGCCACCGTGCTGGACTGCATCCGGGACGGCGTCACCACCATCTTTGACCACCACGCCTCCTTCTGTGAGATCCCCGGCTCCCTCTTCGCCATCAAGGACGTGTGCCAGGAGCTGGGCATTCGCGCCAACCTGTGCTATGAGGTCAGCGAGCGGGACGGCATGGAAAAGTGCGACCAGGCCATTCAGGAGAACGCCGACTTCGCCCGCTGGTGTAAGGAGCAGGACGACGATATGATTCAGGCCATGTTCGGCGGCCACGCCCTGTTCACCATCTCGGACCAGACCTTCGAGAAGATGGTCAAGGCCAATGATGGGCTCACCGGCTTCCACATCCACGTGGCCGAGGGCATGAACGACGTGTACGACTCCCTGCGCAATTACGGCTGCCGCCCGGTGAACCGCCTGCTCTACAACGGCATTCTGGGCGAAAAGACCATGCTGGGCCACTGCATCCACGTCTCCCCCGCCGAGATGGAGATCATCAGGGAGACGGGCACCATGGTGGTCAACAATCCCGAGTCCAACATGGGCAACGCCGTGGGCTGCGCCCCCACCCTCCAGCTCTGCCAGAAGGGTATCTTGGTGGGCCTGGGCACCGACGCCTACACCCACGACATGCTGGAGAGCCTGAAGGTCATCCTGCCCATGCAGCGCCACAATGTGGCCCAGCCCAACGTGGGCTGGTGCGAGACCACCGGCATGCTCTTCCGCAACAACCCCCGGATCGCCGCCCGCTATTTCAAGAAGCCTCTGGGCATCCTGGCGGAGGGGGCCGCCGCCGACGTGATCGTCATGGACTACAAGCCCTTCACCCCCTTCTCCGACGCCAATATCGACGGCCACATGCTCTTCGGCATGATGGGCAAGAACTGCCGCACCACCATCATCAACGGCAAGGTGGTCTACCAGGACCGGGAGTTCGTGGGCATCGACGAGGACCGCATCAACGCCTGGTGCATGGAGCAGTCCAAGAAGCTCTGGGGTGAACTCAACCACTGCACGTATGAGATTTTGTTTCCCGTCGGGGTGTGCGCTCGCCGCGCGGGCGTCCTCCGCGGACGGCGCCAGCCCTTTTCCCGACA
>JALEZN010000053.1 GCA_022772585.1 Clostridiales bacterium
GCGGCTCGCCAAGTGAAGCTATTGCACCACAGGCACAAGTTTCACTAGGCTCCCCACTGCTGGCGCAGCGGCTCGCCAAGTGAAGCTATTGTATCATAAAGTCTGGCAAAAGGGGGAACTTTTTTGGTATTCCTCCGTCCAACCAAGAAGCAGTCATTTCCCGGCGCTGAGGCCGGCTGCAAGACCGATGATATAAGGAGAATGATTTATGAAGAAGCTTGGCACCCTTGTGCTGACCGCCGCCCTCGCCGGCAGTCTGCTGACCCCCGCCCTGGCCGACCAGCCCGAGCTGGTCATCGCCCCCGCTCCCGCCGCCTATCCCGCCGTCCTGTCGGTCAACGGGACCGAGCTGGACACCAGCGCCCTTCCCGCCGGTCAGGGCCTGCCTCTGCGGCTCATCGCCGAGGCCGACCACGGCTCCGCCATGTGGTTCGAGGAGGAGAACACCGGCTCGTTCTATCTGGACGGCTGCTACATCACCGTGAACTTTGCCGACGGCTCGGTTACCCGCAACGACGAGCTTCTGGAGGGGATCACCGCCCAGGTGGTGGAGGGCGTCACCTTCCTGCCGGCGGAGGTCTTTGCCGGGCTGGAGGGCTATGCCGTGGATCTCCACCCCGAGATGGACGCCGGGCGCATCGACATCACCACCCCCAATAACGACCCCCTGGTCCGTCTGGCCTACACGGTGGCCGACGCGGGCGGCGTGGGCTACGGCATGAAGATCGATGAAGAGGCTCTCTCCGCCTATGGCATCGACTCCGCCGCCTTTACCCAGGTCACCGGCTTTTTCCCCATGATGGTCTCTCCTGACACCGTGGTGGTGGGTAAGCTGGCCCAGGACGGCGAGGAGACGGCCCGCGCCGGGCTGGACGCCTACCGTCAGCAGCAGGAGGACACCTTCTCCTGGTACCTGTCCCAGAATCTGCCCAAGGTACAGGACGCCCGCACCGTGGTGAAGGACGGCTACATCCTCTTTGTCATCGCCGGGGACGCCGACGCCGCCGTGGCCGCCTTCGAGTCCGGCGTGGATGCCCTGAAGGACTGAGCCATATCCACATAACGGATACCAAAAACGCCGGGCCGCGGAACGTTCCGCGGCCCGGCGTTTTTGCATTCTGACATTCCGCCTTACTGGGCGGCGATCTGCTCGGCCAGGTCGTTGAGATAGACCCACCGCTCCATCTTCTCCTCCAGCGCCGCCTCCAGGGCAGAGTGCTCCTCCTGGAGCCGCTGGAGGGAAACATAGTCGCTGCCCGACGCCTCCTGCTCCCGCTGGTTGGCGGCGATCTTCTCCTCCAGCGCCGCGATGTCACCGTCGATGGTCTCGAACTCCCGCTGCTCCTTGTAGCTGAATTTCAGCTTCCGGGGGGCGGCGGGGCGCTCCTGCTTTGGGGCTGCGGGCTTTTCCGGCCGCTTTTCCGCCCTTTTCCGCTCCTCCCGGATGGCCAGATAGTCGGTGTACCCTCCGGGATACGGCGTGAAGCGGCCGTCCTCCTCCGCGGCGAAGATGCGCCTTGCCACCTTGTCCAGGAAATAGCGGTCATGGGACACGGCCACCACCGCTCCACGGAACCGCTCCAGATAGTCCTCCAGAATGGTCAGCGTTTCGATATCCAGGTCGTTGGTAGGCTCGTCCAGCAGCAGCACGTTGGGTGCCCCCGCCAGGACGGACAGGAGGAAGAGCCGCCGCTTTTCGCCGCCCGAGAGCTTGACGATGGGGCTCCACTGCACGTCGGCAGGGAAGAGGAACTGCTCCAGCAGCTGGCTGGCCGTCACCGTTCCCTCGGGGGTCTCAATGCGCTCGCCGATCTCCTTCACGTAGTCGATGACCCGCATATCCGGGTCCATGGGCGGGTTCTCCTGGCAGAAATAGCCGATCTTCACGGTCTCGCCCACGATGACCTCTCCCGCGTCGGGGATCAGCCGCCCGGCGATCAGGTTAAGGAGGGTAGATTTGCCGCTGCCGTTGGTCCCCACGATGCCGATGCGGTCATCCCGCAAAAGCATGCAGTCGAAGTCCCGCACCACCGTGCGGCCCTCAAAGGCCTTGGTCACCCCCCGCAGCTCGATGGTCTTTTTCCCCAGGCGGCTGGACATGGAGGAGAGCTCCAGCGTACTCTTCTCCGCCGGGCCGGTCTGCTCCTTCAGGGCCTCGTACCGCTCCAGCCGCTCCCGGCTCTTGGTGCCCCGGGCGGTGGGGCCCTGCATCACCCACTGGCACTCCCGCCGGAGGATGGACTGACGCTTGCGCTCGCTGGCCGCCTCCATCTCCTCCCGCTGGGCCTTGGCCTCCAGGTACCTGGCGTAGCTCCCCTCGTAAAAGGCGAGTTTGCCTCGCTCTACCTCCACAATACGCTCCA
>JALEZN010000084.1 GCA_022772585.1 Clostridiales bacterium
GCTGGTGCTGGCCGGGCTCTCCCCCGACGAGCGGCTGGTGGAGATCGTGGAGCTGCCCGGCCACCCCTGGTTCGTGGGCGTCCAGTTCCATCCGGAACTGAAATCCCGGCCCAACAAGGCCCATCCCCTGTTCCGGGACTTTATCGGCGCGGCGAAAGCCCAACGGAATTAGGTTTAAAATGGAAAAAGACCGGCTGTACAGCCGGTCTTTTTCCACACTTCTACCCTCCCATGTGGAAGAGTTCCCGCACCGGCACACCCTGGGCCAGCAGGGCGGCCAGGTAGAGCACCGTGCCGAAGGCCAAGCAGGCCAGGGCGGCGGCCGCGCCGTCCGCACCCGCGTCCAGCAGCACCCGGAAGAGCAGATTCACCACCAGCCCCATGAGCAGGGAGGCCAGAACCGGGGCGGTGCACCACTGGAAGAGCCGGGGGCGCATCCTGGCGCGGCGGGCCACCTGCCGCCAGTTGAGGACCGCGCCCAAAGCCGAGCTGGCCACAAATCCGGCCACATAACCCCGCAGCCCCACGCCGGGCAGACCCATGAGGAACCAGGTGCACCAGAGCTGGACCGCCCCGCATACGATGGCGTTCCAGGCGGCGGCGCGCTGTCTGCCCATGCCGTTGAGCACCCCGGAGAGCACGCTCTGGTAACAAGAGAGAAGGACCCCCACCGAGAGGGGGACGATAAAGTCCCCCGCCGTCTCCTCCCGAAAGAGAAAGCGGCCGATGGTGGGGCCCAGCACGGTCAGCAGGGCCATGGAGGGCATGATGAGCACCGAGGTGGCCAGCATGGCCCTGTGGATATGGCCGCGGATGGCGTCCCCCCGGCCCAGGGCGGAGAGCTGGGCCAGCCGGGGCACCAGCATCAGGCCCATGGCGCCGATGAAGGCGGTGGGCATGCAGAGCATGGGCACTGTCATGCCGCACAGTACGCCAAAGGCGCTCATGGCCTGGGATACGTCGGCCCCGGAGGCCACCAGCCGCTGGGGGATGAGCACCGCGTTGGCCGAGCCCATCAGGTTGCCCAGCAGGGAGGTGAGCCCAATGGGGACGGCGATGGAGAAAATACGGCGGTTCAGGCCGGGCGGAGCGGCGCGGCGGGGCAGACCGGCGGTATGGCGGCGGTAGAGAATGGTCAGGGTCACCGCGGAAAAGACCTCGCAGATCACCATGCCGGTCACGATGAGGCCCACGGTGCGCTCCGGATTCTGGGGGAGGAAAAAGACCAGCAGGCCCAGCACCGCGCCGGTGCGGATGAACTGCTCACACAGCTCCACCGCCGCCGGGGGGCGCACCAGCCCGGCGCCGTAGAAGAAGTGCTTGTGCAGATTTTCGATTCCGGTGAGCAGGATGCAGGGCAGCAGGAGCAGCAGGCCCAGCTGGGTCCTGGCGTCCCCCAGAAGGCGGACCGAGATGGGGTCGTACCACACCGCCACCACCGCCGCCGCCAGCGCGAACAGGATGAGAAAGGCGGCCAGGCACCGGCGGAGCACCGGAAGCATGGCCTCCGCCCCGCCCCGGGCGTGATATTCGGAGGAGAGGGTGGATACCGCCACCGTCAGCCCCACGGCGGTGACCGACATGAGCACCGAGTACACCGGCATGATGAGCTGATAGAGCCCCATGATCTCGGCTCCCACCAGCCGGGAGAGAAAGATGCGGTAGACAAATCCCACCACCTGTGCCACCAGGCTGGTACCGGTGAGCAGCATGGTGCCATAGAGCATGGAAGAACGGCTGAGCTTCACAATGGCTTCCCCCCTTCTTACAGACTATATTCCGGAAGGGACGGGGGCATGAGCAAAGGGGAAAAAAGTTTGACAAACCGGCGGGAAACAGGTATCATTTGATTTAACACTATGAAGTGAAAAAGACCCGCGCGGGAAGGAGCATATTCCAGCATGATCGCCACGATTATCAACGTCATCCTGGTCCTGATGGGCAGCGCCGTCGGACTGATCTTCAAAAACCGCATCAGCGCCCGGTTTTCCGGTATGCTGACCAGCGCCCTGGGCCTGTGTGTGCTGGGCATCGGTATCTCCAGCATGATTGCCACGGAGGACAGCCTGTGCGTCATCCTCTGCATGGTGGCGGGCACCCTGCTGGGGGAGGCCCTGCACATCGAGGACCGGCTGGAGGGGATCGGCGATGTGCTGCGCCGTAAGCTCATCCGGGGCGAGGGGAGCAGCAGCCGCTTTGTGGAGGGGTTTGTCAGCGCCACCGTCCTCTTCTGTGTGGGGGCCATGGCCATCAACGGCTCTCTGGACGCGGGACTGCGGCAGGATTACTCCATCCTCATCTCCAAGGGCGTTATCGACGGCTTTACCTCCATCACCTTTGCCGCGGCCATGGGTGTGGGAGTGGCCTTCAGTGCGGTGCCTCTCTTTCTCTACCAGGGCGGCCTGACCCTGCTGGCCCAGTTTGTGGGGAGCCATCTCAGCGAGGCGGTGGTGGTGGAGATGAGCGCCGTGGGCGGCACCATCATTGTGGGCATCGCTTTGAACATGCTGGGCCTGCCCAAGGAAAAGATCCGGGTGGGGAACATGCTGCCCGCCATCTTCCTGCCGGTGCTCTACATCCCCCTGACCGGCCTGCTGTAAGGCGGGAACGGCGGCAGAATACGAACGCAGCAGAACAGAACCGTCCCCCAGGTGCACAGCGGCGCCCGGGGGACGGTTTTTCACTTATTGGGGCCCTTCCTCCGGCCCGGCCAGGAATCCCTTGCGGGCAAGCTCGGCCTCGATGAGGTCCAGCGTCTCCTCCGAGTCGGCCCGGATGGTGTGGCAGTGGTAGCCGGAGGTCAGGTTCTTCAGGGGCGAGGCCCGGCCCCTGCGGATGTCGGAGACAAAGTCCTGCACCTGCTTCCGGGAGCTGACGTCCAGGTCGGCCCGCAGCTCGCCGTACACGGTGTGGACCACGAACACATCCAGCACCGTGCCGCCGAAGTCCACCACGGTGTTGAGCTCCTCGGCGATATCCTCGTCGCTGTGGAGCACCCGGACCACCCGGGTGGCACCGGAGGAGGTCTGGCAGAGATAGCCCCGGTTGGTGGACAGGATATCGTGGCCTTCGGCCCGCAGCAGGGCCACGTCCTGGACGATGACCTGACGGCTCACGCCGAAATCCCGGGCCAGCGCCGCGCCTGAGAGAGGCGTGGAGCTGTGCCGCATCCGGGAGAGAAGTTCCTGTCTGCGCTGTGTGCCGGTGAGCATGGACATACCGCCTTCCTTTCCCCGGGACCGTGCCGCCGGGGATCATGGATACCGATAGTATACTCCAAAACCGCCGTCTTTTCCAGCGCTTTTCCGCAGCGGGGACCCGGTCACAGCCCCCAGTGCTCGGGCAGGTCGTAGCCGTAGAGATAGGGGTCGCTCATTTCCAGCTCCCAGCTCCCGTCCTCCTGCTGTACCGGGGTGTAGGAGCCGTCCAGCCACATGGCCTCCCGGCCGTATTCGTCGGTGAACCAGACCGCCAAAGTCACCTGGTCTCCCTCCGCCATGGGGAAGGAGAGATGGTCAAAGTGGAAGAATTGGGCGTCCTCAAGGTTCCCGTGCCAGGAGTCGGGCTGGCCGCAGGACTCACCCCACTGGACCAGCTCCCGGTTGAGGAAAATGCCCATCCGCAGCTCCCGGATGGAGGCGGGACCGAACCGGCCCGTGCTGCCGGGGTCGAGATCCACATAGGAATAGACGTCGTCCCGGGTAAAGACACCCGACTCGTCCAGTTTCTCCCAGAAGAATACCTCATGGGAGGCGAGATGCAGAAACTGGGGCATGGAATCGCTCCACAGCCCGGAATACTGGTCCAGCAGCTGGGTCTCCCGCACGCCGTCGTGCTCAAAGACGATGTACAGACTCATGGAGTCGGTGAGGGCCACCTCGGCCTCACCGGCGAAGGTCTGGCCCGACGGGCTGTAGGGCCCGAAAGTGAAGCGGGAAACGCCGTTATCCACCTCGAACCAGGCGGTCATTCCCTCCTGAAAGGTCCTGGGCACCGCCCGGAAGGAGAAAGTGACCATGTTGCCGGCCGGGTCGGTGGATTTGATCTCGGTGCCGTAGTCGGCGGTCAGGTCGTTCTGGGCCTTGAGGATTTCCTCCACCCTGCTTGAGATGCCGCCGATCTGGGCGCTGACATTGGACTGGATGCCGCCCACCGTGTTCTGCAGGTCCATATACCGCTGGTCCAGCCGGCTGAGCTGGCGGGAGAGGGACCAGAGGGCGGCCGTCATACACAGGACGCCCAGGGCCACGCACACCTTGACCAGCCTGCGCCGCCCGGGGGAGAGCGCGGGAGCGGGCCCGGGCAGGGCGGAGAGATAACGGTCCACGATCTCCTGCACCATGGCCAGCTGCTCCTCGCTGAGCTCGGCGCCGGCTGCGGCGGGGGCGCTCTCCTCCTCCACACCCAGCAGCCACCCCACCGGAACAGAAAAGAGGCGGCTCATGGCGATGAGCTTTTCGATCTCGGGAAAGGTGGCGTCCGATTCCCATTTATAGATAGCCTGCCGGGAGACCCCCAAGGCGCTGCCCAGCGCCTCCTGGGACAGGCCCTGCTCCTTTCGCTTCTGGGCAATGCGCTGGCCAAGGGTCATAGATGCTTCCTCCTTTTTTAAGGAGAATATATCAGAAATACGGGCTGAAAGCCACCAACCGGGGGTAAGATTCTGTCAACCAGCGGTTAGCAGGTGGGCGGCGCGGACATTTCCCGGCCTGTATGGGCACAGGATCGCACCCGGGCCTTTGCCGCGAAAAAACCCGGCCTGAGGGTATTCAGGCCGGGCTTTTCTTCGGATAGCAAGGGACAAGACGGTGTGTCGCTTTCCCAGTCCATGGATTCGGCGTTCCTCGCAGTCAAAAGACCGCAGAGCCCATAAAAGGGTCACATATGATGGAAATGGCCTTACTGACAGGCCTGCTTCCGCAGGGGTACTTATACTCCACCGGTCTTGCCGCCATCAGTATACCATACCGGGCGGCCCAGTTCAACCTTCCTCCGGCTTATTTTTGATCCGCGGCTCAAAGCCCATTTCCTCCATCTCCAGCCGGAATTTCTTGGGCAGGGTGATCTGATTTATCCTGCCGTTCTTCCACATCCTGTTGTTCTCATAAACGGTATATACACTATATCTGTCCTGCACAGCATCCGGCAGCGCCGAGACGATGTACTTGATCGGCAGTTTGACGTCCCGTTCCAGTGCAAGCTCCATCGAGCTGCCGCTGCCGCGCCAGCAGTCGAAAAATCCGGCCCGGCCCCTCCGGTCCAGCACCACATAGCCGTTCCACCGGCCGGTGCGCCGGCCCCACTGCACCGCGGCATGGATCAGCATGGCCTGCTCCAATGTCATCTCCACCAGAAAGCAAAGCTGGTTCTCACAGGACATCTCGTTCCAGACCTCATTGGCAGCGCTCTTTATATACCCCTGTAGCCCGTTCCCCGGGGCTGTGATCCGGTGCAGCGCGTCGGCCAGCTCCCGCTTGGTGTGCCCCTGCTGCTTTGTCAGCCAGACGATGCTGGCCTCGTCGTATAACCGGTAGCCCACGCCATAAATAAAACCGTCATAACCGGGCGCGAGGGTATTCATACTGTAATCCCAGCCGGAGTCGCCGGTATCGACCAGGATATCGCAGCGGCAGCGCTGGCGCAGATACTCATGGACCGGCGGGCAGACCCTGACCAGTCCGGCCAGTTCCTCCGGCGGAAGCTCCGGCTCCTCCAGCTGCCCGGCCAGCGCCTCCAGCTCCTGCCGGGACAGCTGCTCCATCAGGGCGTCAAAGTTCCGCTTGGGCTGAGCGCTGTAGTTTGCGCCGTCAAAAAAGATCTGTTCCAGCTCCGACTGCTCCGGTTCCCGGAATGGCCGGCAGATGCGGAACGTTCCGTCGGGATCCCGGAGATATCCCAGGCGCTCCAGCTTGGAGGCGATCCGTTCCCTGCACCACGCATCCATGGTTTTTCCCTCTCCCAAAGACTATTTTTTACAGAATAACACGCTTTGCACTGTTTTGCAACACTGCTGGGGACCGCCCGCGGGGAGGGGCCGCCGGCAGCCGTGGGGAACAGCGGTAAAAAAGCAGCGGCAACATGTGCCGCTGCTTTTTTGTCGCTGTTATGGAGCGGGATCCTCGGAACTCTCACCGGATCCGGGGGATCCCTCCGGCGCCGCTTCCGGCTCCTCTGCCGGAGGCTCCGGGGCTTCGATCTTCTGGGAGATCATGTGAATGTTTTTGGCGGGAGCCTCAATGGAGCTGTCCCGGCTGGCGCCGAAGTTGTCGGCCAGGGCGGGGTCCCGGCCCTCCAGGATGGCCATCATCTCCTCGCCGGTGATGGTCTCCTTCTGGAGCAGGTACTCCACCACCTTGTCCATATCCTCCCGGTTGTCCCGGATGATCTGGACGGCCTTGTCGTAGGAGGAGCGGATGAGCTCCATCACCGCCCGGTCGATGCCGGCGGCGGTGTCCTGGGCGCAGTCGATGCCGTAGCCGCCGTCCAGGTACTGGCTGCGGCGGGAGGCCAGGGCCATCATACCGAACTCGTCGCTCATGCCGTAGAGGGCCACCATGTTCCGGGCCAGCGCGGTGGCCTGCTGAATGTCCTGGGCGGCGCCGTTGGTCATGGTGTTGAGCACCACCTCTTCAGCGGCGCGGCCGCCCATGTAGGTGGCGATCTCGGAGAGCAGCTCGTCCTTGGTCTGGAGGTTCTTGTCCTCCTCGGGCAGGTGGAGGGTGTAGCCCAGAGCGCCCTGGGTGTGGGGCACGATGGTGATCTTCTGCACGGGGGTGGTGTTCTTCATCTTGAAGGCCACCATGGCGTGGCCCACCTCATGATAGGCCACCAGCTTCTTCTCACACTCGGAGAGGACGGAGTTCTTCTTCTCCGCGCCGGCGATGACCAGCTCGAAGGCGGCCAGCAGATCGTTCTGGTTCACGGCCCGGCGGCCCAGACGCACGGCCCGGAGGGCGGCCTCGTTCACCAGGTTGGCAAGGTCGGCGCCCACGGCGCCGGCGGTGGCCAGAGCGATCTTGTTCAGGTCCACGTCCTCGGCCAGGCGGATGTTGCGGGTGTGGACCTGGAGGGTGGCCAGGCGGCCGGCCAGGTTGGGCCGGTCCACCGTGATGCGCCGGTCGAAGCGGCCGGGCCGCAGCAGGGCCTGATCCAGCACCTCGGGCCGGTTGGTGGCTGCCAGCAGGATGACGCCCTTGGTGGGGTCAAAGCCGTCCATCTCGGCCAGCAGCTGGTTCAGGGTCTGCTCCCGCTCGTCGTTGCCGCCCATGCGGTTGTCACGGGACTTGCCGATGGTGTCGATCTCGTCGATAAACACGATGCAGGGGGCCATCTTGTTGGCCTCCTTAAAGAGGTCGCGGACACGGCTGGCGCCCACGCCCACGAACATCTCCACAAAGTCAGAGCCCGAGATGGAGAAGAAGGGCACGTTGGCCTCGCCGGCCACGGCCTTGGCCAGCAGGGTCTTGCCGGTGCCGGGGGGGCCCACCAGCAGCGCGCCCTTGGGCAGCTTGGCGCCGATCTCGGTGTACTTCTGCGGGTTGTGGAGGAAGTCGATGATCTCCTCCAGGCTCTCCTTGGCCTCATCCTGTCCGGCCACGTCCCGGAAGGTGACGCCGGTCTTCTTCTCCACGTAGACCTTGGCGTTGGATTTGCCCACACCGCCCAGGCCGCCGCCGCCCATCTTGCCGGCCATGCTCCGGAAGAGGAAGGAGAAGAGCACCACCATGATGAGCATGGGCAGGAGATAGGACACCAGGAAGGCCACCACGGGGGAGAGCTCAGGCTCATAGGGCGTGCCGAAGCGGACATTGTGCTCCTTCAGCAGCTGGGTGAGCTCCTCATCCCGCAGGCTGGCGCTGGTGAGCGGGGCGCAGTAGTAGCTGCGGGCCTTGGAAAGGCGGGTGTCGAGGGGCTCGCTGTCCGCGTTCTGCCCGGTGATGTCAAAAAGCTGGGAGTCCCCCTCCGGCGCGGGGGTGGGGGCGGGGACCGCGTCGGGATCAATACCGACCTTGGCCGCGTCCTCCTTCAGGTAGATGGTGAACTTGCCGCTGGTCATGGTGACCGAGTAGACCTTGTCCTCCTCCACCATGCGGATGAATTCGCTGTAATAGATCTCGGTGGAGTTGGCCGAACTGGCCATGGAGGTAAAGTAATTGATGAGAATGGTGACCACAAGGGCCCACAGGATGATGGACACGATGCCCATCACGTTGCGCTTGTTATTAGAGCCGTTTCCGCTCGGTTTGTTGGGCTTCAAACGGGTGCCCTCCTTAATATCATCTGAATACCTGCCCCGAAGAGAAGGCGATTGACTTATTTATAACACAATATACCGCGAAATACAAGAAAGGGGGGCAGCGCAACCTGTAAACTTTCTGTGAAAGGGCGGAAGAGATCGGATCTATTCCCGCCGGATGGTTTACTTTTCCGAAATATCTGATATACTGAAAACAATTATACCCAAAAGCTGAAAAACAGACTTCACCGTCTGAGAAAGCGGACGGGTAAAAAAGAAAGAAGAAAGAATACAGGAAAGGAACGAGAAACATGGCAATCAAAGTAGGCATCAACGGATTCGGCCGCATCGGCCGGGTGGCCCTGCGGGTAATGACCGAGCGGGGGTGCAGCAGCTATCAGATCTGCGGCATCAACCTGCGCAACGCGGACCTGGACTACATGGTCTATCAGGTGAAGTACGACTCGGTGTTCCGCACCTTCCAGGGCGTGGTGGAGCATGACGACCGCCACCTGATCATCAACGGCAAGAAGATCCGGGTATACAGCGAGAGCGAGGCCGGGCGCATCCCCTGGGATGACTGCGGCGCGGAGTACATCATCGAGTCCACCGGTGCCTTCAACACCACCGAGAAGGCCTCGGCCCATCTGGCCAACGGCGCGCGGAAGGTGGTCCTCTCCGCCCCGGCCAAGGACAGCTGCACCCCCACCTTCGTCATGGGCGTGAACCACAAGCTGTATACCCCGGATATGAATGTGGTCTCCAATGCCTCCTGTACCACCAACTGCCTGGCCCCCATGACCAAGGTCATCAACGACACCTTCGGCATCGAGCAGGCCCTCATGTCCACCATCCACGCCGCCACCGCCAAGCAGAAGGCGGTGGACGCCCGGGCCGGCCGGGACTGGCGCACCGGCCGCAGCGTGCTGGGCAACATCATCCCCTCCACCACCGGCGCGGCCAAGGCCGTGGGCCAGGTCATTCCCGAGCTCAAGGGCAAGATGACCGGCATGAGCTTCCGGGTGCCCACCAACGACGTGTCTGTGGTGGACCTGACCGCCCGGCTCATCCACCGCGCCAGCTACCACGACGTGTGCGTGGCCATGCGCAACGCCGCCCAGAACAGCATGAAGGGCATCATCACCTGCATTGAGGACGACGTGGTCTCCTCCGACCTGACCGGCTTTACCCAGACCTGTATCTTCGACGAGAACGCCGGCATCATGCTGGACGACAATTTCGTCAAGCTCATCGCCTGGTACGACAACGAGTGGGGCTATACCAACAAGCTGCTGGACCTCATCGCCCACATGTACGCGGTGGACCACGCCAACGGCTGAGAGGAAAAAATACGCGCCCGGGGGGTCCCCCGGGCGCGTATGGTTCTTTACAGAATGGATTGCAGCAGAAAGGCCATCAACAGGCCCGCGGCGGCCAGGATCACGGCAAGGCCGAAGAACTGGAGCCATCGGCGGCCGCCGGCCCGGTACTGCCGCAGGGAGTCTGCCCCCGTGAGGATCAGCAGGACACAGCAGGGGACCAGCACGGCCCACCGCTGGGGAAACAGGCCGAGGATATTGCCCAGCAGCACCAGGGCGGCGGACAGTTTCAGGATCTCCGAAAAAGTACGGGGCATAGGGAATCACCTGCCTCTGTTTGACGCTTGCTTTTCCCCGATGGGGAGGGAAGGAACCGTCTATGTCCAGTCTCCCCGCCGTACCAGCAGGACGGCCGGCCACAGGAGCCCCGCCGCCAGCAGTACACCCGAGAGCGGGAACAGGATGCCGGAGGCGGGTACCGGCGAGATGGCTCCGGCGATGAGCGTACTGGCCAGAAGAATGGTGCCGCTCAGGCCCAGAAGGCAGGAAAGGACCAGGGAAATTACCAGCTTTTGATCTGACTTGTTCATTTCTGCACCTCCTGTTGCGCAGGGGACGCCGAAGGTCCCGCCGCTGTGATGACGGTATCTGTCCAAAAACAGTATACCACAGACAGAAAGCGTTTTGTATTGCCATATGCACCAAATTTTTCAATCTTCTTCTGGAGAGAGGGGGCTTTCCCGCAAGTTTCTCTTTTTCCGTCGGGCGGGATGTGGTACAATAGCTTCACTTGGCAAGCCGCTGTGTCAGCAGTGGGAAGCCTGGTGAAACTTGTGCCTGTGGTATACTGAATGGTGAATTTGAACAGACGAGGAGCAGCTAGCCATGAGGGAGAACAAGACGGGAAAGCGCCGGGACGAGGCCCCGGAGGCTTTGGCCGACGGGATCATCGAGGGGCGCAATGCGGTCATCGAGGCCCTGCGGGCGGGTACCGCCATTGATAAGATCTATATTGCCAGGGGGGAGACCGACGCTGCCCTGGGCCACATCGCATCCACCGCCCGGGGCAGGGGCGTGGTGGTGGTGGAGGCCGACCGCCGCAAGCTGGACAATATGAGCCGCACCCACGCCCACCAGGGGGTCATCGCCCTGGCGGCGGTGCGGGAGTACGCCAGTGTGGAGGACATTCTCAGCGCCGCCCGGGAGAAGGGGGAGCCCCCTCTCATCGTGGTGTGCGACGAGCTCAGCGACCCCCACAACCTGGGGGCCGTCATCCGCACCGCCGAGTGCGCCGGCGCCCACGGGGTCATCATCCCCAAGCGCCGCTCCGCCGGCCTCACCGCCGTC
>JALEZN010000101.1 GCA_022772585.1 Clostridiales bacterium
CGGCATCACGGAGCTGGGCGTGGACCTGTCCGGCCTTACTGACCTGAGCGGCGCGGAAAAATCCGCCGTGGCCTGGCGCTTCGGTGAGCTCCACGGCATCGTCCCTCTGGAGGCCTCCTATGACGAGCTGGTGGAGGAGGGTTATATCGACGGCAAGGAGCTGTACTGGGAGGACGGCTGTCTCTTCACCCTTTCCGGCTCCGCCGAAGCGGGCTTTGACGCCCAGAAGTGGCGCTCCGGCCTGGGCGCCTATTTCTTCACCGGCTGCACCGCCCGTCGCTCCGGGAATGGGTCCTGGACCTACAGGATCGGGGCCGAGGCCATCTCCTGACCGCATATCCCGCCAAACCGGCCGCCTGTCCAAAACCGCTGGACGGACGGCCGGTTTTTTCCTATACTGAAGGGGAAAGGAGGGAGCGTCCATGGAGGTGGAGATCCGCGTCGTGCCCGGGCGGAAGGAGCCGGCGGTGGTGATAGAGGCCCCGGCGCTGACCGGCGAGGCCCAGGCCCTGGCGGAGCGCATCGGGGCTCTTTTTCCCCGGCCCCTCACCCTCTGGCAGGGGGACCGGGCCGTGCTGACAGACCCCGGGGCCATCCTGCGGTTCTATGCCGACGGCAAGGGTGTGCTGGCCCAGGGACGGGACGATACCCGCTATACCGTCCGCGCCCGGCTCTACGAGCTGGAGGAAAGGCTGGACCCCCATACCTTTGTGCGCATCTCCCAGTCGGAGATCGTCAACCTCCGGCGGGTGACGGCTCTGGACCTATCCCTCACCGGCACCATCAAAATGACTCTGGAGGGCGGGACGGCCTGCTATGTCTCCCGCCGGTACGTGAAAAAGATCAAAGAGGCTGTGGGCCTGTGAAAGGAGGCGCGTTATGAGCACCAAACAACAATGGCTCATCCGGGTTCTGACCGGCGGACTTTTGGGCATGGCCGCTCTGCTCCTCATCGGCTGTCTGGCGGGGAGCTTTTCCATCTACGGAGACAATTCCTTCCGGGGCCTGATGCTGGTGGACGGCGCCATGGTCCTCCGCCTGGGCGGCTGGGAGGGACTTGCCGTAACAGTCCAGTTTGCCCTGTTCTTCCTGCTGGGGGCCGTGGTGGGCGTGTCCACCCTGCCCTTTGCCGACGAAGGCCGTGCCCTGGCCCTCCGCTCCCTGGCCCACTTTGCCGTGACGGCGGCGCTGGTTGCCCTGCTGGCGGGATTGAATTTCGGCCTGAACGCTCTGCCCGTCTGCCTGGCCCTGCTGGCGCTGGTCTATCTGCTCATCTGGCTGGGGCGCTGGGTGGGCTGGTACGCCGAGGTGGCCGCCATCCGGGAGAAGCTGGGCCTCGCCCCCGGTCCCTCCCTCTTCAAATGGCGGGAGACCCTGCCCTACTTTTTCTTCGCCCTGCTGCTGTGCGGCGTGCTGCCTTTTGTCCTCCGGGCGCTGGACGCCCGGGACGTGCCGGTGCTCACGGGACTGCTGCTTCCCTATCTTCTGCTTCCGGTGGGCGGATTTTTCTCCGGTCTGTCTCTGGGAAAACGGCAGGGGTTCTGTCCCCTCTACCCTCCCTTCTGCGCCCTGTGCTACCTTCCCGTGGTCTTTCTTCTGTTCAACTCCAGCGCTCTTTTCCACTGCGGCGTGGTGTTTTGCGCCGCCCTGGCGGGCGGTCTCGCCGGCGCCGCCGCCCGGCATAAAAAGACCCCGCCGGCCCCCGAAGAGAGGTGATTGCCATGCCGGAACTGCTGCTTTTCCTCTTTGGCCCCATGCTGGCCGCCCTCCTGCTCCAGCTCTTTCTTCTTCACCGCACCCGTTCCCGCTCTTCCAAGCTCCGTTTTCTGCGCTTTTCGGTCCCCCTGACCGCGCTCGTTCCCCTCTTCCTGGCCCTGCAGACCTGGTTCGATCAGTCCGGATTCTTCTGGCAGCTGGCCTTTCTCTTCTGGCTGGCCGTGGCCGCCGCTATCCTGCTGGGCTACGCTCTGGCCTTGGGTGTCTTTGTCCTGCTGCGCCGCCGGGAACGGAAGGATCAGCCCCCATCCTGACCCCAGAGTCCCTGTTTTTGCCGCAAAGACTTGAAAATTTCAGAGGAAGGGGCTATACTACCAATATTCGATCATCCGATCTCGGATATACACCACTGAAATGAGGGGACCACAATGAAACGAACCACCATTGCACAAATCTTCGCGGATCAGGGCGCCTTCGGCGGCCAGACCGTCACCGTCTGCGGCTGGGCCCGCACCATCCGCGATATGAAGACCTTCGGCTTTATCGAGCTGAACGACGGCTCCTGCTTCCGGAACCTCCAGGTCGTCTTTGCCGACGGCGAGGTCGCCAATTTCAAGGAGATCTCCAAGTGCAATGTGGGCACCTCTTTCGTGGTGACCGGCACCGTGGTCCTCACCCCCGGCGCCAAGCAGCCTCTGGAGGTCAAGGCCGCCACTATTACCGTAGAGGGTGCCTCCACCCCCGACTATCCTCTGCAGAAGAAGCGCCACAGCGTGGAGTACCTGCGCACCATCCAGCACCTGCGTCCCCGCACCAACCTGTTCTCCGCCGCTTTCCGGGTGCGCAGCGTGGCGGCCCACGCCGTCCACTGCTTCTTCCAGGACCGGGGCTTCGTGTATGTCCACACCCCCATCATCACCGCCAGCGACTGCGAGGGCGCCGGTGAGATGTTCCAGGTGACCACTCTGGATATGAACAACCCGCCCCGCTTGGCCGACGGCAGCGTGGACTGGAGCCAGGACTTCTTCGGCAAGCGTGCCAATCTCACCGTGTCCGGCCAGCTCAACGCCGAAAACTTTGCCATGGCCTTCGGCAACGTCTACACCTTCGGCCCCACCTTCCGGGCGGAGAACTCCAACACTCAGCGCCACGCTGCCGAGTTCTGGATGATCGAGCCCGAGATGGCCTTCTGCGATCTGGCCGGCGACATGGAAGTGGCCGAGGACATGATCAAGTATATCATCAACACCGTGATGGAGAAGTGCCCCGACGAGATGGACTTCTTCTCCTCCTTCGTGGACAAGGGCCTGAAGGAACGGCTGCAGCACGTGGCCTCCTCCGACTTCGGCCGTGTGACCTACACCGACGCGGTGGAGATCCTCAAGAAGAACAACGACAAGTTCGACTACAAGGTGGAGTGGGGCTGCGACCTGCAGACCGAGCACGAGCGCTACCTCACCGAGCAGGTCTTTAAAAAGCCCGTGTTCGTCACCGACTATCCCAAGGACATCAAGGCCTTCTATATGCGTCTCAACGACGACGGCAAGACCGTGGCCGCCGCCGACTGTCTGGTCCCCGGCATCGGCGAGATCATCGGCGGCTCCCAGCGTGAGGAGCGGCTGGACCTGCTGGAGGCTCGTATCAGAGAGCTTGGCATGGATCCCAAGGACTACTGGTGGTATCTGGATCTGCGGCGCTACGGCTCCTGCAAGCATGCCGGTTTCGGTCTGGGCTTCGAGCGCATGGTCATGTACCTCACCGGCATCTCCAACATCCGCGACGTGGAGCTGCATCCGCGTACCGTTGGAAACGCCGACTTCTAAAAAATAATTAAGGCCCCGACATGGAACCGCTCCCCGCAGCTCCACGTCGGGGCCTTCTCATACGCAAAACATCCGCGGACGGCACCGTCCGCGGATGTTTTTATGCCCGGCACAGCTCCGGGTCTTGTTTTCAGCCTTTCAGCAGCTCCTCCACTGCTCCCTGCACGTAGTCCACCTCTTCGAAGGTGGTAAAGGGGCCCACCGAGAAGCGCACGGTGCCCTGGGGGAAGGTGCCCAGGGTCTGGTGGGCGGTGGGAGCGCAGTGGAGCCCGCACCGGGTGGCAATACCATATTCCTGCTCCAGCCGGAAGGCCATCTCGCCGTTGTCGCCGTGGAGGAAGTCCACCGACACCACGCCGGTGCGCATGTCCAGATCGTCGGTGCCCACCACCCGGATGCCGTCCTCCTCCAGTTCCTTCAGCCGGGCCCACAGATGGCAGGCCACCTTGTGCTCCCGCCGCCGCAGGTCCTCCCCCTGCTCCTCCAGATAGGAGAGGGCGGCATGGAGGCCGTAGATGCCGGGCAGGTTCAGTGTGCCCGCCTCAAAGCGGTCGGGCAGGAAGGCAGGCATCACCAGCTCGTGGGACACGCTTCCCGTCCCTCCCGCCACCAGGGGCGTGAGACAGCGGGCCAGCGCGTCGGTGAGCACCATGCCGCCGATGCCCTGGGGGCCCAGCAGGGCCTTGTGGCCGGGGAAGGCCAGCCCGTCAATGCACATGTCCTCCATGTCCACCGGGATGGCCCCCACCGTCTGGGAGCCGTCCACCAGGAAGAAGATGCCCCGTTCCCGGCACAGCTTTCCCACCGCGCCGACGGGCATCACCGTGCCGCACACATTGGAGGCATGGGTGAGCACCACCGCCCGGGTGCCGGGAGTCAGGTGCTCCTCCACCTGCTCAAGCAGCAGCTCGCCCTTATCATTGCACGGCAGATAGTCTACCTCCACTCCCTGCTCCTGAAGCTGGGTCAGGGGACGGAGCACGCCGTTGTGCTCCATGGGGGAGGTGACCACCCGGTCGCCCGGTTTGAGCAGGCCCTTGATGAGGTAGTTGAGGGAGTGGGTGGAGCCGGGGGTGAAGATCACGTTCCGCACACCGGGGCCCTTTACCAGCCGGTTGAGCTGCTCCCGGGTCTCCAGGGCCAGCGAGGCGGCGTCATAGGCAGCCTCATACCCGCCCCGGCCGATGTTGCAGCCCACGTTGATGATATAGTCGGCCATAGCCTCCCCCACACCGGGGGCCTTGGGGTAGGAGGTGGCGCCGTTGTCCATGTAAACCTTACGCATGTTCTTTTCCTCTTTCCGTTCAGATCAGGCCAGCTCGGTCTCCAGCGGGATGCGCAGGACGCAGTTTTCCTCCTCCAGCCGGTTCAGCAGCCGGCTCAGGTTGGAGGCTGTGGCGCCGCTGTCATTGAGCAGGAGCCGGGCCGCTGTGCGGCGGGACTTGACCTTGGTGACGATGGCGTTGGTGTTGAGATAGCCGCTCGACCCGCTGGGACGGCCGTCCACGCTGGTGCTCCACAGCTTCCAGCCCTCCCCGGCCAAGGCGCGGGCCGTCTCCCGGCTCTCATTGGTGAGCCGGGCGGTGTGGACTCTGGTCCATGCCAGACGCTCCAGCAGGTCGTTTCCCCGGGCCAGTTCGTCCCGGGCAGTTTCCAGGCTGCTGCCGTCGGCCAGCAGGCCCACCTGGTGGCCGGCCCCCAGCACACGCCGCACCAGTGCCTCCTGCCCGGCCAGCTCCTCCGGCCGGAAGAAAAAGACCGCTCTGGCCCCCCAGCGCTCCAGCGTCTCCAGAATACGCTCGGCCCCGCCGCCATCGGTACATTCCACCCCCAGGTACACCCAGACACCGGGCTCGTCCGGATCATCCGAGGTGGCAGGGGGCGTGGTCACTGTTCCGCTCCCGGTGGGGACGGGGCTGGGCGTAACAGCGAGACTCTGCATGTACCTGTCATACCGGTCCTGCATCAGTGAGGCCGCTGACTGCATGAATTTCAGATCGCTGAGCACGGCGTAATTGTTCGTGATCCGGATCAGCACGCCCGCCGACCGGGTAGGCCGGTAGCTGTACTGGAGGCCAAAGAACTGGCACACGCCGTTGGCCGGGACATAGACCTTTCCGTTGCGGATGATGGCCCGCATGTCCAGATTCATCCCGGTGTTGCTCACCGTGCAGGTCTGGGCGTTGATATCGAACACGATGGTGCCGCCCAGGCTGTACAGGGTAAGGGTGTGGGTATTGCCCTCCTGATACAGTCCGTAGGCGATCCCCAGGTCCACCCCGGTGACGTTTTTGTCAAAGGTGGTGTAGGGGACGTAAATCATCCCTCCCACCGCCACCGGCATGTTGGCGGCGCTGAGGCCGGTCTCGGCGTCGATGAGCTTGTCGTTGACCGCCAGGTGGTAGACCTGGACCTCACCGGCGGCGCCTGCCGCCAGGGGCAGGAGAGCCAGCACCAGCACCGCCGCGCACAGCAGTGCCAGCAGGTTTCGCTTCATCCCGGTCCCCCCTTCCGCCGCGCAGTCGATTCCTTTTTTATTATAATGCCTGAATTCGATCAAAAGAGCTGAGAATGGCCCTTTTGATCGAATTGTGCGGCTGCTGCCGCACGAATAAACCGCAAAGCGGTTTATTCAGCAGACATTATTATAACATTTCTTTTTTCACAGGTAAAGGCTCATTCCTTCTCCGGCTCCCTTGTGATGGGACCCGGCACGGCGCAGCCGCAACTGAGGGATCCTCTCTCGGCAAATAGGCCCGGACCCGTTCACACATGAAAAACCCGCTGCCGCAGGGCAGCGGGTTTTCTGTTTCACGGCGGTTCGAAGAGGAGGTCCGTCATTTGCTTTGAGGCAGCGTGATGCAGAACTCAGAGCCTTGGCCCACCTGGCTCTCCAGGTGAATGGAGCCGCCGTACAGCGCCACGATATGCTTGACGATGGCCAGCCCCAGTCCGGTACCGCCCGCCTTCCGGGAGCGTCCTTTGTCCACCCGGTAGAACCGTTCAAATACCCGGTCCTGGGCTTCCGGCGGGATGCCGATGCCGGTGTCCGCCACAGTGATGGTCACAGAATCCTCCACATTTTCCACCAATATATCTACATTTCCACCGGTATGATTATATTTAATGCCGTTTTCCGTCAGGTTGAGGATGACCTCCTTCAGCCGTGCCGCCGGGATGGCTGCGGTACATTCCCGGCCCCGGACCGTCACCGTCACCTGGGACTCCTCCGCCTTGATGGCCAGCAAGTCGGCCGCCTCCCGGGCGGTGGCCAGCACCGGGGCGTCGGAATCGTCCTGTTCCATGGTAAGGGATTCCAGCTCCGAGAGCTTGAGAATATCGTTGATAAGGGCAATAAGCCGGTCTACCTCCACCCCGATCAGGGAGGAAAAACGCTTCTGGTCCTCGGTGGAGGTGACCATGCCGGAGGAGAGCATGTCGGTGAACCCCTTGATGCTGGTCAGCGGCGTTTTGAGCTCATGGGACACATTTGCGGTAAAGTCGGCACGGATGGATTCGGCCCGCTTGAGCTCGGTCACGTCGGAAATGAGGATGGCGGTGCCAACCGACTGCCCCTCGTACTGCCGTCCGGAGACCGGCGAGAGGAAGAACCGCAGGCTGCGGCCCGCCTCAGGCAGATCGGCCACGTCCAGCACCACCGAATTCTTCTGGCTGTGGCACTGCTCGGTGGCCTCCCGCAGCCGGCGGCTGCGGGTAAAGACCATGAGCCCCGCCGCCTCGCCACCGTCCTCGGGCGCGCCGAACAGTTCCCGGGCGGCCCGGTTGCTGGCCAGCAGGCCCCCCTTTTCGTCCAGCAGGAGGAACCCCTCGTCCATGCAGTCCAGGATCAGGTTGACCTTGTCCCGCTCCTCGGTGAGGTGCTGGATGGAGGCGCCCAGCCGTTCCACCAGCTTGTCGATATACCGCAGGATGGGACGCAGCTCGTCATCCCCCCGGTAGGCGTCCAGCACCGTGGTGGACGCGCCTGAGAGCACCCCCGTCAGGGCGCCGCTCACCGCTTCCAGCGGCTCCAGCACCCGGCGGGCCATCCGGCTGGAGAGGGCCAGGGCCAGCAGCAGCGCCGCTACCGAGGCCACCAGAAAACCGGTCATGCTCCGCCAGACCAGCGTGTCAATGGAGGAGAGGGGCATGGAAGCCCGGCCAATCATGCCGTCGGTGAACCGTTTGGCTACATAGAGCATGGGCACTCCCACCGTGTCGGAGGCCCGGGTATCCTCGCCCCATCCGGTGGCCTTGGCCGTGATAACCTCCGGCCGGTCGGCATGGCCGCCCATCTGTTCTCCTTCGGCTTTGGTATCCACCAGCACCTCGCCCTCCGGCGTGATGATGGTAAGACGCTTGTCGGGCGCCGCCTGTCGGAACTGCTCCGCCGCCCCCTGGGCGTCGGTGGTCTGGCTCTGGCTGTCCATCAGGATCAGCAGCTCCCGCAGGTTCTGCCGGGCATCCTCCCGCTGCTGGTTGAACAGGAACCAGACGCCTGCCGCGTTGGAGATCAGGAGAGATACCAGAACAATGATCAAAGTGGAACCCATCAAACGCTTTTTCATCCCGACGCCCCCTAAGTCATCTTATAGCCCACGCCGCGGACCGTGGCGATCACATCGTCCCCCAGCTTCTGACGCAGGGCCTTGATGTGCATATCCACTGTGCGGGTCTCGCCGGTGAAGTCGTAGTCCCACACGGTACGCAGGATCTCCTCCCGGCTGAGCACGGCCCCCCGGTGAGAGGCCAGCAGCCGCAGCAGCTCGAATTCCTTGTAAGTCAGCTCCACCGGCACGCCGCCTTTGCGTACGGTACGGGCCGAGCTGTCAATCTCCAGGTCCCCGCAGCGGAGAACGGGGGACTCCCGTCGGGTGCGGCGGAGCACCGCCTTGATGCGGGCCTGGAGCTCCATCAGTCCAAAGGGCTTGACCACATAGTCGTCGGCGCCGCTCTCCAGTCCCTCCACCCGGTCCATCTCGGCGGTGCGGGCGGTGAGCATGATGACGGGCACGTCCGCGGTGGCCCGGTCGGCCCGGAGCCGGCGCAGGATCTCCAGTCCGTCCATCCCGGGCAGCATGATGTCCAGCAGGTAGATCGTGGGGGCGGCGTGTCCGCGCTCGGCCCCAAAAAATTCCTCGCCGCTCTCATAAGCCCGGACATCGTTCCCGGTGGACTGGAAATAATAGCGCAGCATCTCCCGGATGCTGCTGTCATCCTCCACGATCACGATGGTGTTGGCCATAGCCCTCGTCCCTCCTTGTGAAATCAGCTGGGGTCCACCAGCGTCCCGGTGACGCAGTAGATGGCCCACTGGGCAATGTTGACTGCGTGGTCCGCGATGCGCTCCAGGTATTTTGCGATGATGATCAGGTCGATGGCCCGGTCGGCGTTGTCCCGGCTCTCCCGGATGAGGGCCACCAGGTCCCCCTTCACCGTGCGGAACAGCTCATCCACCGCATCATCCAGGCCGATGACCTCGCCGGCGGCGTTCTGGTCCCGGTTGGCGTAGGCGAAGATGGCCCGCTTGACCATGTATCCCGCCTTCCGGCTCATTTCCCGGATGTGGCCCGGGATGGAGCCGCCCGGCTCCCGCACCAGCAGCAGCGAGATCTCCGCGATATTGGCGCACTGGTCGCCGATACGCTGCAGGTCGGTGACCATTTTCAGGGCGGCCGAGATGGTCCGCAGGTCCCGGGCCACAGGCTGCTGCTGGAGCAGCAGCCGCAGGCAGCGGTTTTCAATATCCCGCTCGGTCTGGTCCATGGTATGGGTCAGGGAGATGGCCTCCCGGGCCTGCCGGTCGTCCGGCGCGGCCAGCGAGGCCGTCACCAGGTCAATGGCGTCCTCCGCCGCGGCCGCCATATCGATCATCTCCGCGCTGAGCTCCTGGAGCTCGGCGTCAAAGGTTTTTCGCATATCTGAGTCCTCCTTATGGAATGAGGCTCGCTCCGGGGCGGCTGCCCCGTTATCCGAAGCGGCCGGTGATGTAGTCCTCCGTCCGCTTGTCCCGGGGGACCGAGAAGAGCTGGGTGGTATCGCCGAACTCGATGAGCTCACCCAGCAGGAAGAAGGCGCACTTGTCCGAAATGCGGGTGGCCTGCTGCATATTGTGTGTGACGATGACGATGGTATACCGGCCCTTCAGGTCGGCGATCAGGTCCTCGATCTTGGATGTGGAGATGGGGTCCAGGGCGGAGGTGGCCTCATCCATCAGCAGCACGTCGGGCTCCACCGCCAGGGCCCGGGCGATGCAGATGCGCTGCTGCTGCCCGCCGGAGAGGGAGAGCGCCGACTTCTTCAGCCGGTCCTTCACCTCGTCCCAGATGGCGGCCCCCCGGAGGGACTGCTCCACGATATCGTCCAGCTGGCTCTTGTTCCGCACGCCGTGGGTGCGGGGGCCGTAGGCAATGTTGTCGTAGATGGACATGGGGAAGGGATTGGGCTTCTGGAATACCATGCCGATCTGCTTGCGCAGCCAGGTCACGTCCAGCCCGGGGGCGTAGATGTCCTGGTCCCGGTAGAGCACCTTTCCCTCGATGCGCACGCCGGGCACCAGGTCGTTCATCCGGTCCAGGGTCTTGAGGAAGGTGGACTTTCCGCAGCCGGAGGGTCCGATGAGGGCGGTGACCTGCCCCTCGGGGATGTCGATATCCACGTCCTTGAGGGCGTGGGCCGTCCCATAGTGGAGATTGAGCTTCTCCGCGGAGAGCACGATGTTTTCCTTCATACCGGATACCTCCTTACGCGCGGCGCAGCCTGCGGCCCACCAGCTTGGCCGACAGGTTGATGACCAGCGTCAATATCATCAGGATGGCCGCGATGCCGAAAGCCACGTCGAACTCGGCCCGCTCCTTGGCGTAGACATACAGGGCCACGGTGAGACTGGCGCCTGAGCTGTGCAGAAAGCTGTCCAGAGTGGCTGCGGCGCTGCCCGCCAGGTCTCCGGTCCAGACGAAAAAGCGGTTGAGGCTCATGCCCATGCCGGCGGTGAAAAGCAGGGCGGCCGACTCGCCCACGATGCGGCCCACGGCCAGAATGCAGCCGGTAACGATACCGTCCACCGAGGAGGGCAGTACCACCGTGCGGATCATGTGCCACTTGCCCGCGCCCAGGCCCAGGGCGGCCTCGCGGTAGCTCTGGGGCACTGTCTTCAGGCTCTCCTGGGTGGTGCGGATGATGGTGGGCAGCGTCATGATGACCAGGGTAAGGACGCCGGCCAGCAGCGCCTTGCCAAGGCCCAGGAACTCACAGAAAAAGAGCATGCCCACCAGGCCATAGATGATGGAGGGGATACCGGTGAGGGTCTCAGTGGCAAACTCGATCACCGACACCAGCCGGCGGTTCCCGGCATACTCAGTGAGATAGATGGCCGCTCCCACGCCCAGAGGCAGGGTAAAAAGCAGCGTCAGCACCACCAGATAGACGGTATTGACGATATTTGGCAGGATGCCGATGCTGTCCCGCAGGTAGCTGGGCTTGGTGGACAGCAGCTCCCAGGTCACATGGGGCAATCCCCGCAGGAAGATATAGCCGATGAGGAACACCAGCAGTGCGCAGGTCAGCAGTGCGCAGAAGTAGAGCAGCGCGGTCAGCGTGCGGTCATAGAGCCTGCGCCTGCCCGAGAGAGATCGTGCTTGCATAAGTATATCATTCTCCTTGCCAAAATCCAAGAATGTAAGGAAGCGGAGATCAGTCCGTCTTGCGCTTGAGCAGGGCGTTGAGGGCTACATTGATCAGCATGATGAAGAGGAACAGCACCAGTGCAATGGAGAAGAGGGCCTGGCGCTGAAGGCTGCCCACGGCGGCATAACTCATCTCGCTGGCCACGGCAGTGGTAAGGAAGCGGACGCTTTTGAACAGGGAGGGCATGTTGGCCACGTTGCCCGCCACCATCATGATGGCCATGGCCTCGCCGATGGCACGGCCGATGCCCAGCACCACCGACGCGGCGATACCGCTGGAGGCCGCGGGGACCGATACCCGGAATACCGTTTCAATATGGGTGGCCCCCAGGGCCAGACTGGCCTCCTCATATTCCCGGGGCACCGCCTTGAGGGCGGTCTCGGACACGCTGATAATGGAGGGCAGTATCATGATGGCCAGCACAATGATGGCCGCGAAGAGGCTGGCTCCGTCAGGCAGATGGAACCATTCCCGGACGGCGGGCACCAGCACCATCATTCCGATGAGGCCGTACACCACCGAGGGGATGCCGGCAAGCAGGTCCACCGCCGGGCGGACTACGGCGGCCAGCCGGGGCGGCGCCACCTTGGCCAGGAACACGGCGGTCATAAAGCCCACGGGCACACCGATGACAATGGCCCCCGCCGTACCGTAAATGGAGGTGAGGATAAAGGGCAGGATGCCGAACTCCGGCTCCGCCGCCGTGGAGGCCCAGGTCTTGCCGAAGAGGAAATCTATGAGTCCGATCTCCCGGATGGCAGGCAGACCGGACCATATGAGATAGACGCTGATGAAGCACACAAAGCCCACGGCGATGAGGCCGCAGAGCAGGAACAACACGTACATGACGGTCTCGAACAGCCTGGCGCCGCTCACCCGGACCGCCCCGGGCCTGACCCGGGCGCTCCGGGTCCCGTCCCCGGCAGGATCGGGCCTGGAGACACACTCATCCATCATACCGCACGACCTTTCTCAGAACAGTCGGATGCCCGAAGGCCTCCCCGGCGGAGAAACATCGCCGGGGAGGCTCCGGGTGAAGGGAAGGGGGAAACTTTTGTTATTTGGCCACAGGTACGGCGCCGGCGGCAGCGATCAGCTCCGCGGCATCCTTGGAAGTGGCGAAGTCAAAGAAGGCTTGGGCAGCGGGGGTCAGGGAGGCGCCCTCCTTGGTGACGAGGTTGAAGTTGCGCTGAATGGCGTAAGTACCGTCCAGAACGGTCTCCTCGCTGGGGGCCACGCCGCCCACGGTAAGCGCCTTCACGGTCTCATCCACGGCGGACAGGGAGGCGTAGCCGATGGCATTGGGGTTGGAGGCCACGTTGGCCACCACGTCACCGGTAGAGGTCAGCTCATTGGTGTACTTGCACTTGTCGGAGGTGCCGGTGATGGACTCAAAGCCGTCCCGGGTGCCGGAGCCGGCCTCGCGGCCGATGAAGGCCACCGCGCCGTCATTGCCGCCCACGTCCTTCCAGTTGCTGATCTCGCCGGTGGCCAGGGCGGCGATCTGCTCCACGGTCAGGTCGGCTACCGGATTCTGGGGGTTGACGATGATGGCGATGCCGTCCTTGGCCACCACGGTGGCCACCACGCCGGTCTCCTCCGCCTTCAGGTCGCGGCTGGACAGGCCGATGTCACAGGCGCCGGACTGGGCAGAGGTGATGCCGGTACCGGAACCGGTGCCGCTGTAGTTGACGGTGACGCCCTTGTTCTGCTCCATGAAGGCCTCGCTCAGCGCGCCGATGACCTTCTCCATGGAGGTGGAACCGTCGGTGTTGACCACGCCGGAGAGCTCGGCGGGCGCGGCGGGTTCAGAGGCGGCGGGCTGGGTGGGGGCGGGGGCGGAGCCGGACTGGGTGCTGCCGCAGCCGGCGAGCAGGCCCAGGGTGAGAACGCCGGACAAAGCAAGAGTGATCCACTTTTTCATTTTCTTCGATCTCCAATCTGATCATTTCCATTTGATTTGCTGTCTCTTGAGGACACTGTCAGTATAGCGGAAACTCTGTAAAGCCGTCCTCCACGCAAGGGTAAAGAGTTTGTAAATTTCAGAGGCTGTCTGTCCGTGCTGCGCGGACAGACAATCTTCCGGTATTTATCCTTCGTTTTTTACCGCCTGCCGTCGCTTCATCCGTGCCCCAGTGGGAAAAACCTCCATTTATATAAACTTTATTTCCCGGGAACTTTTTGCTTCCGCCTCCGTCAAAGGATAACGAAACCGGTAAGCCTCCCGGTCCGCCGGTCTCTCTTACCAATCAAGTACAACGATCAAAAGGAGTTATCAGACATATGAATCACCGGATCTCTTCCCTTGCTCTGGCCGGCGTGCTCACCCTGGGCCTGCTGACCTCCTGCGGCGGCAGCCAGCCCCCCGCCTCCAGCCCCGCGCCTGAATCCTCCGCCCCCGTGGTCTCCCTCTCTCCCTCCCCTGCGCCCACCGACGAGGGCTCCGGCATCCAGCCCAGCGACGCGCCTGTCTCCGGCGGCGCCACTGACGTTCCCGCTGAGACTCCCGCCCCCGAGGCCACTCAGCCCGCCGCCACCCCCAACAGCCAGAGCAGCAGCGCGCCCACCGCCAAGCCCTCTTCCAAGCCCTCTGCCGTGCCTACCGCCACGCCCACGCCTGCGCCCACCGTCTCCGTGGTGGCGTCCATCTGGGCGGACATCTCCAAAAATGAGCTGCCCACCCTCACCGATCTGGACGCGGATCTGCTGTCCTCCATCTACGGCATCGACGCCAGTGATCTGGAGGAGTACATCTGCAAAATGCCCCTGATGAACGTACAGGCCACCGAGTTCTTTATTGCCAAGGTAAAGGACGGCAAGATGGACACCGTGAAAAAGGCCCTCCAGGCCCACCAGGCCGACCTGGAGGAGCAGTGGAGCCAGTACCTGCCCGCCCAGCTGGAGCTGGTGCAGAACTACAAGCTGGTCACCAGCGGCAGCTATGTCCTCTTCGCCGTCACGGAATATGCCGATTCCACCGTGACCGCCTTTAACACCTATACAAAATAAGCTCTTTGCGCTATACTTCTGAATTGAGCGCCCGGTATACGCGCCGGGCGCTCTCATTTCGCACGACGGGAGGGTACGCCCCTTGGTCTTTTCCAGCCTTTATTTTCTGTTTCTCTATCTGCCCATCGTACTGCTGATCTACTATATCGCCCCTCTGCGCCTGCGCAACGCGGTGCTGCTGGTCTTTAACCTGATCTTCTATGGGTGGGGCGAGCCCAAGTACATCCTCATCATGTTCGCCTCCATTGCCATCGACTACACCCACGGCATGCTGGTCACCCGGTGCAAGGAGCGGGGCAATGACAAAGGCGCCCGGCTGGCGGTGGCCTCGTCGGTGGTGTTCAACCTGGCGCTGCTGTTCTTTTTCAAATACTGGGATTTCATTGCCCGCTCCCTCGCCGCAGTGGGGCTGGGCTTCCTGCCGGTGCTGAACATCCGCCTGCCCATCGGCATCTCCTTTTACACCTTCCAGACCATGAGCTATACCATCGACGTCTACCGTGGGGACGCCCGCTGCCAGAAGAACATCATTACCTTCGGCACCTTTGTCACCCTGTTCCCCCAGCTCATCGCCGGCCCCATCATCAAATACAAGGATCTGGACGATCAGCTGGAGCACCGTACCCACTCCCCCGAGCAGTTTGCCTCCGGCGTGCAGGTCTTTGTGGTGGGACTGGCCAAAAAGGTGCTGCTGGCCAACAACCTGGGTATGCTGTGGGACGCCTATAAGGCCATGCCCGCCGGGCAGCTCACCACCGCCGGGGCCTGGCTGGGCATCCTGGCGTTTTCCCTCCAGCTCTACTTCGACTTCTCAGGCTACTCCGATATGGCCATCGGCCTGGGACGGATGCTGGGCTTTGAGTTCAGCCCCAACTTCAACTATCCCTATATCTCCCGCTCCATCACGGAATTCTGGCGCCGGTGGCACATCTCCCTGGGCACCTGGTTCCGGGAGTACCTGTATATCCCCCTGGGGGGCAACCGGGTGAGCCGGGGCAGGCTGCTCTTCAACCTTCTGGTGGTGTGGGCGGCCACCGGCATCTGGCACGGCGCCAGCTGGAACTTCCTGCTCTGGGGGCTGTACTTCGCGGTGCTGCTCATTCTGGAGAAGTTCTTCCTGCTCCGGTTCCTGGAACGCCTGCCCGCCGCGGCGCGGCATGTATACACCCTGTTTCTGGTGGCGGTGAGCTGGGCCATCTTCGCCATTGAGGATTTCGGCCACATGGGGGCCTATCTCGCGGCCATGTTCGGCATGGCGGAGGGCGGCCTGGCCGACGGGGCCTTCCGCTACTACCTGCGCTCCTATCTCCCCACCCTGGCTGTCTCCTGCGCGGCCGCCGTGCCCCTGGGGGCCCGGCTGTGGGGCCGTCTCTCCGTCCGGCGCAAGCAGCTCCTGCTCCCCGTCCTGCTGATGGCCGGCCTGCTGCTCTCCACCGCCTATCTGGTGGACGCCACCTACAACCCCTTCCTTTATTTCCGTTTCTGAGGAGGTCCGTCTCATGAGCAAACGCTACTGTATTTTCATTACCGCGCTCTTCTCCGCCTTTCTGGCCGTCTTTCTGGTGGCCGGCGCCGTCTGTCCGGATCAGGAGTTCTCCCCGCTGGAGAACCGCGCCCTCCAGCAGATGCCCGAGCTCTCCGCCGCCTCGGTGCTCAGCGGCCAGTTTATGTCCGACTTTGAGACCTACACCACCGACCAGTTCCCCGGCCGGGACGCCTGGGTGGACCTGAAGGCCCGCACCGAGCGGCTCATGGGCAAGCAGGAGAACAACGGCGTCTATTTCTGCAAGGACGACACCCTCATCACCCGGTTCGATACCCCCGACGCCGCCCAGGTGGCCGCCAACCTCAAGTACGTGGACCAGTTTGCCGCCAAGGCCGGGGTCCCGGTTCTCTTTTCTCTCATCCCCGGTGCGGCGGAGGTCTGGGCCGACCGCTTACCCGACGGCGCCCCCAACGCCAGCCAGAAGGCGGTCATTGACCAGGCCGGGTCCGTCCTTGCCAGCGCCCGGGTCTACGATACCTGGAGCACCATGACCGCCCACAAGGACGAGGACATCTACTACCGCACCGACCACCACTGGACCAGCCTGGGGGCCTATTACGGCTACACCGCCCTGATGGACGCCATGGGCATGCAGGCCGTCCCCCTGTCGGACTACACAAAGACCACCCGGAGCGACTCTTTCTACGGCACCGTCTACTCCTCCTCCGGCGTGCGCTGGGTCCGGCCCGACTCCATCGAGACCTATGTGCCCGATGACGGCATTACCGTCACCTCCCATACCTACGACGCCAAGGGCAACCCCGTGGAGGAGGCCCGTTCCCTCTACGACACCTCCTTCCTCTCCGTCAAGGACAAGTACTCCATGTTCCTGGGGGGCAACCAGTCCCTGTGCGTCGTCCGCACTCCCCACACCGACGCGCCCAAACTGCTGATCGTCCGGGACTCCTATACCGACAGTCTGGTTCCCTTCCTCACCGCCCACTTCTCCGAGATCCACCTGGTGGACCCCCGGTACTACAAGCTCTCGGTGAGCCAGTACATCGCCGAAAACGGGATCGATCAGGCCCTGGTGCTCTACAGCGTGCCCAATTTCGTCAGCGACAAAAACCTGGTCTGGCTGTCCCGGTAAGCCGCCCCGAACGCCCCGCAGATACAAACCTCCCCCGGCGCAGACGCGCCGGGGGAGGTTTCTCTCTGTTCGTTTTTGCCGGGTTTACCCGCTCTCTGCGGTGCTGACAGGCCCCAGCATATCCGCCCGGCCCATCACTTTCTCCGGCCGGCCGCGGCCCTGTCTCCGCTCGTCCACCACGCGGAGGATCCCGGCCTGGCACATTGCGCTCAGGAAATAATTTGCCGTTCTCCGGGCGACGGAGAGGGCCTGGGCCAGTTCCCCGGAGGTGAGGCGCTGATTGGGCATCTGCTCCAGTACGTTCAGCACCCGGGCCACGGTGCCTTCCGACAGTCCCGCACGTTCAGCCAGAAAGGAGAACGTGGCGGGCCGGACCACGGCGCCGCCCTGATCCCGGACTGCCAGCGGCCCGATGAGCTTGTCATTTTCGTCCATCACATAGCTGTGTCCAAGGACCTTGGACTCCCGCGTGGCGTTGATGGCATTGACCCGCGCCTGATAGGTATTCCTGCCGATACCGTATCCCACCGATACTTTAAAATCCAGCCTTCTGGCTAAAAAGCTGCTGAGCCGGCACACCGAGTAATGTCCGGTATAGGCTTCCACCATCTTCCGGTCGGTAAGCACAACAAAGCCGAAATGATTGCGCCGCAGGATATAGCGGCTCTCAGCATCGGAAAAGAACTCTGCCAGCGCCTGCTGCAGCAGGGCACACTGGGACTCAAAGAGCGGCTCAATGCTGTACGCCGGATTGGTCAGCCATATGTTGATGTGGATTTCGGCGGGCTGATTTTCCCGCATCTGCCGCAGCTGGGCCTCCTGCAGCAGGAGCTGGCAGGTGCTGCGCACATTGTCAATGCTGGGATAGGGACAATAAGCCCGTACACCCTGCTCCCGCAGCAGGGGAATCAGCCCGCTGAAGCGGGTGACAATGGTATCGAATTCCCCCGTTTTCCACACCGCCAACAGCTTCCGGTACTGCATCATCTCGCTCAGCTGCAGGTTCTCGCCCGGCTCTTCCTCCCGTTCCATATTCATGGCCCGGGTCAGAGAGCCGCCATAATCCTCCGCCAGAAATTCTTCCACCGAGATATGCATCCGCTCCAGGAAGTCACAGTAGATCCGTCCGGGCTCCAGCAGCTTGCCGCTTTTACGCTGAAGGTGCCAAAACAGCCTGTGGAGCGCGGCGTCGTCCAGTGCCAGGGGAACAATGACCCGGTCGTCCCCCGGCGCGTTCTCCTGGATCGCCCGGGCAAAGCGGTTGCCGCTGGTCATGATCCCCGCCACCCCGTCCGGAATGGAACGGTAGATCTCATAGAGATCATCCGACGGGTCATAGAGATAGATGGAAAAATCACAGTCCAGATCCAGTTTTGCCAGGCAGGCCTTGATATGGGTCTGCATATATTCGGTGGTCACCACCGCGATCTTATAGCGCAAAACACTCGCTTCCTTTCTTTGCTTCCGTCCTTTTTCTTGGCCCGTGCTTCTCCTTATTTCATCCTTAAATCCTGCCCGCACCGCGGCTCTGTCCTTTTTCATTCTGCTGTTTTCGTTGTCATTTACAAAGTTTTTTCTGAAAATAAGTCGCGTATTGACTTTCTGTGTGTACCAATCGTAAGATAAACTTGTAAAGGCCTTCCGGACGACCGTCACCGCCGTAAAATGAACGCTTTGGCATCATTTTACCACTTTTGGGCATGACGCGCTATCCTCCGCCGTGCCGGCGCGCTGCAGCCACCGGCCCCGGGAAGCGCTCCGGCCGCTGGCATCCTGTCCAGCGTGAATCATCTGTAGGAGGTTTAGAATGAAACGGAACAAGATCTTCTCTGCGCTTCTCGCCATCAGTCTTCTGGCCGGTCTGGCCGCTGGCTGCTCCTCTCAGGGCTCCAAGCCCTCCGCTTCTCCGGCTCCCGCTCCCTCCGCCGCCGCTCAGCCCAGTCAGGCCCCCGCTGATACCGCCTACAGAGTGGCCATGGTCCTGCCCGGCTATAAGAACGACGCCGGCTGGAACCAGTCCGCCTACGAGGGCATGACTATGGCTGCGGAAAAGTACCAGATTGAGACCGCCCTGTCCGAGGGCGTGGCTCTGGCTGACTATGAAACCACTCTCCGGGACTATGCCGCCCAGGGATATGATATGGTCATCTGCGTGGGCAACGAATTTTCCGACGCGGCTCTGGCCGTGGCCCCCGACTTTCCCGATACCATTTACGCCGTCATGAACGGCAACAGCGCACAGGCTCCCAACGTGGGCGCTTACCGCTTCAACACGCCCCAGACCGGCTTCCTGGCCGGCGTACTGGCGGCCGAGTATTCCAAGCAGAACATGGTGGGCGTCATTATCGGCAACACCGCGCCCCACATGCAGGACGCCGCCAAGGCCTTTGAAGCCGGCGCCAAATATATCAACCCTGATATCCAGGTCCTCTCCGGCTGTGCCGAGACCATGACCGATATCGCCAAGGGCAAAGAGATGGCTATGGCCTTTATCGAGCAGGGTGCCGACGTGATCTGCGCCTCTGCCAACTCCGCCTCCCTGGGCGCCATCGAGGCCTCCAAGGAAAAAGGGATCAGCCATATCGGCTATATCAGCGACCAGTACGACGTGGCCCCTGATACCGTAAAGGCGTCCATGATCCAGAGCAACCAGCTCATGATCTTCTCCATCATCGAGTCCGGTCTGGACGGCAGCTTTACGCCCGAGCTTCATCTCTTCGGCATCAACGAAGGTGCCATTTCCATCAGTGACTTCCATGGCCACGACGCCGAACTCACCAGCGAGCAGCTGGCTGAGATCGACAGCGCGGTGGAGAGCGTCAAGGACGGCTCTCTCAAACAAGCCGGTATTCTGCCCAAATCCTCCTTTGAGCAGTGACCGCCCTTTTCGTCGGGAGCACCGGCTGCATAGGCAGCCGGTGCTCCTGCTTTTGCGGCAGTTGCAACCTCCGGCCGTGTATACGGCCGGAGGTTTTTTTACGTTTCTCTTTTTCCGTGGCAGATGGCTCACACGCCGTAATCAGCCAGGGATACTTTGGGGTAGCGTACCCGCTGCAGGCAGCGGCTGCTCTCGCTGAGGGTGGCGTCAATGCCCATCTTGGTCTGCATGCCCCGCTCGTCGGAGCAGGGGTCCAGCTCGTGTCCCTGGGAATTGGGCACATAAAAAATGTCCCGCTCAGGCACCACCCGGTTGGATACCGCCCACATCACGTCGGCCGGATCATAGATATCCACATCCTCGTCCACCACGATGACATTCTTGATGTTCACGTAGGACACCATAGCGGCCAGGGCGATGTTTTTGGGCTCTCCCGGATTGGATTTCTTCACCTGGATGATGGCCAGGAAACCGGATCCATAGGGCGGCAGATGTACATCCCTGACGCCGGAGCTGACATAGGTAGTGAATTTTTTCAGCAGAGGTTCCCGTGGGATCACATTGCCCAGTACCACATGCTCAAAGGAGGCGCCGTTGATGGTCTGATAGATGGGCGCGTCCCGGTGTGTAATGGCTTTGACCTGGAGCACCGGCACATCCCACGGCTTGCTGTAATGGCCGGTAAACTCGCCCAGAGGTCCGTCCTCCGGTTCGCGCAGCCCGGGCAGGATCTCGCCTTCGATGACATATTCCGCTGTGGCGGGCACCAGCACGTCGGAGGTCACGCATTTGACTACATCCACAGGGCCGCCCCGGATGGCGCCCGCCACCTCCAGCTCATCCCCGGCATAGCGCAGGCCCGCGCCGATGTAGACCACCGGATCGGCGCCGATGACCACCGCGATGGGCAGCGGCCTCCCCTGGCCCTCCGCCTCCTCATAAAATTCCTTGAGATGCCGCCACTCATTGATAAAAATGCTCAGCTTATCCCGGCTTTTAATATGCATCCGCTGGAAAGACAGGTTCTGCGCCCGGCCGTCCAGAGCCCGGCTCACGACTACGCCGCCGGTAATGATGGGGCCGCCGTCCAGCGGAGCGTGAATGGGCACGGGCAGCCTGGTCAGATCAATATCCGCCCCGGTGATCACATGCTCCTGGCAGGGCGCGTGCTCCACCACCCGGGGCCGGACCGGACGCTCCAGGCACTGTTCCAGGCGCTCGGTGATCTCCTGCTTCCCGCAGCCCAGGGCCAGAGCGATGTTGTCCATGGACCCCAGCAATCCGCCGCACACGGAGCCTTCCTTTTCTTTTATCCGGGTAAAAAGTCCGCCCCTCTGTCCCTGGGACTCCAGCGTAGCCAGGACGGAACCCAGCTCATACCGCCAATCCACCTCGCGGTCCACTACAGCCAGCCGTCCGTGCTCTCTGAGTACTTCCAGATAGCTTCTTAGATCGCAGATCTGCTTCATCTGTGCCATTCCTCCCTGTTTCATGTCCGCCGCACAGGCGGGAACACTGATTTTCGGCAAAGATATCCGTTTTCTCCTCAATGCCTGATTCTATTATATTTTCGAATTTTTATTAGTCAATAGAATGTAAAAATGTAAAAAATATTTGTATATGGATACTATATTATCGTTTTATTAATACAGCATGACATACAAGGATTTTGGGATTTCGGCAGATTTACAGCAAGCCTCTCTGCATGCCGCCCACATCCGTTTCCGCGCCCTTCTTGCAAACAGCGGAAGGCCCGGGTCCGTTTCAGGAAGGATTTTCCGTAGATTTAACAGGAAATTAACATAATTCATGTTTGACAAGTTGGAAACAATGTGTTACAATTTGGTTACAGTTTTTAGTTGAGTTTTTGGAGGTTTTCATGGCAAACGAGAAGTATCCCCTGGTCTACAAGGGCCATCCGCTCCGCCGTAAAGGCAATCTGATCTATTACGGAAGCATGGCCGATAAATATATCATCATATTTCAAATCCTGAGCACCAAAAAAGTCCAGGACCTGGATGTGGCCAACAGAGTCCTGGTGCAGCTCCAGCTCACCGACCCCGACCTGAAGAGCCGCGACCGCGTGGTCAAGAAGAGCGAAAAGGACAGCCTGTACGCCGCCATGGACGTGGCCGCCGTGTGGCTGGACCGGGCGCTTGCCGGCAAGTAACTCAGGCTTTACCAAAACACGAACGTACAGATCCAGGCTGCTTTCCGGTGGCCGTCAGTTTGAACGGAGGAAGTTACCAATGATACAGCCCGTGAAGCTCCTGCGCGTTATGGCCGTTACGGCCGTTGTCTCCTGTGCCTGCCTCGTCAGCGCGGCCGCCGCCAGCATCAGCGTCGGCACTGTGAACGCCGACGCGCTCCGTCTCCGCTCCGCCGCCAGCACGGAATCCACCATTCTGGCCACCGCTGCCAAGGGTGACGCCGTTGTAGTGCTGGAGGACGCCGGCAGCAACTGGTACAAAGTGGATTACAAGTCGGTCCAGGGCTATATGTCCGGCGACTACCTCACCATTTCCGACAAGGCCGACGCCGCCATCGGCTACGGCAAGGTGAATACTGACGGCGCTACGCTCAATGTGCGCAGCGCTCCCTCCACCGACGCCTCCAAGGTCACGGCCCTGCCCAGCGGCACCGTGGTCAAGATCATTGGTGTGGACAGCAACTGGTACAAGATCTCCTATAACGACCAGACCGGTTATGTCAGCAGCGATTATCTGATTACCACCAAGGATACTGTCTCTTCCCGCGGTGACGACACTGTGGCAGCCTCCTCCAGCGTGGGCCAGCAGATCGTGGCCTATGCCAAGAAGTTCCTGGGCGTGCCTTACTCCTGGGGCGGAAACGGCCCCAACGCCTTTGACTGCTCCGGCTTCACCAAATATGTCTATGCTCACTTCGGCGTGACTCTCAACCGTACCGCCACCGCCCAGCTCTCCAACGGCTCTGCGGTTTCCAAAAGCCAGCTCCAGCCCGGCGATCTGGTCTTCTTCCGCGCCAATACCAGCAAGCCGGTCTCCCATGTGGGCATCTATATCGGCGGCGGTCAGTTTATCCACGCCTCTACCAATACATACTCCGTCAAAATCGATAACCTGAACTCCGGTTACTATAGCGGCGTCTATGTTTACGGCCGCCATATCCTGTAAGAATATAAGAAAAGGTCCGCTCTCCAATGGAGAGCGGACCTTTTTCATTGTCTTTTGCCGCCGGAGCTTACTCCTGGGGCTTGTCTTTCCCGCAGCAGCAGTCCTCATGGGACTCCGCGGAGGCGGCAGGCTCCACAGGCTCCTCCGCGGGGACCTCGGTCTCCACGACTACGGACTCCACGTCGGAATCCTTGATGCTGCTCTCTTCCTTAAGCTCGGCAATGCGGGCCTTGTTTTCCTCGATATTGATCTTGGCGGTGGTGATCTTCTCACACAGGGCGCTGTAGGCCGCCTCGGGGGCCATGCCACGCTCGGCATAATAGAGCTTGCCGATCTCGATATAGGCCTTCCGGATGGTGTCCTCCTCGCTGCTGTTGGCCAGATTCAGCTTTGCGATCTCCGCCAGCTGCTTGGATTTGGCAACACCCACCTGGGTCAACTCCGCCGCCTTACTCTTCAGGTCGTCGAAAAATGCCATGTAAAATGACCTCCTTTTCCCTTAAGCTGGCTCTATTTTATACCCTTTCCCCTTACCACGCAAGTATCTGCCGTATAATTTAATCCAAATTTAACCGCCGGAGAGAGGTGTTCCCGCAGACACCGTATCTTCAGGCAAAGGGCCGTACAACGTCCTCCCGTCTCTGTATGGGACTCTTTTGCCGGTACCCCGCACGGTAAATATCATTTCCGTTCCACCGCAGAAAAAAGGATGCCCGCAGGCATCCTTTTTTCTGCACTGTGACACGGTACGAATATGACCGCTCTACCGCACACTCAGCCGGATAGCGGGACAGAGCTGCTGACACAGGCCGCAGCGGCGGCAGGCGGCATCATCGGTACGCAGGACACCCTCCTCCAGCCTGAGGGCCAGATAGCCGCAGGATGCGGCACAGCGGCCGCAGCCATTGCACTCTGCCTGCTCCACCTGGAGATGGACGCTGCCTGAGCGCGGTCCGGCCTCCAGGTCGGGCTGGGGCAGTCCCCGGGCCAGTTCCGAGCGTATCCCGCTCAGACGGCCCAGCCCGTGGATGAGGACTGCGGAACACAATCCGATCAGGTCTGCCCCCGCCGTCCTGGCCCGGAGGACTCCGGCGCCGTCCATGATGCCGCCCACACCTACGATGGGAATGGGGACTCTTTCCCGAAGACAGCGGATCACATAGAGCGCCTTGCCGTGGATAGCCGCGCCGCTCACCCAGCCAACGTTCTCTGTTCCACCCAGGGCCGGGCGGCCGGTATTGTCCCAGTAGGCCACGGGCCCAAGGGTGTCGATGGCCACCAGGGCATCGGCCCCCGCCTGCCAGCAGGCTACCGCCAACTCCAAAAAGTTTGGCCAGTTGGCGCTGATCTTTGCCCACACCGGCAGATCGGTCAGGCGCCGGGCCGTGCGCACCATCTCCACGATCTCATGGGCGTGGTAGGTGCAGACTTTGATGGCATCCGCGCCGCTTCCGGAGAGCCGCGGCACGATCTCCGCCACATCCCGGGCCGTGTGGCCTACTGTGGCGATGACCACCGCGCCCCGCTCCTTGGCATAGGGAATCTCCCGTTCGGTCCACTGGTACAGGGGGATATCCGACCACTTTGAACAGTTATACAGGCTCTCTCCCACACGGTAGATATTCCACCAGGGGCTGGTACCGTCGGTCAGGGAGATGGTCTCCGTGGAAACAGCGGAGAAGCCGGCCTCCGCACAGGCTGCAATAGAGGCTCCGCTGTGCCCAAACGGACCGGATTCCATGATAAAGCCGCCGTTCAGCCGGAGACCGCCCACAGTGCGGGGACAGTCAAACCCGCTCATTCCTTCCCGCCCCTGACATAATTGACGGTATTGGCGGCCGGGCCCACCGACTTGCCCACAAAACATACCAGGGCGATCATAGTGACCACATAGGGGAGCATGGCCATAAACTGATAGGGAATGCCCAGGCTCATGGCCTGGATGCGCATCTGTAACGCGTCGGTAAATCCAAAGAGCAGCGTGGCCAGCAGCACGCCCTTGGGACTCCACTTGCCGAAAATCACGGCGGCCAGGGCAATAAAGCCGCGGCCGGACACCAGGTTGTCCACATACATGTTCATGTAGGCGATGGACAGATAGGCTCCGCCCATCCCGCCGAAAGCGCCGCCGATCACGCAGCCCAGAAAGCGCATCCGGTAGACCTTCACGCCCATGGAGTCAGCCGCCTTGGGATACTCGCCCACCGAGCGCAGATGCAGCCCGAACGTGGTGCGGAACAGCACGAAGCTGCACACGGGCACCAGGATCAGCGCCAGATAGAGCAGAATATTCTGCTGGAACAGCACTTGACCCAGCACCGGGATATCGGACAGGCCGGGGATGTAAATGGCCTTGAAGCCCTCAACCTTCTCGGGGGTCTGGGAGATGCCGAACACCGCACGATAGAGGAAGCTGGCAAAGCCGGCGGCCAGGATATTCAGCGCCATGCCCATGACGATCTGGTCGCTGTGGCGGTAGATGACGCAGTAGGCGAACAGGGCGTTGATAAGCACGCCGCAGGTGATGGCGATGAGTACGCCCAGCAGCAGGCTGCCCGTCAGGCTCACTCCGATGAAGGAGGAGACGGCTCCCATGATCATCAGCCCCTCCAGACCGATATTGGTAATACCCGAGCGCTCGGAGAATACCTCGCCCATGGCCGTATAGAGGATGGGGGTGGTCATGCGCAGCCCGGAGGAGAGCAGCTCGGTCAAAAAGCTCATGGTAAACAGATTGGAGAGCATTACGATTCCTCCTTTGCCGCTTTGGCTGTCTTGCGCTTGCGTCCGTGCAGCAGCTGAATGGAGCCGGCGCTGACGACGAAGAAGATGATGAGCGCCTGGATCACATCGATGACCGACGCGGGGATGCCGGCCAGCCGCTGCATGGAGTTGGCGCCGGTGCGGAGAATGCCGAAAAGCATGGACGTGAGCAGCACGCCGAAGGGCTGGAGCTGACCGATGAGCGCCATGGCCACGCCGTCAAAGCCGTAGCCCGAGCCGAAGCCGTCAATGAGCCGGAACTGCACACCCAGAATCTCCACCGCGCCGCCCAGGCCGGCGATGGCGCTGGAGAAGAGCATGGCCTTGATCACGTTGGTCCGGATGGAGATGCCGCTGCACTCGGCAGCCTCCCGGTTGAGGCCCACCGCCCGCATCCGGAAGCCTCCGGCAGTATAGAACAGATAATAATAGACGGCGGCGCTCAGCAGGATCAGGATCACCACACCCAAATGGATGCGGGTGGTCTTGACCAGGATGGGCAGGCGCAGAAACTTTTCGATGGCGTCGCTCTGGGGATTGGCGCCGGCCTGCTCCTGAAGCGGACCGTTCACCAGCCAGCTCACCAGATAGGAGCCTACATAGTTCATCAAAATGGTGGTAATGATCTCATTGATGCCGTACCTGGCCTTGAGCAGGCCGGGCACCAGACCCCACAGGGCGCCGCAGAGCGCGCCCAGAAGGAGGCAGATCCCGATGACCACCGGCACCGGCAGGAAGGAGAAGCGGGTAGCAAACCAGATGCATCCCGCTGCGCCCAGGAGGAGCTGCCCTTCCGCGCCCAGGTTGAAGGTGCCGCAGCGGTAGGCCACCACCACGGCCAGGCCGGTAAAGGCAATGGGCACCGCCTTGATGACAGCCTCGCCGAAGTTCACCTTATTGCTGAATACGCTGGAAAACAGGATGGCATAGGCCTCCAGCGGATTATGTCCCTCCGCCACGATGAGCACCGCGCCCAGCGCCAGCGAGATCAGCACAGCCAGAACAGAGATCAGAAGCTTATCAAGCCCTTTCCGTTTATTCATGGACGGCCACCTCCTTTCCCGCCATCAGCAGGCTCACCCGGTTGATATCAGGCGAAGCCGGATCCTCGTAGCCCATGATCCTTCCCTCGTACAAAACCGCCATCCGGTCGGACAGGCGCAGGATCTCGTCCAGGTCCGCCGAGATCAGCAGCACGCCGCAGCCCCGGTCCCGGGCGGCAATGAGCTGCTGGTGAATATAGTCGGACGCGCCGATGTCCACGCCCCGGGTGGGGTGGACCGCCACAATGAGCTTGCCGCCAATCTCCATCTCTCTGGCCACGATGACCTTCTGCTGGTTGCCGCCGGAGAGGGAGGCCGCGGGCAGATTCTCGCTGGCTGTACGGATGTCATACTTCCGGATCATTTCCCTGGCGTGGCTGTGAAGGACCTTATAGTCGATATACATACCGTGTCCCCTGGAGTAGGGGGGATCGGCAATCTGCTTGAGCACCAGATTTTCATACAGCGTCATGCTGCCCACCAGGCCCATGCGGTTGCGGTCCTCCGGGATATGGGTTACACCGGCGTCCATGAAAGCCCGGGCCCCTTTGCCGGACACATCCTGTCCGTCGATACGCACCGTTCCCTGGGCCGCGATCAGCCCTGTCACTGCCTTGGCCAGCTCGGACTGGCCATTTCCGTCCACGCCGGCGATGCCCAGGATTTCTCCCGCCCGCACATGGAGGCTATCGATGTCCAGCTTCCTCACGCCGTTCTCCGTATAGGACACATGCTCCATCTCCAGGATCCGGCGCTCCTCCATGTGGGGCGCGCTGCCATACCGGTCCAGCGCCACCTTGTGGCCCACCATGTAGTTGCCCAGATCCTCCGCCGTGGTGTCCGCCTTGTTTACCACGCATACCTTCTCGCCAAGCCGCAGCACCGTGATACGGTCGCAGATCTCCATGATCTCCTTGAGCTTGTGGCTGATGAAGATGATGGTGTGCCCCTCCCGGATCAGCAGGCGCATGATCTCAAAAAGGCCTTCGCTCTCGGCAGGCGTGAGCACCGCGGTGGGCTCATCAAAGATGAGCAGGCGGGCGTCTGCGCAGAGAACTTTGATGATCTCGATGCGCTGCTGCTCACCCACCGATAATTCCCGCACATACTTGTCCGGGTCCACCTCCAGGTGGTACTTCCGGGAGAGGGCCTTTATCTTCTCCCGGGTCTTTTCAAAATCCAGCACTATGCCCCGCTGGTTCATGCTGAGCATCACGTTCTCGGTCACCGTCATGGCCTGGATGAGCATGAAATGCTGGTAGACCATGCCGATCCCCAGGGCACGGGCGTCCTGGGGACTGCGGATGGACACCTTTTTGCCGTCCAGGTAGATCTCTCCCTCCGTACTCTGATAGAGTCCGGAGAGGATGTTCATCAGTGTGCTTTTCCCGGCGCCGTTCTCGCCCAGAAGGGCATGTACCTCGCCCTTCCGCACGCTCAGGCTCACATCGCGGTTGGCGGTAAAATTCCCGAAGCGCTTGGTGATATGCTCCATGGAAAGAAATTCTCGCTCAGGCACAGGGATTCCTCCTTTCTTCTTCCCGGGCAGGACAAAGGGGCGCGGCAGGCCTGCCGCGCCCCTTTGCCGCCGGGGGATGTCGCGTTTCAGATCACTCAGCCGTCACAGGAATGGAACCGTCAACCAGGCCGGCGCAGATCTCCTCCAGACGGGTCTGGACCTCGGCGGGCACCTCATCGGCAAAAGCGCCGTAGGAGAGGATGCCGTTGGAGATGTCGCCCACGATGGACTGCCCCTCAGTCACGCCCTGGGCCACCATCTCAGCGGTGGTGACAATAAGCTCGCTGTTCATCTCAAGAACGCTGCCGATAATGACGCCGGGCTCGCTGTCCAGGATGTCCAGAGGCTCCGCGATATACAGCCGTCCCTGCTCCTTACAGGCGGCGATCATGCCGCTGTTGCAGGCGCTGGCGAATCCGAAGATCACATCCACGTTAGAGGTGGAGATCTGAGCCAGAGCCAGTTCCTTACCCTTGGCCACGTCGCTCCAGGAGCCGGTCATGGAGGACACGGCGGTGATATCGGGGTTAATATACTTGGCGCCCTGCATAAAGCCGGACTCGCAGTCCACGATGGACTGGATCTCCGTGCCGCCGATGTAGCCCACCGCGCCGGTCTTGCTCATCAGCGCGGCAAACGCCCCGGCCATAAAGCCGCTCTGCAGGTCGTTGAAGGCCATGGCGCTGACGTTGGAGGCGGTATAGCTGAAGTTGATGCCGGCAAAGTGCACATCCGGGAACTCCTCATGGATCTCGATAGCGGCATCCTGGAACTGGTTGCCGGGGAGGATGACCAGGTCATAGCCGGCGGCGGCATACTCACGGGCGGCGCTGACGTAGTCGGACTGGGCCACGTTCTCAGAATAGGCGATCTCATAGCCCAGCTCGTCCTGGCAGCGGACCAGGCCGTTATAGCAGTCGGCGTTCCAGCCGCCGTCATCAATGGGACCGTCCAGCACCAGGGCCGCCTTCAGGGTCTTGCCCTCTCCCGAGGGGTTCCCGCTCTGGGCAGGCGGATTGGACGTTCCGGCGCCGCCGGAGCCGCAGCTCACCAGAGACAGGGCCAGTGTCAGTGCAAGAAACAGTGCGGTGATCTTTTTCATTTTTGTTCCCTCCTAGTTATGTCTTTGCCTTTCTTGTACACACGCGGAACAGACAGTACAGGGGGTCAAACTGTCCAATTCCACGTCTTCTGACGGCAGTATAACGTTCCCTTGTATCGGAAATGCACAAAATACGCATCATTTTTGCATCATTTATCCGGCGATATTTACACGCACACCGGACTGTTCCAGAAAATAGGGTACTTCGGCCTTCAGTCCGCTTGTCTCGTCGGTCACGGAGAGCAGGTATCCTCCCGAGTCGCTGACCACCGTGGTGCCGCCGATGCTGACTCCCCAGTAGCGCGCAAACAGCTTCGTCAGGGCTTCCCCCAGGATCTGGCTCTCAGTGGGCGGGATGGGGCTGGTATGGAGCGGACGGTCCGGGTCGCTGTAACTGAAGCCCAGCACCGTGCCGGTGCGGTCCTCCAGCGAGACCCGCATCACCGCCCCCTGAGGCGTGGTGATGGTCAGCGTCCACAGCGTCATGCGCTTGCTCAAATCCTCGCCGGAGATGCAGAAGACGATGGAATAATCCTGAAGCGTGCAGTCCTCCCACTCAATGTCAAAGAACTCCATCTCCCCTATGGGCTCCAGCGCGGCCTTGGCCCGCTCAAATGCCGACGACGGCGTCAGATATTTTCCCCGGGATAAAATAGCCTTTTTATCCGTGACGTAGGCCATATGGAGCATGTTGCAGATGTTCAGCGGCTCCCGGTCCACCGTGCGCAGCTGCAGGTCCTCGGTGACCACCTGCCCGGCGCTGCTCCGGTCCCACAGGAAGAAGGAGATGCTGGGCAGACAGAATCCCAGCATCAGCACCGCCGCCGTGAGCAGGCCCACCGCTAGGCGTCGCATGATACGCATACCGCCCCTCCTCTCAGCTCCACCGTGACGCAGGTCCCCTGGCCCACCGCGCTGGAAAAGGACATCTCCCCCTTGTGCAGTCGGACGATCTCGCTGCACAGGGCCAGTCCCAATCCGGCGCCGCCCTGGGCGCGGGAGCGGGACTTGTCCACCCGGTAGAAGGGCTCGCTGATATGGGCCAGCTCTTCCGCCGCGATGCCCCGCCCGTTATCCTGGACAGTGAAACGGCAGCCCTCCCGGGTGACCTCTCCCCGGACCCGGATACAGCCCGGCTGATCCATGGCCTTGCGGGCATTGTCGATCAGGTTGGTCAGCAGCGTGCGCACCAGATCGGGCTCCAGCCGGCACACGCCGGGACCGCACTCATAGCGGAATTCGATCCCCTCCCTGGCCAGGGAAGGCCCCACAGTCCCCGCCACCTCCTTCAGCAGCGCCCTGGGACGGCAGTGCAGCAGCTCGAAATCCCCCTTCCGGGAGACGAAAAGCTCCAGCAGCTTGAGCGAGAGCTGTTCCAGCCGGCGCCCCTCGTTAAAAATATAGTTGGCCGCGCTCTGCTGCTCCTCCGGCGAGAGAGTCTGGCTGCGCAGAAGATCTGCATAGCCGATAATGGCGGTCATAGGGGTCTTTAACTCATGAACAAAGCTGCCCATGAACTGCTCCTGCCGCTGCATGGCCTGCCGCATCTCCTCCATATTCTGCTCCAGCTGCCCCGTCATGTGGTTCAGGTCCCGGGCCAGATCCCCCACTTCGTCGTGGGTGGTGATCCTGGCCCGGCAGGACAGGTCCCCGGCGGTGATCTTCCGCAGCACCCGGGAGAGCTCCCGCAGGGGGCCGGTGATCCACCGGCTGAGCACCCAGGACATGGCCGCACTGAACACCACCACCGCCGCATAGGCGACCCGGTAGTCCCTGAGCTGGGTCTCCCGGGTGCGGTAGGCGTCCCCCAGGTCATACAGGGCGTCCAGCGTAAAGGGCACGCCCCCGCAGGAGAAACGGCCGGTCACCTGAAGGTACCAGGTGTCCTCCTGGCGGAAAATGCCCGTGGAGCACTGGTTCAGCTCTGTCTGTTCCTGCAGCGTACTGTTGAATACCCGGTGGTCCGGGCTGCTGTAAAGGATCATATCGACGCTCTTCAGCCGCAGGGCCGCCCATCCGCCTCCCTGTGCGTCCAGCTGGTAGATGGTGTTGTGCATGTCCGCGTAGGACACCGCGCCCCCCGGAGCATCCACAGCATCCAGCGAGTAGAGCAGCATGTGGTAGGTGTAGTAGGCGGCACTGCGCTCCCGGGCCAGCGCGCTCTCAAAGGACCGGTCGAGCAGGATACAGTTGCCCACGCCGAACGCCACGGCAATGAGCAGTGTGATACACAGCGTGATCTTGGTCTGAAAACGCATCTCACACCTCCAGACGGTAGCCCACCTTGTAGACGGCCTGGAGCTTGTCCTCCCAGCCCACCTTTTTCCGCAGGCGCTGCACGTGCAGGTCCACCGTCCGGCTGTCTCCCAGGTAGTTGCTGCCCCACACCCGCTCGTAGATGGTATCCCGGTACAGCGCGGTCCCCACATTGCGCACAAAGAGCAGCAGCAGATCGTACTCCTTGTGGGTCAGCGGGATCTCCTGCTCCCCCCGCCGCACGATCATGGAGCGGGTATCAATGCTCAGCCCGCCGATCTCGATCACGCTCTGCACCTTGTTGTACCGCCGCAGCACGGTCTCCACCCGGGCCAGAAGCTCCACGATCTCAAAGGGCTTGACGATATAGTCGTCCGCCCCCATCCGGAGCCCCCGCACCCGGTCATCCACCGAATTTTTGGCCGTGATGAAGATTACCGGTGTCTCCAGGGGACGGATATACTCCATCAGGTCATAGCCGCTGGCCCCCGGGAGCATAATATCCAGCAATATCAGATCGAAGTGCTCCTTTTCCAGCAGATCCGCCGCGCTGATGCCGTCATAGACACACACGGCGGAGTAGCCGGCCTTGGTCAGGCTGAGCTTGAGCAGGGACGCGATGGCCTGCTCGTCCTCCACGATCAAAATCTTGAGCATAATGACCCCTTCTTTCTCTCTGTGTATGGTGCAAAGCCGCGGCTTCTTTCCGGCCCATGCGCTTTTCTCATATCAGCACATAATTGCATCATAATTGTATCATGCCCGGCAAAACAAACTTTCATAGCACGAGATCCCCATGCGGATATGGAAAAAAGAGGGCGCCCGCCGGACTTTTTTCTCCAGTCTTTCCCCGGTGTATCCCGCTTCGAATATACAAAAAGGCGCCGCGGCTGTGCCGCGGCGCCTTCGTATCCAGTTTAGTTCATCTGCTTCCGGCGGGACAGGTTCATGGTGCCGTCCTGCATGTCGCCGATGGTCTCCAGGCTCTTGCCGGTGCCGTAGGCCACGCAGGAGATGGCGTCGTCCGCCACATGGGTCTCGATGCCGGTGTGAGACTCGATGAGCTTGTCAAAGCCCCACAGCAGGCTGCCGCCGCCGGTCATCACGATACCGTTGGTGGCGATGTCGGCCACCAGCTCAGGGGGCGTGCGCTCCAGTACGCCGTGGATGGCCTCCAGAATGCGGGTGGCGGGCTCCTCAAATGCCTCGATCATCTCGCTGGAGGTGACGGTGAACACCCGGGGCAGGCCGGTCATCAGGCAGCGGCCCTTGATCTCGATGGACTGCTCCTCCGGCCGGGGGAACACGCAGCCGATCTTGACCTTCAGCTCCTCGGCGGTGCGCTCGCCGATGAGCACATTGTGCTTGCGGCGGATGTACTTGACAATGGCCTCGTCGAACTGGTCGCCGGCGATCTTGATGGAGGTGGACTCCACAATGCCGCTGAGGGAGATCACTGCGATATCGGAGGTGCCGCCGCCGATATCCACGATCATATGGCCGTCGGGCCGGGTGATATCGATGCCCGCGCCGATGGCGGCGGCCAGAGGCTCCTCGATCAGATAGACCCGGCGGGCGCCGGCCTGGATGCCCGCGTCAATGACGGCCCGCTCCTCCACCTCGGTGATGCCGGAGGGGACGCAGATGACGATACGGGGCTTGAACAGCCGGAAGGAGGTCACCTTGCGGATAAACTCCTTGAGCATCCGCTCGGTCATGTCGTAATCGGAGATCACGCCCTCCCGCAGGGGACGGATGGCCACGATATTGCCGGGGGTCTTGCCCAGCATCTGCTGGGCCTCGGTGCCCACCTTGAGCAGCTTGCCGGTATCCTTATGGAGGGCCACCACGGAGGGCTCCCGGAGCACCACGCCCTTGCCCGCCACATACACCAGAATGGAGGCCGTACCCAGATCAATGCCGATATCCTTGCTGAACATACCCACACCTCGTAGTCTCTTGAACTTTTCCTTTATTTTTGCCCAAAAACTCATTCTTAATCACCTATCATATCTCTCAGTAACATTAACATTATAGAGAGATTCCGCCCGTATTTCAACAGGATTTTTCTTAATTTTTCATTCCATTTTCCGGCCCGGCGCAAAAAGCGCGATACGCCCGTCAATGCGCCCGGGCCAGCGTGGCGCACACCACGTCCTCCGCGCCGAATGTGCGCAGTACCCGGGCGCATTCGGACACGGTGGAGCCGGTGGTGATCACGTCGTCCAGCAGCAGGACCCGCCTGCCCCGGATGAGCTCCGGGTCCACGATCTCATAGGCCCCCAGCACATTGGCCCGGCGGGCGGCCTCATCCCGGATGCCCGACTGGGCCGGGTTGTTGCGGCTCTTGCGCAATGTCTCCACCGCCACATCCCCCAGCTCCAGCGCCGCGGCGGAGGCCAGCAGGAAGGCCTGGTCATAGCCCCGCTCCTTCCTGCGCCCCGGCGACAGGGGGACCCAGGTGATCAGGTCCCAGCGGCCGGAGAGGTGCTCCCGCACGCAGCCCGCCACCAGCTTGCCGTAGGCCCCGGCATAGCCCTGCCTCCCGCTGAATTTGCAGCGGTGGATGGACTCCCGCACCGCTCCCTCATAGCGCAGGGGCGACACGGCCAGGGACACGAACTCGCACCGCTGTTCCCCCGCCGCCCCGGTGAGCCAGGGCAGGTCCCGGCCGCAGGCGGCGCAGACCTCCCGCTCGCCGGAGCGCAGCAGTTTTCCGCAGAACACGCATTTGGGCGGGAAAAGCAGGTCCAGCAGGACCGACAGCGCCCGGCTCATTTCACATCCCCCGCCTCAATGGGCCCGTGCTCCTTCTCAAACTCCCGGATACACTTCTGGATGAGGTACAGGATCTGACCGCTCATGGAGCGCCCTTCATAAGCCGCGATATACTGGAGCTTGTCATGGAGAGTCTTGTCGGTACGAATGCTGAGATGATTCGTTTTTTCCATATGCCTTGCCTCCCCTTGTCTCTGGTAAGCAAAGCATATCCTTATGTAGACAAACTTAGTTTATTCTTAGTGCATTCTTACGGCACAGAATTTCACGGGGACGGGGGTTGGCCCGCCCACGGGGCGGGGACGGGGGTTGCGCTCGCCGCGCAGGCCGCCTGCCCGGCGGGGGCCCCATTTCTTTTGCCAAAAGAAATGGGGAAAAGAAAAAGCCCAAAGGGGTGCACGGCCCCCTTTGGAATCCCCTAACACGGGGGAGTTCTTACGCGGTGTCTACGTTGACGGGACCCTCACGCGCTGCCTGTATGGTGCCTTCCCGTCCTGTGCCTGCACCTTGCGGGCGTGGCAGAAAGCCATCTTGATTTTGATGGCACCGTGGGAGCGGCCCTCGTGTAGGGAGGGAGTCCAGAGGGAGGGCTGGGCCTCCCTCTGGCCCTTTTCTTCCCCCTTTCTTTTCGGGAAAAGAAAGGGGCGCCGTCCGCGCAGGACAACGTCCCCGCCCGCCCGCAGGCGGGCCAATCCCCGTCCCCGCCCCGTGGGCGGAACGGCCTTATTCCACTACCATATCGGCCAGAGCAAAGTTGTAAGGCGGGGCGCTCATGTCATCTCGGCTGCGACAGACGCCAGCGCAGGCCGGAGTAGCGCCGCTGCTGGCGGTTGTTGGCGGTCATCTGGGCCACCGCCTCCTCGTCCCCCACCAGGACCAGCAGCTCCCGTGCCCGGGTGATGGCGGTGTAGAGCACCCCCCGGGTAAGGAGCATGGGGGTCCCCTTGCATACCGACAGGATCACCGCCCGGTACTCGCTGCCCTGGGACTTGTGGACCGTGATGGCGTAGGCCGGCTCCAGCTCCCCCAGCATGTCGGGGGAATACTCCACGATGCGGCCGTCAAAGTCCACGGTGATGCACTCGTTGCGGTTGTCCACCCCGGTGATCTGGCCGATGTCCCCGTTGAACACCCCCATGCCGGAGGTCAGGGAGTCCCGGTCCCGCCACATCAGGTCGTAGTTGTTGCGCACCTGCATCACCCGGTCCCCCTCCCGGAAGATGAACTCCCCGAAGCGGCGCTCTCCCTTCTCCCGGTCCGGCGGGTTCACCGCCTCCTGGATGGCCCGGTTCAGCGCTCCCGTCCCCGCCACCGTCTTGCGGGTGGGAGAGAGGACCTGGATCTGGTCGGCGGGGATGCCCATATTCCTGGGCAGGCGCTCCTTCACCAGCTCCACGATGGTCTCGGCCGCCCGGGCCGGGTCCTTCCGGCGCAGGAAGAAGAAGTCGCCTCCCTTGTTGCGCAGGTCGGGCAGCTCCCCTCGGTTGACGCCGTGGGCATTCATGACGATGGCGCTCTCGGCGGCCTGGCGGAAGATCTCGGTGAGGCGCACCATGGGGATGCTGCCGCTGCGGATCAGGTCGGAGAACAGGTTGCCCGGCCCCACCGAAGGGAGCTGGTCCGGGTCGCCCACCAGCACCAGACGGCAGTCCCCCCGCAGGGCGGAGAGCAGCGCCCGCATGAGGGCGATGTCCACCATGGAGGTCTCGTCCACGATGACGGCGTCCACCCGCAGGGGGTCGCTCTCGTCGTGGGCGAACACCAGCCGCCCGGTGCCCGGGTCGAACTGGGTCTCCAGCAGGCGGTGGATGGTGGCGGCATCCACGCCGCACAGGTCTCCCAGCCGCTTGGCAGCCCGGCCGGTGGGGGCGGCCAGAGCAGTCTCCAGCCCCAGCGCATCAAAGAGAGCCAGCACACCCCGCAGGGAGGTGGTCTTGCCGGTGCCCGGCCCGCCGGTGAGGAGCATCACCTGCCGCCCGGCGGCCAGCTCCACCGCCTCTCGCTGCTGGGGGGCGTAGATGATGCCCTGCTCGGCCTGGATGCGGTCGATGAGAGCGTCCAGCCCGTCGGGGGGCAGCAGCTCCCGCCGGGCCATCTCCCCCATCCGCTCTGCCACGTACTCCTCCGCCTCCTGCAGGTCGCTGAGGTAGCAGGCAGTCTCGCCGGCCACCTCCTCCTGCACCACCTCGCCCTGCTCGATGAGGGCCTCCAGCCCGTCCTCCAGAGCCTCGCTCTCCAGTCCCAGGAGCTGTCCGGTGGCCGGCAGCAGCTTGCGCCGGGGCAGGAAGGTGTGGCCGTTCATCAGGTTGTGGCTCAGCTCGAAGAGCAGCCCGGCCTCAATGCGCTGGGGGTCCTCCCCCTCCATGCCCATGTCGATGGCCAGGGCGTCGGCGATGGCGAAGTCCACCCCCAGCTCCTCGTCCACCAGCAGGTAGGGGTTGCTCTTCACCACCTCCAGCGCCCGGTCGCCGTACCGGCGGTAGAGGGGCATGGCCAGCTGGAGGGCCACATTGTGCTCCCCCAGAAATTCCAGCAGGCGGCGCATACCCATCTGGAGCCGGAAATGCTCCCCCATGGCCAATGCCCGCTTGCGGGTGATGCCCTTGATGCGGGTGAGCTGCTCCGGGTGCTCCTCCAGCACGGTGAGGGCATCCTCGCCGAACTCCTCGATCATCCGGCGGGCGGTGGCGGCGCCGATGCCCCGCACGGCTCCCGAGGCCAGGTATTCAAAGATGGCCTTCTCCCCGGCGGGCATCCGCCGCTCCACGATCTCGGCCTTGAACTGCTCGCCGTAGGAGGCGTGGCGCATCCATTTGCCCCGGATGGACAAACTCTCGCCCGGGGCCACGCCGGGCATGCAACCCACCACCGTGATTCCGCCCTGCTCCCCGGCGTCGATGCGGAGCACCGTGTAGCCGTTCTCCTCGTTCTGGTAGATCACGGCCTCCACGCTGCCCTCGATGAGATTGAGTTCCTCCGTCTGTTCCAAAGGGATCATCCTTTATGTATCATTCTATCGCCGGGACAGGTACTCCCCCACCCGGTCCATGGGACACAGCACCATCCCGCTGCGCTGGGCCATCAGGGCATGGGCCAGCGCCCGGCCGGCGGCGCTGAGCCCGTCGTCCGCGATGACGATGGTGAACCGGGCGGCCCCCCATCCCCGCAGCCAGCACAGGGCGCGGATGTCGTGCTCCAGAGTCTCAGCTCCCCCCCGGGCGGGCACCACGGCCCAGATGGGCGCGCCTCCGGTGCCGCCCGCCGGGAGGAGCAGCTTTCCAAAGCACAGCCACGCCAGAGCCAAAAGCCCCGCCGCGGAGAGCAGCGCCAGCACCGCCTGTAAGATCGATTCCATCATCATGCTCACCTCCGGGCCATCCTATGCCCCGGAGGGAAAAAGGGTTCAGATCACCGCCAGCTTCACCACATAGGTTAGAAAGGTGACCAGAAAGCCCGCGATGAACACGCCGCCCACCAGCGCCGGGGCGGCCTTGCGCAGGGGCATGTCCAGGAAGGAGGCGGCCAGTGCCCCCGTCCAGCCTCCGGTGCCGGGCAGAGGGAGGGCCACGAAGATCAGCAGGCCCAGATATTTGTATTTCGTCACCTTGCGCCCCTTGAGATGGGCCTTGCGCTCCAGGGCGTCCACCATGCGGTTGAGCCGGGGCATATGCCGGCGCATCCACTGAAAGATCCGCCGGATATATACCACGATAAAGGGCAGCGGGAGCAGATTCCCCACCACGCTGGCCCCGAAGGCCGCCCACGGGTTCAGCCCCAGAGCCACCCCGAAGGGGATGCCGCCCCTCAGCTCGATCACGGGCAGCATGGAAACCAGCATGGTAAAGACCAGTTCGCCCGCCCGGTTTTCCGTGAGCCACTGCATCAGATCCAAGATCGTTTCCTCCGTCAATACTGTTATGGTCCGTTTTCCGGACCCGCGTATGGGCTGTTGTGCCGCAGGCACAAGTTCCGCTGACCTCCCCGCCGCTGACGCGGCAGAGAGCCAGGTGAAACTATTCTATCATATTTCCCCGCCGCCAAACAGGAAAGATTTCTTACATTTCTTAATTTTCACGCCCTGTGCCTGTCTCGGAGGAATTATTGTAAATTTTTTCTTAAGATTTTCTCTTTTGCTTGACCTTCCACCCCGTGGAAGGTGTATCATGAACTTACCCTAAAATGAGAAGGAGGAATTTTTATGAAGCATATGAAACAAAAGCTCCTGGCTTTGGGCTCCGCCCTGGCCCTCACCGCCTCTCTGGCCGGTCCCGCCATGGCTGCCGAGGCCGACGCCGGCATTTCCGTCCAGTTGGACGGCCAGAATGTGGCCTTTACCGATGTGAAGCCAGAGGCCCACTCCGGACGTACCTTCCTGCCTTTCCGCGCCGTGTTCGAGGCCATGGGCGCCCAGGTGGACTACAAGGCCGACACCCAGACCATCCTGGCCGACCGGGACGGCACCCATCTGGAGATGACCCTGGGCAGCAAGGACGTAAAGATCACCGAAAACGGCGAGAGCCGCACCGTCACCATGGACGTGGCTCCCTACGCCAAGAGCAACCGCACCTATGTGCCCGTCCGTTTCGCCGCTGAGGCCTTCGGCTGCAACGTGGGCTGGGATCAGGATGACCAGACCGTCATCATCGCAGACGTGGATAAGCTGATGGGCGGCGCCACCTACGAACTGATGGACAACTACTGCGCCTACGCCGCCAAGCAGGCCGCTCAGAGCAGCCAGGCCGTCAAGGGCGACCTGTCCATGAAGCTGACCGTGTCCAAGGAGGCTACCGGCACTGAGAAGGACATGTCCATCCCCGTGACCGCCACCCTCTCCGGCATTTCCTCTCAGACGGCCGGCCAGCTCAAGATGACCATGGACCTGTCCGGCATTATGGATATGATGACCGCTGAGGACACCGGCCTGACCCCTGCTGAGTTCGCCGCCATGAAGGCCCAGCTCAAGCAGGTCACCGCCGAGATCCGCATGGACCTGGAGACCGGCATGTACTACATCAACTGCCCCGTCCTGGCCCAGCTGATGGGCAATGAGAACGGCGACAAGGTCTGGTTCTCCATGGACTTCAACGCCCTGCTGGCCTCCTCCGGCATAGATCTCTCTGAGCTGGTTGCCATGTCCAAGGGCGCCTCCGGCTCTATGAAGGACGTGCTGGCCTCCACCCTGTCTGCCATCCCCCTGACCGACAAGGACACTGACTACACTGCCCTGTCCGCCGTCGCCAAGGTCTACAGCGACATGCTCAGCGACCAGGCCTTTGTCAAGAACGGCAGCACCTACACCTCCACCTTCTCCATGAAGGAGGACGGCGCCGACATGACCATGAAGCTGGTCCTCACCGCCAAGGGCGAGGACATCGTGGGCATGAAGATGGATATGAGCATGAAGGCCGCCGGCACCGACCCGGATCCGTCTGCCTCTGCCGCCGCGGGCCGCAGCTCCATCTCCATGGATATGTCCATGTCCTCCGCCGTGGACAAGATGACCATGACTCTGGATATGGATCTGATGGACCTGATCACGTTGACCATGGAGATGAACATGACCTCCTCCGCCACCAGCGACAAGCCGGTCACCACCCTCCCCGCCAACGCCGTGGTGGTCCCCCTGGACGGCGTCCTGAAGTAAAGGCACCTTTCCTTTCGCAGCTCAATCAAAAACGTGCGCCCCGGACTATCCGGGGCGCACATTTTTCTGTTTTGCTTACCACACCAGCGTGGCAAAATAGTCGTCCGGGGTCTCGGCCCGGCGGATCTGTTCCACCGTCCCGTCCTGCCGGAGCAGCAGCTCGGCGGAGCGGAGGCGGCCGTTGTAGTTATAGCCCATGGAAAAGCCGTGGGCGCCGGTGTCGTGGATCACCAGCAGGTCGCCCATGTCGATCCTGGGCAGCATCCGGTCCACGGCAAACTTGTCGTTGTTCTCACACAGGGAACCCACCACGTCGTACTTGTGGTCGCAGGGGGCGTCCTCCTTGCCCATGACGGTGATGTGGTGGTAGGCGCCGTACATGGCGGGGCGCATCAGGTTGGCGGCGCAGGCATCCACGCCGATGTACTCCTTGTAGGTGTGCTTCTCGTGGGTGGCCCGGGTCACCAGGCAGCCATAGGGGGCCAGCATGAAGCGGCCCAGCTCGGTGTAGATGGCCACGTCATCCATCCCCGCGGGGACCAGGATCTCCTCGTACTTTTTCCGCACGCCCTCTCCGATGGCCTCGATGTCGTTGGCGGGCTGGTCGGGCCGGTAGGGCACGCCCACGCCGCCCGACAGGTTGACGAAACAGATGTGACATCCGGTCTCCTGCTGCAGCTCCTTCACCAGCTCGAACAGGATACCGGCCAGGGTGGGATAGTACTCGTTGGACAGCGTATTGGAGGCCAGGAAGGCGTGGATGCCGAACTCCTTAGCGCCCTTGGCCGCCAGAATGCGGTAGGCCTCCGCGATCTGCTGGCGGGTCATGCCGTACTTGGCGTCGCCGGGGTTGTCCATCACCTGGAAGCCCTCCCGGGTTTCGCCCAGGGTGAAGGTGCCGCCGGGGTTGAAGCGGCAGCAGATCTTCTCGGGAATATAGCCCAGGGTCTGCTCCAGCTCGTCGATGAGGGTGATGTCGTCCAGATTGATGATGGCGCCCAGCTCGGCGGCCTTTTTGAACTCCTCCGCCGGGGTCTCGTTGGAGGAGAACATGATGCCCTCGCCGGTGGTGCCGATTTTTTCTGCCAGCATCAGC
>JALEZN010000113.1 GCA_022772585.1 Clostridiales bacterium
GGTCCGTCTTATGACAGAGCGATTGGTCCGGCGCTTTATCCGGGACTGGGAGAATGTGGGCGACCCGGCGGTGCGGGAGCGGTATGGTGCGCTGTCCGGCGGGGTGGGGATCCTGCTCAACCTGTTGCTCTCTCTGGGCAAGTTTTTTGCCGGGCTGCTCACCGGCTCCATCGCCGTGACGGCCGACGCCTTCAACAACCTGTCCGACGCCGGCTCCTCGGTGGTCACCCTGGTGGGCTTCAAGCTGGCGGGACAAAAGGCGGACGATGGACACCCCTTCGGCCACGGCCGTATTGAGTATCTGGCGGGGCTGCTGGTGTCCCTGCTGATTCTGATGGTGGGGGTGGAGCTGGGCAAGACCTCCATTGAAAAGATCTTCCGTCCGGAGCAGGTGGACTTTTCCCTGGTGACCGTGGTGATTCTGATTACCTCCATTCTGGTGAAGCTGTGGATGTGCCTGTTCAACCGGAATCTGGGCAGGCGGATCGGCTCGGCGGCCATGGAGGCTACCGCTACCGACTCCCTGTCCGACGTGGTGGCCACCTCCGCCGTGTTGGCGGGCACCCTGGTGGGGGAATTTACCGGCGTCAGCATTGACGGCTGGGTGGGCGTAGTGGTGGCCATCTTCATCCTGCGGGCGGGCTGGGGGGCCGCCAAGGACACCGTGGACCCCCTGTTGGGCAGCGCGCCCGACCCCGTCCTGGTGAAGGAGATTCAGGACGTGGTGCTGAGCCACAAGCAGGTAGTGGGGATGCACGACCTGGTGATCCACGACTACGGCCCGGGCCGGCGGATGTGCTCCTTCCATGCCGAGGTGCCCCAGAGCGCCGATATTATGGAGGCCCATGACGCCATCGACCACATCGAGCGGGAGATCTATCAGAAATTCGGCGTTGAGACCACCGCCCACATGGACCCCATCGCCACCGAGGACGAGACGGTCAACAGCCTGCGGGAGCAGGTGCGGGACCTGGTGCGGGAGGTAGACCCGGGCATGAGCATTCATGACTTCCGGGTGACCCGGGGCCCCCAGCATACCAATCTGATTTTCGACGTGGTGGTGCCTCACCGCAGCAAGGTTTCCGACGAGGAGATTGCCGGGGAGATCACCCGGCGGGTCCAGGCGCTGGACCCCAGCTATTATCCGGTGTTTCAGCTGGAGCGGTCCTATGTGTCGGGCGGATAGACGTACATTTACAAAATATTCACCCTAAATCAGGGGGATAGGACTATAATAAACGTAGTATGCCGCGGGCAGAAAAAGACGAGGAAAAGGACGGTGCGTTATGGCAAAGAAAGTCCTCATCGTGGAAGATGAATCCAATATTGCCGAGCTGCTCCACCTCTATCTGGAGAAGGAGGGCTTTGAGACGGCGGTGGCCGGGGACGGCGGCAAGGGGGTGGAGCTGTTCCGCTCCTTCCACCCCGACCTGGTGCTGCTGGACATCATGCTGCCGGTGATGGACGGCTGGTCGGTGCTCAAGAAGATCCGGGAGAACGACAAGACCCCTGTCATCATGCTCACCGCCAAGGGCGAGACCGACGACAAGGTCAACGGCCTGGAGATGGGAGCCGACGACTACATTGTAAAGCCCTTTGAGATGAAGGAGGTCCTGGCCCGCATCCACGCGGTGCTCCGCCGCTTCGGCGCGGAGGGCGAGGGCAGCGGGGAGAAGAAGCTCAGCTTCGACAAGCTGACCATCAACCTGGATTCCTATGAGCTGCTGGTGGACGGCAAGCGGGTGGACACGCCTCCCAAGGAGCTGGAGCTTCTCTACCACCTGGCCTCCGCCCCCAACCGGGTGTTCACCCGCAACCAGCTGCTGGACGAGGTGTGGGGCTTTGACTATTTCGGCGATTCCCGCACTGTGGACGTACACATCAAGCGTTTGCGGGAAAAGCTGGAGGGGGTCAGCGACCAGTGGAGCCTGAAGACCGTGTGGGGTGTGGGCTATAAGTTCGAGGTCGTGAGCGCCGGATGAAAAGCGTATACGGACGACAGTTCAGCATGATGGCCGCCATCATCCTCATCTCCTTTACTCTGCTGGGGGCGGCCTTTATTACCCTCTCGTACCGGTATACCATCCAGGAAAAACAGGAGTCCATGGAGCGCAATGTGGAGTTTATCTCCCAATTTACCGGCGCGCTCCAGAGCAGCGGCGGCAGCGTGATGGATTCCTCCTATCAGGCATACGTCAGCGCCATCGCCAGCGTGTCCGACGCCTATGTCATCATCTGCAGGACGGACGGCCGGGTGCTTCTGGCCTCTGAGGGGGCCATCCGGGACGGGCTGGCCGCGCCGACGGTGCCCCATCAGATCTGCCAGCTCATCGGGCGGGATGGAGAGTACACCGGCATGAGCAATCTGGGAGGCATCTTCCCCGAGCGGCGCTATGTGGCGGGCAAATCGGTGGTCAAAAGCGACTTTTTGGGCCAGCAATACGAGACCAATCTGGTCTTTGTGGCGGCCGACACCTCCAATATCACCGGACTGTGGCGGGCGGTGACCAGCATTTTCTTTTTCACCGCCCTGGTGGTGCTTTTCATCGCCTTCATCAGCAGCTCGGTGACCTCGCTCCATCAGACCAGGCCCCTGAAGGAGATCGCGGACATGGCCCGGAGATTCGGCCACGGGGAATATGACGCCCGGGTCACCGGCTATGAGGACCGCCGGGACGAGGTGGGCGAACTGGCCGAGGCCTTCAATGCCATGGCCGACTCCATCTCAAAGGCCGACGCCAAGCGCAGCGAATTCATTGCCAACGTCTCCCATGAGCTCAAGACGCCCATGACCACCATTGCCGGCTTTGCCGACGGCATCCTGGACGGGACCATCCCCCGGGAGCGGGAGCGGGAATATCTCCAGACCATCTCGTCGGAGACCCGGCGGCTCTCCCGGCTGGTACGGCGGATGCTGGAGGTCTCCCGGCTCCAGTCCAGTGAGAACGTCACCGCCCAGGAGCCCTTCGACGTGGCCGAGGTCATGCTGCGGGTGCTGGTGAGCCTGGAACCCAAGATCAATGCCCGCCATCTGGACGTGGATACCGCCCTGCCCGAGGGACAGGTGATGGTCTGGGGCGACCCGGACGCCATCACCCAGGTGTGTTACAACCTGCTGGACAATGCCATCAAGTTTTCCACCGAAGGGAGCACCATGGGCATCGGCATCCAGTCCAAGAACGGGAAGGCCTATGTGTCGGTGCGCAACACAGGTGAGACCATCCCGCCGGAGGAGCTCCCCCTGCTCTTCGACCGTTTCCACAAGACCGACCGGTCCCGCAGCGAGGACCGGGACGGCGTGGGATTGGGTCTCTATATCGTCAAGACCATCCTGGGCAATCACAGGGAGAACATCACGGTGACCAGCGAGAACGGTGTGACCGAGTTCACCTTTACCCTGACGCTGGCATAAAGGGGTTCCCTCCCCATCTTCCGCGAGGAGTGATGAGATGTACAGCTATTACTTTGACCGGCCGGATATGGAATATAACGTCCCGCCCGGCGCCGGGGAGGACAGGATCCCTGTCCTTCGTCCTGTCCCCGACAGCGGGGAAGGGGAGAAGCGGCGGGTAGTCCGCCGGGCCGCGGAGGCGCCGCGCCCCCGCCGGAACCGGCGCAGGGCCCGGGCTGTAGTGGTGCTCTGCCTGTTCCTGGCACTGATGCTGGGCAGCGGGGCGGCGGCGGTGCTCCTCAATCTCCGGGGCGGGCGGCCTCTGCCCGCCCTGGAGGACCTTATGCCCTGGGAGGACGGGGCGGAGGACTGGGACGGCCGCTTTGCACCCGTCCCGGAGACGCAGGAGAGCGAGACTCTGGTCAAACGGGCGCCTGTGGGCGGAGGTACGGTCCTTTCCCTGTCCCCCGAGCCGGAGGGGGGGGCTCTCTCCCCACGGGATATCTATGACAAAAGTGTTCCGTCCATCGTCAGTATCCGGGGTGAGGGCGACTGGGGCGCCTCACTGGGAACGGGCATTATCCTGTCGGAGGACGGATACATCATCACCAACCACCACGTCATTGCCGGGACCAGGACCGTGACCGTGACCCGTCTGGACGGCGGCGGCTCCTACGACGCCCTGCTGGTGGGCAGCGACGAGCAGACTGACCTGGCGGTGCTGAAGGTGGAGGCCGCCGGCCTGCCGGCGGCGGAATTCGGGGATTCCGCCAGCCTGCGGGTGGGGGACCCGGCCTACGCCATCGGGAACCCTCTGGGGGAGCAGCTCATGGGTACCATGACCGACGGCATTATCTCCTATCTGGACCGGGCCATGTCGGTGGACGGCTATGAGATGCAGCTCATCCAGACCAGCGCGGCCCTGAATTCCGGCAATTCCGGCGGCGCATTGGTGAACCAGTACGGACAGGTCATCGGGGTCACCACCCTGAAGATGAGTTCGAACTGGAACACCATCGAGGGGCTGGGATTTGCCATCCCCACCGCTTCGGCCAAGGCCATCGTGGACGAGCTCATCGCCGCGGGCCATATCGGCGGCCGGCCCGCCATCGGCGTAACGGTGGGCCCGGTGAAATACTATGTGGAGGATCCGGACGCGGTGCCCCAGGGCCTGTGGGTGGAGAGCGTGGACGAAAATTCTGACGCCTGGCGGAAGGGCCTGCGGGCGGGGGACATCATCGTGGAGGCCAACGGCCTGCCCACTCCCGCCATCGCCGATCTCAACGCCCAGAAGGAGGGGCTCCGGGCGGGAGACAGCCTGGAGCTGAAGATCTTCCGGGATGGTGATTACCTGATCCTCAGCGTGGAGCTGGTGGAGCAGTACACCCTGGCCGGATAGAAAAAAGGAGCGCCCCCCGCCATCGGAGAGCGCCCAAAGCAAAACAATAAGAGAGAATGGAATATGAGCGCCCCCGGCCCGTGCCGGAGAAGGACTCATATGCGGGATCGGACCAATTGGCCGAGCTGCAAGTAATAATATAGCCTGAATTCCTGAAAATGTCAAACAGAACATTTGTCGAAAGGTGTCGTGACCAATGCTGATTCACAACGGAGTGGTCCATCCCATGGATGGGCCGGTGATCCCCCGGGGCTACGTGTGGCTGGAGGGAGAGAAGATCCGGGCGGTAGGGCCGGAGGAGGAGCTGCCCGCGTGGGACGGCCCTTCGCTGGATGCGGAGGGCGGCCACATCCTGCCCGGCTTTGTGGACGCCCACTGCCACCTGGGCATGTTCGGCAACGCCCTGGGCTTTGAGGCGGACGACGGCAACGAGTCCACCGATCCCTGCACCCCTCAGCTCCGGGCCATCGACGCGGTGAATCCTCTGGACCGCTGCTTTGAGGAGGCACGGCAGGGCGGCGTGACCACGGTGCTCACCGGGCCGGGCAGTGCCAATCCCATCGCCGGCCAGTTCGTGGCCCTCAAGACCAACGGACGCTGGGTGGACGAGGCCATTGTGAAGGCCCCGGCCGCCATGAAATTCGCTCTGGGCGAGAACCCCAAATCGGTGTACAACGACCGGAAGGAGACCCCGGTGACCCGCATGGCCACTGCCGCCATCATCCGGGAGAATCTGGCCCGGGCGGTGGAGTACCGGGACAAGCAGATCAAGGCCGGGGAGGACCCGGATACCGATATGCCCGACTTCGACGCCAAGCTGGAGGCCCTTTTTCCTGTCACCGAGGGAGAGCTGCCGGCCCACTTCCACGCCCACCGGGCCGATGACATTGCCACCGCCATGCGCATCGCCCGGGAATTCGGATTGCGCTATGTGATCGTCCACGGCACCGAGGGCCATCTGCTGGCCGACTATCTGGCCGCCGAGGGGGTGCCCGTCATCACCGGGCCCTGTCTGGGAGACCGGAGCAAGCCGGAGCTTGCCAACCAGACCCTGGAGAATCCGGCCATTCTGGCCCGGGCCGGCGTGAAGGTGGCCATCTGCACCGACCACCCGGAGACACCCATCCAGTACCTGCCCATCTGCGCCGCCATGGCGGTGCGCGCCGGCATGGAGGAGGAGGAGGCCCTGGCCGCCATCACCCGCAATGCCGCCGAGATCGGCGGCGTGGGCGGCCGGGTAGGCACCCTGACCCCGGGCAAGGACGCCGACGTGGTGGTCACCTCCGGCCATCCCCTGGACTGGAAGAGCCGGGTGGAGGCCGTATTCATCAACGGCGGCCGCGTGCGGTGAGCGCCGTCCCATCCTGATCAGCGAGAGGAAGAGCCATATGAGAGAGATCGCGTATTCCGATATCGTCAATACCGTCCGTGAGCTGTGCATTCAGGCCAACTGCCACCTGCCCGGCGACCTGCGGTAGGCCATCTCCGCCGCCGCCGGGGAGGAACCTTCGCCGGTGGGCCGGGCCATCCTGGGGGACCTGGTGGAGAACTTCCGTTTTGCCGATGAGAAGGGCCTGCCCATCTGCCAGGACACCGGTATGGCCGTGGTCTTTGCCGAGCTGGGGCAGGAGTGCCGCATTACCGGCGGCCTGCTGTCCGACGCGGTGAACGAGGGGGTGGCCCGGGGCTATGTGGAGGGCCATCTGCGCCTTTCGGTGGTGGGTGACCCCCTGCGCCGGGTCAACACCAACAACAATACCCCCGCCATCCTCCACCTGACCCTGGTGGAGGGGGACAGGCTGACCCTCACGGTGGCTCCCAAGGGCTTCGGCAGCGAGAACATGACCGCCCTCAAAATGCTCAAGCCCTCGGTGGGGCCCGACGCGGTGGTGGACTTCATTGTGGAGGCGGTGTCAGCCGCCGGGTCCAACCCCTGCCCGCCGGTGGTGGTGGGTGTTGGCCTGGGCGGCACGTCGGAGATGGCCGCCCTGCTGGCCAAACGGGCTTTGCTGCGGCCGGTGGACCAGCACAATCCCGACCCCTTCTACGCTGAACTGGAGGAGAAGGCCCTCCGCCGCATTAACGCCCTGGGCATCGGCCCCCAGGGACTGGGGGGCGCCACCACGGCGCTGTCGGTATGCATCCTGCCCCACGCCACCCATATTGCCGGTCTGCCCTGCGCGGTGAACCTGGGCTGCCATGTGACCCGCCACGCCCAGGCCGTTTTGTAAAAATATCATATTTTGCTCTGGAAATTTCTTATTGTTGTGGTATAATTATCACAAGGAGGCCCCCGAAAAGGGACTCCCGCACAGGGCAACAGCCCCAGGAACCAGAAATGCCCTCTCCGGAGGGCGGAAGGAGCTGACATCTATGAAGTTCGTGTTTACAGACAAGAAGGTCAACCTCCCCAACAAGGTCCACGCCTACGCAGAAAAGAAAGTAGGCAAGCTGGACCGCTATTTCAAGGCGGACGCGGAGGCTGCCGTTGTCTTTAGTGTTGAAAAAGGCCGCAACAACGTGGAGCTGACCGTCCGTTCCGGCGGCACCATCATCCGCGTGGCCGAGAGCACGTCCGATATGTTCGCCACCATCGACGCCGCGGTGGCCTCGGTGGAGCGCCAGATCCGCAAGAACAAGGCGCGTCTGGAGAAGCGCCTGCGTCAGGACGCCTTTGTCCGCACTGTGGACGAAGAGGAGTCCTCCTTCGCGCCTGAGGCGGAGGAGGAGGATTTCAGCATCGTCCGCACCAAGAAATTCCCCATCAAGCCCATGACGGTGGAGGAGGCGGTGCTCCAGATGAACCTGGTGGACCACGCGTTCTTTGCCTTCAAGAATATCGACGCCGACGGCGCCTTCTCTGTGGTCTACAAGCGCAACGACGGCGGCTACGGCCTGATCGAAGACGAGGCCTGACGGAGCAGGGGGCTGTGCCCCCGGTAAGCATCGCATGTAAAAAGCTCGCTGCCCCCCGGGGCAGCGAGTTTTTTTGCGCAGGGGGAGAATTCCCGTGCAGGGCGGGGCTCTCCCGCCGTCCCCTCAGGCGGCGGGGATGGCCCGGGCCACCTCCTCCGGAGTCAGGCCCTTGATGGTGTATGTGGCGGCCACGGTGGAATCCCCGCAGGGGTAGTGGAGGGTGAAGGCGGGATAGCGCCAGCCGGGCACGTCCCCCGCGTCATCCTCCACATAGGCGCCCCACGCGGACAGGATCTCCGTGTCCAGGTCCCCGGGCTCAAAGTCCGGGGCGGGCAGCTTGGCGTGGGGCGGGAAGAGACAGAGGGAGACCTCCACATAGTCATAACCGTGTGCCCAGCCCGCGGTGAGCTGCCGGCACTGTGTGTCGGTCTCCCCGGTCAGCTCCGCGCGGGAGAGGGTGAAGCGCCGGGGCGGCGTGGGAAGAAAAGCGCCCATGGGGGTGGAGGCGGCTTCCTCCAGCGTCACCTCCCGGGACGCGGCCCGGGCGGAGGGAGCGGGCAGCGCCCCAAAGGCCAGGAAGCCGTGCTCCCCGGTAAATACCCGAAGCACTTCCTTGAGTAGCAGCTGGCTGAGCCCTTCGTCGGGGCTCACCGACTGGTAGGAGACCCCCATGTCTCCGTACAGGAAATGGGCCCGGTAATGATACTCGGGACCGCCGTCCCCGTCCCGGTCCTCGCGGAGGAAATAGGCGGTGACCTCCATACCGTTTTTGTCAAAGGCGGGGACATGTTCGTACTGCTCCTCCACCAGAGGCTCCTGACCGGGGAAGAGGGTGAGGGAGAAGGAGGAACTCCCGTGGGAGCCCCGGACGGCAGCCGAAAAGAGCCGCCCGTCAGGCAGGGTGGTGCAGGAGCCGGTGAGGGTAAAGCCCTCCCACCCCAGCAGGGCCAGATTGTCGGGCCGGGAGGCGGAGAAGAGGTCCAGCATCTCCTGTGCGGTCAGGTCCCGGGTGGTGCTGCCGGCCAGGGGGGCGTAGCAGACGGTCACGCAGGGCTGGCCGGTAAGATCGGGGAGGACGAGCCCCTCCATGGTAAAGGCGTACCCTTCCGGCAGGGCGGGCACCAGCAGAGAGAGCGCCTCCGGGTCATACGACTGGGCATAGGAAGAGGGCTCCGGGGCGGGCGCGGAAGCGGATGGGGCGGAGGGCGCGGGAAGTGGGTCCGCCGACCCGGGGAGCAGGGCGGCCCCGAGGTCGGAGGCCGGCCACAGGCTCCAGCCGATGGCGGCGGCCAATACGAGACAGGCGGCCAGTCCCGCGGCCCACAGTCCCCGGCGGTGGGAGCGCCTGGGACTGCCGGTCTCCAGGGCCTCCATCAGGTCCAGGTGGGCCATGGGGGAGAGCCGCACCCGGTCCATATAGGTACGATAGTCTCTCATAAAAGACTCCTTTCTGTCACATATCATCGGTGAGCATGTCACGCAGCTTTTTGCGGCAGCGGGAGAGGCGGGAGCGGACAGTGCCCTCCCGTTCCCCCAGAATAGCGGCGATCTCCGCCGTCTGATAGCCCTCGTAGTAGAACAGGTGGACGGTGGCCCGCTCTTTTGGCGGCAGGGAGAGCACCGCGTCCAGGGCAGCGTGTTCCTCCGGCGTGGCGGCGGGATAGCTCTCCGGCAGCGGGGCGGTGCGCCGCCGCCAGGGGGAGCGGAGGCGGCTCTTGCAGCCGTTCACCGTCACCCGCAGCAGCCACGCCCGCTCATGGGCGGCGTCGGGGCAGGAGGGCGTCTTTTCCAGCCATGCCAGAAAGGCGTCCTGCACTGCGTCCTCGGCCTCGTGGGCGTCCCCCAGGATGGCCGCCGCCGCCCGGTACAGCGTTTGTTCGTGGGTTTTGACCAGAAGCTCCAACCGGTTGGGATCTGTCATGCCTTCTCCTCCCTTCACCCTAATAAACGATAGGAAGGAGGAAATTGTTGCGCCGGCGGGGGATATTTTTTCACCCGGCGGCGGCAGAGCTCCGCGGCCTTGCATCCGGGGGCGCTTTTCAGTATAATGAAACAAAACGACACAGCGGGGCGGCCCGTGTTGATTGAAAAGAAGAGGTGGACCGTATGAAAGGTTCCATGACCGCGGCGGCGGTACACAAGCAGTATGCGGAGGGCGTGGACGCCTTCCGCCGGCAGATCACGGAGCCCACGCTCCGCCTGCGGTTCGGCCAGGAGGCCGACGTCTTTTTCCGGGCCTGCGCCCTGGGCGTGTGGCAGCGGGACGGGAGCGCCGTGACTCCCCGGCACGTGGAGTACTACAACGCCGTCTATACCAGGGGCAACCCGGTGCCCTCCATCCTGTTCTGGGAGCTGTCCACCGCCGTGGGGGAGTACCCCGGCTTCCGGGCGCCCGACTTTTTTGCCCGGATGCGGGCCTGCGACAAGGTCTCGGGTACCGATCTGGCCCGGCGCTTCATTGACCTGACCACCCTGATGATCCTGCTCTTCGCCGCGGTGGATGACTGCGTCAGCGAGGAGGAGGCCGGCTTTGCCGAGGACTGCGCCGGGGCGCTGGAGACCCTGTGCCGGGGCGACGGGCTGAAGGGGGACCGGACCGGACTGGATCCCCGGGAGTTCGTGACCCGGCGGCCGGAGCAGAAGGCGGAGCAGGGCCCGGCCGAGACCGCCGCCCCTGTGAAGGAGAGCGAAAAGGCGCAGGCAGAGGAACCGGCGGCGGAGCAGGCGCAGGAGCCTGAGCCCACCGTGGAGGAGCTGCTGGCCGAGCTGGACGGCCTCTGCGGTCTGGAAAAGGTAAAGGCCGACGTGAAGAGCCTCATCAATCTGGTCAAGGTGCGCAGGCTGCGGGAGGAGAAGGGTTTACCGGTGCCGCCCATGTCCCTCCATCTGGTGTTCATGGGCAACCCGGGCACCGGAAAGACCACGGTGGCCCGCCTGCTGGCCAAAATCTACCACGCCATCGGCGTCCTCTCCAAGGGGCAGCTGGTGGAGGTGGACCGCTCCGGCCTGGTGGCCGGCTTCGTGGGCCAGACCGCCATCAAGACCAACGAGGCGGTGCAGAAGGCCCTGGGCGGCGTGCTCTTTATCGACGAGGCCTATGCCCTGGTGAACCAGGAGAACGCCAACGACTTCGGCCACGAGGCCATTGAGGTCCTGCTCAAGAACATGGAGGATCACCGGAAGGACCTGATCGTCATCGTGGCGGGGTACACCGGGCTGATGGGGAAGTTCATCCACTCCAATCCCGGCCTGGAGAGCCGGTTCAACAAGTATTTCTATTTTGAGGACTACACCGGCGAGCAGCTGATGGAGATCCTCCGTTCCATGTGCGCCAAAAACGGCTACACGCTGGACGCCGAGGCGGAGAAACTGGGGGCCGGCATGCTCCGGGAGCTCTATGAGGAGCGGGACGAGAACTTCGGCAACGCCCGGGATGTGCGCAACCTCTTTGAGAAAGCGGTGGCCCGTCAGGCCGACCGGGTGGCCCTGCTGGAGGCCCCTACCCGGGAGGACCTGATGGCCCTGACGGCGGCCGACCTGCGGGAGCCGGAGGAAAGGGCGGAAACGGGCGAGCGTGCGTAAGCTGTGTATCTTCGCCGTCTCCTGCTCGGCAGCCATGCTGCTCTCGGTGCTGCTGCTGCCGGAGGGGGTGCTCCCCGGCCTGGGGGCGGTGTGCGCCCTGATGGGCGGCGGAGCCTTTCTGCTGAAGAGCCGGCGGGGCCTGCGGCTGCGGCTGGTCTGCCTGGGACTGGCCCTGGGCTTTCTGTGGACGGCGGGCTTTCAGGCCCGCACTTTGGTCCCCGCCCGGCGGCTGGACGGGGCGCGGGGCGTCTATACAGCGCTCATCACCGGTCTGCCCCGGACCACGCGGTACGGCGTGGCAGTGGATGCCGAGCTGGATACCGGAGACGGGAAACGGCTGGGCGCCGTGCTCTACGCCGGTGAAGAATATTCCTTCCTGCGGCCCGGGGACCGGGTCTCGGGGGAGATGACCCCGCGTCTGGCCAATGTGTCGGGCGGCGAGGAGACCGACTATTTCTATACAAAAAGTATTTTTCTGACTTTGAATGCCAAAAGGGATTTGAAAATCGCCTCGCCGGAGAGGGTTTCCCTCCGATTTTGGCCGGTTTTGTGGAGCGCGCGGCTGAAAGAGCTCATCACCTCCGCCTTCCCGGCGGAGGTGGCGCACCTTGTCACCGGTCTGGTGACCGGTGACAAAAGCGGACTGGATACCGGGACCTATACCGCCCTCCAGCGCTCCGGACTGGCCCACACGGTGGCGGTGTCCGGCCTGCATGTCTCCTTCCTGGCGGGATTTTCCATTCGCCTGATGGGACGCAACCGCCGCAGGACGGCGGCATGCACCATCCTGCTCATGGCCCTGTTCGCGGGAGTGGCGGGGTATACGCCGTCGGTGCTGCGGGCAGCCTTTCTCCAGTCCATGCTGATGCTGGCGCCCCTGCTGGGGCGGGAGGACGACAAGCCCACCTCCCTGTCCGCCGCGCTGCTGCTGATCCTGCTCCAAAACCCCTATGCCGGAGCGGGGATCGGGCTGCAGCTCTCTTTTGCGGCGGCGGCAGGGATCCATTGCTGCTCCGGGCGGCTCTTCCGGACGTGGACGGACCGGCTGCCGTCCGGGCGCACCGGCCTGCGCGGGATGTTGGCCCATCTGCTCCGGACCATTGCCGCCGGACTGAGTGCGACAGTGGGGGCGCTGGTCTTTACCGTGCCTCTGACCGCCCTCTATTTCGGCAGTCTCTCTCTTGTCTCGCCCCTGGCCAATCTGCTGGCCCTGTGGGCGGCGGCGCTCACCTTTGCCGGGGGACTGGGGAGCGCTCTTCTTGGCCTGCTCCACAGCGGGCTGGCCGCCTTTCTGGGAAAGGTCTTTGCCCTGCCGGCGGGGTATGTACTGTGGGTGGCCGGAAAACTGTCCGCCCTGCCCTTTGCCTCGGTGCGGCTGGAGAACGTCTATCTTCGGGGCTGGCTGCTGCTGGTCTATCTGATCCTCCTGTCGGCACTGCTGCTGCGGAAGAAAGGAAAGCCCCGGCCCATCCTGCCGGCCTGCGCCTGTGTCTGCGCGTTGTGCGCCGCGCTGGTGTGCACCGCCGCCGAGGAGCGGATGTACCCGCTGACAGTGTCGGTGCTGGACGTGGGCCAGGGGCAGAGCGTGGCCTTTGCGTCCCGGGGACGCACCGCACTGGTGGACTGCGGCGGGAACAGCCGCCGGGATCCGGGGGATGTGGCGGCGGATTACTTCCAGAGCACCGGCCACCGCCGTCTGGACCTGCTGGTCCTCACCCATTTCCACGCCGACCACGCCGGGGGCGTGCCCGAGCTGCTGGAGCGGATGGAGGTGGGGACCCTGGCGGTCCCCGATGTGGAGCCGGAGGACCCGCTCCGGCGGGAGATCCTGGCGTTGGCGGAGGAGAAAGGAACGGAGATCGTTTTTCTGCGGGAGAACGGGACCGCTTCCCTGGGCGCGGCCTCCCTCCGGCTGTACCGGCCCCTGGGGGACGGGGGCGCCAACGAGGAGGGGCTGAGCGTGCTGTGCACGCTGGACGATTTTGACATACTTATGACCGGGGACATGAACATGGCGGTGGAAAAGCGGCTGGTGAAGTACGGGGACCTGCCTGATATTGAGCTGCTGCTGGCGGGGCACCACGGCTCCCGCTATGCCGTTTCGCCGGAACTGCTGTCGGCGGTCCGGCCGGAATATGCCGCCGTCTCGGTGGGGTACAATTCCTATGGCCAGCCCGATGCCGGCACGCTGGAGCGGCTGGCCGCCGCGGGCTGCGACATCTACCGTACCGACTGGATGGGAAGGATCACCTTCCGGGTGCGCTGACAGGGAAGAAAGGGGAGGTGGCCATGCCGCCCAAAGGAAAGACGGACAACTCCGCCTATCAGAAATTGAAAAAGGACATCGCCGGGGACAGCATCGGCCAGCTCTACATCTTCCACGGGGAGGAGTCCTATCTGCGGGACTTTTACCTGGGGCGGATGAAGGAGAAGCTGCTGCCGGCGGGCATGGAGGAGTTCAATCTCCACACCCTGTCTGGCAAGGAGTTCGACGTGAAGAAGCTCCAGGAGCTGGTGGACTGCCTGCCCATGATGAGCAGCCGTACCCTTATCGTGGTCAGCGACTTCGACCTCTACAAGGGAGACAAGGACGGGCTCATCAAGGTCCTCTCCGACCTGCCGGACTACGTGTGCCTAGTCTTTGTCTACGACCTCATCGAGTACAAGGCCGACGCCCGCACCAAGCTGGCGGGGGTCATCAAGGCCAGGGGCAGCGTGGTCCCCTTCAACCGGCAGGGCCAGGACGACCTGGTGGACTGGATTTCCCGCCGCTTCCGGGCTTTGGACCACGATATCGGCACAGAGGACGCCAAATACCTCATGTTCCTCTGCGGCGACCTGATGAACGGCCTGATCTCCGAGATCGGCAAGGTGGGGGCCTATGCGAAAAACCACCGGGTCACCCGGGCGGATATCGACGCGGTGGCCACCCCCCAGCTGGACGCGGTGGTCTTTCAGATGACCGATGCCATCGCCGCCGGCAATTTTGACCGGGCGGCCTCGGTGCTGGGTGACCTGTTCCACATGCAGGAGGCCCCCATCAAACTCCTGGCGGTGCTGGGCAAGCAGCTGCGGCAGCTCTACTCCGCCCGTCTGGCCCTGGAGCACAAGAAGGGTACCGCGTATCTCATGGAGCAGTGGGGCATGCGCAACTCCTACCCGGCGGAGAAGCTGATGAACGCCGCCCGGAAGTTCTCCCTTCCCTGGTGCCGCCGGGCGGTGATCCGGTGCGGAGAGGTGGACCTGGCCATGAAATCCACCGGTGCCAGCGGCCAGGAGCTGCTCGTCACCTTCCTCATGGAATTGGCAGCTCCGGTGAAGAACCATCCGGCGCCGGCTAATCGTTAAAAAAGTTTTACATTTTGTCCCCGAACGTTGACGGGGCTTTCTTTGCCGTGTAAAATAATAGGAGAATCAGTCAGTTTGGAGGGAATTTTATGGCCAGAACGCCTACGGGAAACCGGCATCAGACCATTCACTGTGATATCTGCGGCGAAGATTACGCCTCTACCTATAAACGCTGCCCCTTCTGCGACGGACGTCCGCCGGAGGAGGAGGGGGCGTCCCCCCGCAGGAAACGGGGAAAACGGACCAACAACCGGGGCGGCGGTTACTCCAGCGGCCCTTCTCCCATGAAAATTTTCACCACGATCCTCTCGCTGGCCCTCATTGTGGCGGCGGTGTGCATCGTGGTCTCCATCGTAAAGCCCATGATCGACAAGGGAAAGACCCCGCCTGCCACCTCGGCCACGCCCGCGCCCACGGCCTCCACTCCGCCTTCTGCTGAGCCCAGCACGCCGCCGGAGCCTGCGGTCCCCGCAGACCAGACCGCCACAGGATTCACGCTGGACAAGAGCGACTTCACCATGAGCTTCTACGGTGAGAGTCATCCCATCAAGGTCACCTTCACTCCCGCCGGAAGCAAGGGCTACATCGAATGGACCAGCAGCAATCCCGAGGTGGTGAGCGTGGACGAGAACGGCAATGTCAAGGCCATCGGAAAAGTCAACGGTGTGAGCCGGGCCACCATTACGGCCACCCTCAAGGGCACCCAGGTCAGCCAGACCTGCATCGCCCGGTGCAGTTTTGAGGCGCCCTCCGGCGCCGGGACCGCCGTGGCCCCCAGCACCGCACCTTCCGGCGGTGGGACCACTTCCTCCAATGCCAAGCTCAACTACAGCGACTTTACCATGCGTGCCGGAACCACGGTTCAGATGAGTGTCTCGGGCGCCACCGGGACCCCGGTCTGGTCTATCGGCAACACCGCCGTGGCCACCGTCAGCGAGACCGGACTGGTCACCATGGTGGGCAAGGGCAACACCACCCTGACGTGTACCATCAACGGCCAGACCCTCACCTGCGTGGTCCGCTGCTCGGGCTGAGCCGGGACACGGAAAAACAAGAAAAAAGGCCGCCGCAGAAGATCTCTGCGGCGGCCTTTGCCGTATTCGGATCGCCGTGGCCTCCCGATAGGGGTATCACAGCATCCGCTTGAGATACTGCCCGGTGTAGGAGGCGGCGCAGGCGGCCACCTCCTCCGGTGTGCCGGTGACAACGATGCTGCCGCCGCCGTCGCCGTTCCCCGCCCGGCGTTGGCCGTGCGGGGGCCCCGAGCTTTTTATCTGCTCGGACGGAGTGAATCCGTCCGGCATCAAGGTTTTGTCTGCGGAAAAACGCTTGAAAGGGCGGCGACGGCGGTATTTGCTCACAGCATCCGCTTGAGATACTGCCCGGTGTAGGAGGCGGCGCAGGCGGCCACCTCCTCCGGTGTGCCGGTGACAACGATGCTGCCGCCGCCGTCGCCGCCCTCGGGGCCCAGGTCGATGATATGGTCGGCGGTCTTGATCACGTCCAGGTTGTGCTCGATGACCACCACGGTGTTGCCCGCGTCCACCAGCTTCTGCAGAACCTCGATGAGCTTGTGGACGTCGGCGGAGTGGAGGCCGGTGGTGGGCTCGTCCAGGATATAGATGGTCTGGCCGGTGGAGCGCTTGGCCAGCTCAGTGGCCAGCTTGACCCGCTGTGCCTCGCCGCCGGAGAGGGTGGTGGAGGGCTGGCCCAGCTTCACATAGCCCAGGCCCACCTCGTAGAGGGTCTGGACCTTGTTGTAGAGCCGGGGCAGGTTCTCGAAGAAGCCCAGGGCCTCCTCCACCGTCATCTCCAGCACCTCGTGGATATTCTTGCCCTTGTAGCGGACCTCCAGGGTCTCCCGGTTGTAGCGCCTGCCCTTGCACACCTCGCAGGGAACATAGATGTCGGGCAGGAAGTGCATCTCGATCTTGATAAGGCCGTCGCCCGAGCAGGCCTCACACCGGCCGCCCCGGACATTGAAGGAGAAGCGGCCGGGCCCATAGCCCCTGGTCTTGGCGTCCTGGGTGGAGGCGAAGAGGTCCCGGATGTCATTGAAGAGTCCGGTATAGGTGGCCGGGTTGGAGCGGGGGGTGCGTCCGATGGGGGACTGGTCGATGTTGATGACCTTGTCCAGGAATTCCTCTCCCTCGATGGCGTCGTGCTTCCCGGCCCGGGTCTTGGCCCGGTTCAGGTCGGCGGCTAGGCGCTTGTAGAGGATCTCATTGACCAGGGAGGACTTGCCCGAGCCGGACACGCCGGTGACACAGGTAAAAGCCCCCAGGGGGATGGACACGTCCACGTGCCGCAGGTTATTTTCCGACGCCCCGCGGATGGTGAGGAACTTGCCGCTGCCCTTCCGCCGCTCCTTGGGAACGGGGATCTTCTTCCGGCCGGACAGGTAGTCGCCGGTGATGGAGCCGGGGGTGTTCATAACCTCCTCGGCGGTACCGGCGGCCACGATCTGTCCGCCGTGGACGCCGGCGCCCGGGCCCACGTCCACGATGAAATCGGCGGCGCGCATGGTGTCCTCGTCGTGCTCCACCACCAGCAGGGTGTTGCCCAGATCCCGCAGGTGCTTCAAGGTGGAGAGCAGCTTGTCGTTGTCCCGCTGGTGCAGGCCGATGGAGGGTTCGTCCAGGATATAGAGTACCCCCATCAGGGAGGAACCGATCTGGGTGGCCAGCCGGATGCGCTGGCTCTCGCCGCCGGACAATGTGGCGGCCGAGCGGGAGAGGGTCAGGTACTGCAGGCCCACCGACTGGAGAAAGCCCAGACGGGACCTGATCTCCTTGAGGATGCGGTCGGCGATGAGCATCTTCTGGGGGGAGAGCTCCAGATGCTCGATGAAGTCCAGGGCGTCGTTTACCGATTTGCGGCAGAATTCGTCGATGTTGATGCCTCCTACCGTGACGGCCAGGGCCTCCTTCCGCAGACGCTTGCCGCCGCAGTCGGGGCAGGGACGCTCGCTCATGCAGTCCTCCAGCTCCCGGCGGGAGGCATCGGACTGGGTCTCCCTGTAGCGCCGCTCCAGATTGTTGCAGATGCCCTCAAAGGCCTGCATCAGGGTGCCCTTGCCGTTCTCACGCTGGTAGGTGAGCTTCAGCTTTTCTCCCTTGGTGCCGTAAAGGATCACATCCAGCACCTCGGGGGGCAGTTCCTTCACCGGGGTGGTCAGCTTGAACTTGTACTGCTTGGCCAGGGCGTCGAAATACATCCGGGAGATGCCGTCTCCCTTGATGTTGTTCCAGCCCGAGGCGGTGATGGCCCCCTCCAGGATGGAGAGGTCCTTGTTGGGAATGACCAGGTCCGGGTCCACCTTGAGCTGGGAGCCCAGCCCGGTGCAGGTGGGGCAGGCGCCGAAGGGATTGTTGAAGGAGAACATGCGGGGGGAGAGCTCCTCAATGGAGATGCCGCAGTCCTCGCAGGCGTAGTTCTGAGAGAACAGGATGTCCCGGTCCTCCCCCACGATATTGATGACCACCAGGCCGCCGGAGAGGTTGGAAGCCACTTCCACGCTGTCGGTCAGGCGGCGGGCCACGTCGTCCCGGATGACCAGGCGGTCCACCACGATCTCGATGTTGTGCTTTTTGTTCTTGTCCAGGGGGATGTCCTCGGTCAGGTCGTAGAGGGAGCCGTCGGCCCGGCAGCGGACATAGCCCGACTTCCGGGCGTCCTCAAAGATCTTCTGGTGGGTGCCCTTCTTGCCGCGGATGACCGGTGCCATGACCTGGATGCGGGTGCCTTCGGGCAGGGCGAGCACCTGGTCGATGATCTGATCGATGGTCTGCTGCCTGATCTCCTTGCCGCACTTGGGGCAGTGGGGGGTGCCCACCCGGGCCCACAGCAGGCGGAGGTAGTCGTAGATCTCGGTGACGGTGCCCACGGTGGAGCGGGGGTTTTTGCTGGTGGTCTTCTGGTCGATGGAGATGGCGGGGGAGAGGCCGTCGATGTAGTCCACATCGGGCTTCTCCATCTGGCCCAGGAACATGCGGGCGTAAGAGGAGAGGGACTCCACATACCGGCGCTGCCCCTCGGCGTAGATGGTGTCGAAGGCCAGGCTGGACTTGCCCGAGCCGGAGAGGCCCGTGAGCACTACCAGCTTGTCCCGGGGAATATTCACGTCCACATTTTTCAGATTGTTCTCCCGTGCGCCTTTGACGTAGATATGGTCGAGCATAAATTCCCTTCCTTGTATCAAGAGTTGTTCCCCGCCCGGAGGCGGAAGGTGCGGACGGCCGGGCCCGCTATGGCACGTCGGTCAGTCCGATGAGATAGAGTACGAAGATCAGGATGACGGCCACAATCCAGCCCAGCTTCCGGCTGAAAAGCTCCCAGTCCGAGGGCTCGGCAGACTCCGGGCTCCGGATGCGGAAGCGCAGGTCCCAGCGGAAGAGCTCATCGGCGAAGAGAATGGAGAGCCCCACCAGAAGGGAGAGCAGCACACCGCCGAAGTAGGCGGGCAGGATCCCCCTGTGGGTCAGCTCCGGTCCGTCCATGAGCCTGAGGATGGCCTGGGGAGAGGGCTCCATCTGGTCTACCTCATTGCCGTCGCTGTCGATGATCGTTCCGTCGCTCATGGTGGCGTAGATGCCGAAGTCCACCCAGCTGCCGTCCTCCTGGAAAAGAAGCAGCTCCTGGCCACTGCGGAGCACGCCGCCCCGGAACAGGACCTCGTCTCCGCAGAGAAGCTCCACGCCGGTCATCAGCTGGTTGATGCCGCCCTCCTCATCTTTGGGGATGGCGCTGGGGTCCTCCGCGGCGGTGTAGGGGCCGTATTCCCGGTCTCCCCAGCGGAAGGTCACTGTTTTATCCGCCGTCACGGTGAACGCGGCCTCAGCGCCCTGGAGCTTCCCGGCGTAGACTGTGCTCCCGTTTTCAGTATGGGGGACCAGAATGACGTCCCGGTAGAGAAAGCCCACTTTGGAGACCGTGACCCCATAGAGCACCGCAAAGACCGCCGCCATGGCGGAGAGCACAAGGAGCAGGACCTTCTGGAAACGGTCCAGCCCGGTCCATCTGCTCCACCGGTTCATAGCCTTTCCTCCTCAAGCTGTTTTTGTACATACTTGGGCAGCTTTTCCACCACCAGCTTATAGGACAGATCGCACAGCTCCCGCAGCACTGCTTCTGGTATTCCGCCGTCCAGCGGCACGGCGATCCAGGTCCGCTTGTCCATGTAAAATCCGGGCAGGATCTCCGGATACGACTCCCGGAAGCCCGCGGACAGCCGGGGGTCGCATTTCAGGTTGATAAGGGTGCGGCCGCTGTAGGGCGGCTTGTATTCCGGGCCGGGAGTGCAGATCGCGGCGAACAGTTTGCCCCGGACCATGTAGCGGTCCCACTGCCACTCCAGCTTGTAGTCGTGCTCTGCGCCGGGCATGGAGCGCAGGTATCCGTCCAGCCAGTCATACTTCATGCTTCACACTCCCTTTCCATAATAACAGATCTCCACCGTCACTTCTCGCCCCGCAGCTCGATGATGCGGTCCCGCAGGATGGCGGCGTACTCGAACTCCAGGCGTTTGGAGGCGTCCTTCATCTCCCGCTCCAGCTTCTTAATGGCCTCCTCCCGCTCTGCCCGGGTCATCTTGCCGGCGCGCTTGGCATCCCGGTCCTTCTCAGCGCCCTCGGAGAGCTTGATGGTGTCCCGCACGCTCTTGATGACGGTCCTGGGCACAATGCCGTGGGCCTGGTTGAAGGCGTCCTGCTTTTGACGGCGGCGCTCGGTCTCGTCGATGGCCATGCGCATGGAGGGAGTGATTTTGTCGGCGTACATGATGACCAGACCCTCGGCGTTGCGGGCGGCCCGGCCGATGGTCTGGATGAGGGAGGTCTCAGAGCGGAGGAAGCCCTCCTTGTCGGCGTCCAGAATGGCCACCAGACTGACCTCGGGCAGGTCCAGACCCTCCCGCAGCAGGTTGATGCCCACCAGTACGTCGAAATTGCCCAGCCGCAGGTCCCGGATGATCTCCATGCGCTCGATGGTGTCGATGTCGTGGTGCATATAGCGGACCTTGATGCCCGCGTTGGTGAGATAGGCGGTCAGGTCCTCGGCCATCTTCTTGGTGAGGGTGGTGACCAGTACCCGCTCCTTCCGCGCCGTGCGCTCGTTGATCTCGCCGATCAGGTCGTCGATCTGGCCCTCCACCGGGCGGACCTCAATGCGGGGGTCCAGCAGTCCGGTGGGCCGGATGACCTGCTCCACGATCTGGCCCGAGCGGGTGCGCTCGTACTCGCCGGGGGTGGCCGAGACGTAGATTACCTGATTCAGACGCTGTTCAAACTCCTCGAATTTCAACGGGCGGTTATCAAAGGCGCAGGGCAGGCGGAAGCCGTAATCCACCAGGGTGGTCTTGCGGGCGTGGTCGCCGTTGTACATGGCCCGGACCTGGGGAAGCGTCACGTGGCTCTCGTCGATGAAGAGCACGAAGTCCTTGGGGAAGTAGTCCAGCAGGGTGTGGGGAGGCGAGCCCACCGGACGGCCCTCGATGACCCGGGAGTAGTTCTCGATGCCCGAGCAGTAGCCCAGCTCCTGCATCATCTCAATGTCGTACATCACCCGCTGCTTGAGCCGCTGAGCCTCCACCAGCTGGTCGTGCTCCTTGAAGAAAGCCACCCGCTCCTCCAGCTCCCGGTAGATGCTGCTGATGGCGGCGTCCATCTTCTCCTTGGGGGTGACATAGTGGGTGGCGGGCCAGATGGGGATGTGATTCAGCGTGCGGATGGGGGTTCCGGTGACCACGTTGATCTCGCTGATGCGGTCGATCTCGTCCCCGAAGAACTCCACCCGGATGGCGGTGTCCTTCCAGTAGGCGGGGAAGACCTCCACCGTGTCCCCCCGGACCCGGAACATATTGCGCTCAAAGGCGATGTCGTTGCGCTCGTAGCGGATATCCACCAGCCGCTTGAGGAACTCGTCCCGCTCCATAGTGGCCCCCACCCGGAGGGAGATCATCATCTTGGCAAAGTCCTCGGGCTCGCCCAGACCGTAGATGCAGGACACCGAGGCCACCACGATCACGTCCCGCCGCTCCAGCAGGGCGCAGGTGGCGGAAAGGCGCAGCCGGTCGATCTCGTCGTTGGTGGCGGAGTCCTTCTCAATATAGGTGTCGGTGTGGGGAATATAGGCCTCGGGCTGGTAGTAGTCATAGTAGGATACAAAGTACTCCACCGCGTTGTGGGGGAAGAACTCCCGGAACTCGGCGCAGAGCTGGGCGGCCAGGGTCTTGTTGTGGGCCAGCACCAGGGTGGGGCGCTGGACTTTTTCGATGACCTTGGCCATGGTGAAGGTCTTACCTGATCCGGTAACACCCAGCAGGGTCTGCTCCTGAAGCCCCATCTCCACGCCCCTGGCCAGGGCGTCGATGGCCTCGGGCTGGTCTCCGGCGGGCTGGTATTCGGATACGACCTGAAATTCCGGCATACGGGCACCTCCTGTCAATGCGGCATAAATGCGGCGCGGGGCGACGTGTACCCACATCTCCCCGCGGCATACGTGCATCTATTGTACCACGGGCAAAAGTTTCACCAGGCTCCCCGCCGCTGACGCGGCAGCTCGCCAAGTGAAGCTATTGCACCACAGGCACAAGATTCAC
>JALEZN010000116.1 GCA_022772585.1 Clostridiales bacterium
CGCACAGGGCGGCCAGGGCCCTTCCTTTATTGGTGCCGCTGGCGCTGATCTCAATGTTATCCTCCAGCCCGGAGGCCAGATAGAGCGCTCCCACCTTCCGCAGGCGCTCCAGCATCTCCTTCCGCGCGGCGGCGGGGATAAAGAAGGTATCCACCTTCTCCACCCGTTTTCCGGACAGGGTCTCGTCCAGACGGTCCACCGCAATCACTTCCCGTTCCGCCGCCTCCTGAAACTCCGGCGACAGAATGGGCCGGGCCGCCACCGCAGGCAGCATCCGCTTCTCCAGATAGCTCTTTCCCTGGCAGTAGGCCATGAAGGGCAGATCATAGTCCGCCAGCACAGCGAACACCGCCCGCCATACCGGCTCCTCCATGCCGCTCTCCACCAGCCAGCGGCCGGTTTTGACCTCCAGCACCGAGGCACCGTTGCAGGTCAGGACGTAATCCACACAGCCCATATTCTCCGCCAGGTCCCGCAGGAAGCACCAGGGCCGTCCGCTGGCCAGGGCGATGGACACCCCCCGCTCCGACGCCCGGCGCAGGGCGTCCAGATTCCGGGTGGGGACGGTCATATGGTCCCGGTCCAGCAGGGTGCCGTCCATATCGGCGGCAATCAGCGCGATGGACATCTTATTTCTTCAGCGCCAGCGCGGCCCGGGCCTTGGCGGCGATGCCCTCGGGGGTAAGGCCGTAGTGCTCCAGCACCAGGGGAGCCTTGCCGGAGCGGCCGAACTCGTCATTGACGCCGTGGCGCACCACGGGCACGGGGCACACGCCGGACAGGTAGCCGGCCACCGCCTCGCCCAGGCCGCCGATGATATTGTGCTCCTCGGTGGTGACGATGGCGCCGGTCTCCCGGGCGGCCTTGAGTACCAGCTCCTCGTCCAGGGGCTTGATGGTGTGCATATCGATGACCCGGGCGCTGACGCCCTCCTCCGCCAGGATATCGGCGGCCTTCAGGGCCATCTGCACCATCATGCCGGCGGCGATGATGGTCACATCGCCGCCCTCTCTCAGCACCGAGCCCTTGCCCAGCTCAAAGGAGTAGCCCTCGATGGCATCGGTGACGGTCTCCACCGCCAGGCGGCCCAGACGCAGGTAGGCGGGGCCGTCGTAGTCCAGCAGGGCCTTGACGGCCAGCTTCATCTCATTGCCGTCGCAGGGGCAGCACACCAGCATGCCGGGGATGGAGCGCATGGTGGCAAAATCCTCGCAGCACTGGTGGGTGGCGCCGTCCTCGCCCACGCTCAGGCCGCCGTGGGAGCCCACCACCTTCACATTCAGGTGGGGATAGGCCACCGAGTTGCGCACCTGCTCAAAGGCACGGCCGGCGGCGAACATGGCGAAGGTGGCGGCAAAGGGCTTCTTGCCGCAGGTGGCAAGGCCGGCCGCCACGCCCACCATGTTGGCCTCGGCAATGCCCATATTAAAAAATCGGTCGGGATAGGTCTTGGAAAATTCCTTGGTCATGGTAGCGCCGGACAGGTCGGCGTCCAGCACCACCAGCTCGGGATACTGCTCCGCCAGCTCCACGATGGCCTTGCCAAAGGCGCCGCGGGTCGCGATCTTCTCTCCCATCTTACTTCCCCTCCAGTTCGTTGAGTTTGGCCTCCAGCTCGGCCCGGGCCACGGCGTACTGCTCGTCGTTGGGGGCCTTGCCGTGCCAGCCGGCGTCGTTCTCCATGAAGGAGACGCCCTTGCCCTTTACAGTGCGGGCCAGGATGACGGTGGGCCTGTCTGTACAGGCGCGGGCCTGGGCCAAAGCGTCGGCGATGGCGGCGTAGTCGTGGCCGTCCACCTTCAGCACGTTCCAGTTGAAGGCGGCGAACTTCTGATCCAGGGGCTCGGTGGGCATCACATCGCAGGTCTTACCGTCGATCTGCAGGCCGTTGACATCCACGATGGCGCACAGGTTGGACAGGCCGTACTTGGCCGCGGCCATGGCCGCCTCCCAGATCTGGCCCTCGGCGATCTCTCCGTCGCCCAGGATGGAGTAGACCCGGTAGTCCCTGCCGTCCACCTTGCCGGCCAGAGCCATGCCCACGGCGGCGGAGAGGCCCTGACCCAGGGAGCCGGTGGACATGTCCACGCCGGGGACGTTCACCATATCGGGATGGCCGGACATATGCCCGTTGATGGAGCGGAAGAGCTTCAGCTCCTCCACAGGGAAATAGCCCCGCAGGGCCAGGATGGCGTAAAGCGCCGGAGTACAGTGGCCCTTGGAGAGCACGAACCGGTCCCGGTCCGGGCTCTTGGGCGCGGCGGGATCCACCCGCATCTCGTGGAAATAGAGGACCGTCAGCAGATCCATGGCGGACAGAGCGCCGCCGATGTGGCCGGAGGCCGCGGTGTGGACCATCTCCATACCCAGCAGGCGCGCCCTGGCCGCAGTGACCGCCAGCTCGTGTACCTTTGCCTGTTCCATTTTGTTCACCTGTCCTTTCACACGGTGTTTTTAATATTTTCTGCGTTTAGTATAGCTTAACCGGGGGGACAGCGCAAGTCAACGGGGGGTAAAAACCCCTTTCCTCACGCTTTTCGACGGTTGCGCAAAAAAAGGGCGCTCCCGCCGGAGCGCCCTTGTGACAAATGCTCACTCGCTTTTCTCTGCCAGACCCAGGGCTGCCGCCTTGATGACGGCCACGGCGCCGTCGATGCCGATGCGGCTGTTGACGCACAGGTCGTAATTGTTCATATCGCCCCACTTTTTGCCTGAGAAGTGGCTGTAGTAAGAGGCGCGGTACCGGTCCTGCCGGCTGACATGGTTCTCCATGTGAACGGCCTCGTCGTGATAGACCTCCCTGGCCCGGCGCACCCGCTCCTCCATGGGGGCCGAGATGAACACCCGCAGGCAGTTGGGGAACTGGTCCAGCACATAGTCGGCACAGCGGCCCACGAACACGCAGGGGCCCTTTTCCGCCGCCTCCTTGATGATCTTGCACTGGGCAATGAACACCTGGTCGGGCAAAGGCATGGTCTGGGTCATATTATACAGGTCAAAGATAAAGCTGCCTGTGGGACGGGACTCTGCCTGCCGGATGTAATTTTCCGTCAGGCCGGTCTGCTCTGCCACTTTCTCGATAAGCTCCTTATCGTAATATGGGATGCCCAACTCCTCCGAGAGCCGTTGGGCAATGATCCGTCCGCCTGAGCCGTATTGGCGGCTGATGGCAATGATCACATGCTTCATGAGGACACCTCCTTGATTCCGGTCCGGCGCGCCTGGACGCGCCTCTTTCCGGTCTTATTATATCACATTTTTCCAGTGCAAGCAATTTTCTTTCCTCTTTGGGGCCTTGCGCGTTCCCTCTTTCCTGTGCTACCATGGAGCCTGACGCGGGGGACTTCTCCGCCAGTTCTGCCCGGAAGGAGGCCCGCCCATGGACCGTTCCCCCGTGCTGGATGCTTTCCAGCTCAAGGTCATCGCCCTGCTCTCCATGACCGCAGACCATCTGGGGGCCTGCGGCCTGGTCCCGGAGGCCCTTGTTCCCCTGTGCCGCACCGCCGGGCGCATGGCCGCCCCTCTTTTTCTCTTTCTCGTCACGGAGGGGATGCGCCACACCCGCAGCCGGAGCCGCTATCTGCTGCGGCTGTGGCTCTCCGGCGCGCTCATCAGCCTGGCCGCCCTGGCGCTGTACCGCCGGGGGCTCATCTGGGATACCGGTGTGAATATTCTCCCCGCCTTCTTCTATACCGGGCTCCTCATTCTGGTCCTGGAACAGGTCGTCTCCCTCCGGCACGCAGGCCGGTACGCCGCCGCCCTGGGGTGGACTGCCGGGCTGTGGGCAATCCTCTCCGTCCTGTCCCTGCCCTGGGGCGGGGAGCTGCGGCAGGCCCTCCTTCCCTCCCCTGCCGGCGTGATGTACTCTTTCACCTTTGTGATCCTGGGGGTGTGCTGGTATTTCCTCCCCCGGCGGGAGCACCAGATCCTGCTGCTCCTTTTTCTCTCTTTTGCCGCCTGCATCCCCGGCCTGGGGACAGCGCTGGAGGGCCTGCTCTCCCCCTTTTTTCCCTTTTTCAGTGCCGGACTTCTGGTCCCGTTCCAGTTCCCCATGGTCCTGGCCGCCCTCCCTCTGTGGTACTACAGCGGCCTGCCCGGACGGCGGGGGTGCAAGTGGTTCTTTTATCTCTACTATCCCCTCCATCAGTTTCTTTTTCAGTATCTGGCCCTGTCCATGAACTGAAACGCGCCGCTCCCGGCCCTTGACCGGGAGCGGCGTATTTTAATCAAATCATACGCAGGATCTCCCGTTTGAGCCGGGAGATGATCCGCTTCTCCAGCCGGGAAATATAGGACTGGGAGATACCCAGGCGGTCGGCCACCTCCTTCTGGGTCCGTTCCGGCCGGCCGTCCAGGCCGAAACGGAGGGTGATGATCTCCCGCTCCCGGGGCGAAAGACGTTCCAGCGCGTCGAACAGGAGCTGCCGGTCCACATCCTCCTCGATGGGCTTCATCACCAGGTCGCTGTCGGTACCCAGGATGTCGGAGAGCAGCAGCTCGTTGCCGTCCCAGTCGGTGTTGAGGGGCTCGTCGAAGGAGACCTCGCTCTTCTGCCCGGCGATCTTCCGCAGGTGCATCAGGATCTCGTTCTCGATGCACCGGGAGGCGTAGGTAGCCAGCTTGATGTTTTTGGCCGGCTTGTAGGTGGACACCGCCTTGATGAGCCCGATGGTGCCGATGGAGATCAGGTCTTCCAGCCCCACACCGGTATTCTCGAACCGGCGGGCGATATAGACCACCAGGCGCAGGTTGTGCTCGATGAGCCTGGCCTTGGCGCCCTCGTCCCCCTCCTCCAGCCGGGCGATGAGGACGCTCTCCTCCTCCCGGGGCAGAGGCGGGGGCAGCATACCGCTGCCCCCGATGTACATGATCTTACCCGGCAGCGCCAGGCCCAGCCGGGCCAGGAGCCGCTGTATCCCCATGGTGAGCGCCAGGCGTGTTTGCTTCATGTCCTCCTGTCCTTTCCCCGGCCGGAGCCGGACCCGTTTCATGCCCCGATCAGGGCGCTGTATCCGCCGCCGTCCGATACCGGCGTGGGGGACAGCGCCACCAGCATGGCCCCCTGCTCCTCCCGTCCCACCCGCACCGAGTCGGCCCGCAGGGCCAGCAGAAACCCGCAGTCCACCCCCACCGCCCGGTAGGGCAGCAGCCGGAACCGGTAAGGGGACGGTGCAGCTCCCAGCCGCTCCAGCGCCGCCGCCGGATCCCGCAGGTCCTCCGGCCCCGGCCCTTTCCCCTCCGGGAAGAGCGCCGAGAGCCGCTCTCCCTCGGCCACCAGCACCGGTGCGCCGGTGATGGGGTCTGTAAGTGTGTGCCCTGTGTCCACCAGAGCGATAAGGTCAGCCTGCCGCTCCCCCAGACGCACTCTCACCGGGCGCAGCTCGCCGCCTCCGTGCCGGGCGCCCCGGCCAAATACCGCCGTGAGCAGCACATAGCACCCCGCCGCCGACAGCAGGATAAGCCGCAGGTCCATTCCCGAGTAAAAGACGCCGTTTTTCAGGGTCAGCCCCCGCCCTCCCAGCAGTGTGATGGCGAAAATACCGCCGCCGAAGGCTGCGGACACTCCGAAGAACACCAGCGACACCCGCAGCAGGCGGCGGCTTTTTCCATAGGCGCACAGCAGCATCAGCACTGCCGCGCCCAGCTTGCACAGGGGATGGAGCAGGAAGGCCCCGCCGGGCAGGAAAACAGCGGCGGCATACGCTCCCCCCAGGGCTGCTCCCAGGGCCAGCCGCCCCCGGTAAAGCCGTTCCCCCGCCAGCCGGCCCGCCGACAGCAGGAGCAGATAATTCACCGCCAGATTGAGCAGGAACAGCGCGTCTATGTACACCACTGTCATCCGGCATCCCCCCTGCTCAGCGGCACTGAGGGTATTATACGGCGCTCCGTCCACAAAAAAGGTCACAATGGGGAGAGGCCCCCGGGTAAAAAAACATCCGCGGACCCATGGGTCCGCGGATGAAAGCCGCTGAGCGATGTAGTTTTACTCCCGATCCTCCAGAGCGGTGTAGGGCTGATGCCCGCCCACATACTGGTAGGCAGGCCGGATGATCTTGCTCATGTTGATGAGCTCCTCCATCCGGTGGGCGCTCCAGCCCGCGATGCGGGCCATGGCAAAGATGGGAGTGTAAAGCTCCTGGGGCAAATCCAGCATGTGATAGATGAAGCCGGAGTAGAAGTCCACGTTGGCCGACACACCCTTGTACATCTTCCGTTCCCCGGCGATGACCTCGGGGCCCAGCCGCTCTACCAGTGTATAGAGCTCATACTCCTCGGTACGGCCTTTCTCCCGGGAGAGGGTCTCCACCATGCCGTGAAGGATATTTGCACGGGGATCGGACAGGGAGTATACCGCGTGGCCCATGCCGTAGATAAGGCCAGAGCGGTCGAACGCCCGCTTGTCCAGCAGCGCCTGGAGATAGGCCCGGACCTCGTCCTCGTCTCTCCAGTCCCGGACGTTATGCTTCATATCCTCGAACATGCGGATGACCTTGATGTTGGCGCCGCCGTGGCGGGGTCCCTTCAGGGAGGCCAGAGCCGCCGCCATGCAGGAGTACGTGTCCGTACCGGAGGAGGTGACCACATGGGTGGTGAAGGTGGAGTTGTTGCCGCCGCCGTGCTCGGCGTGGAGCATCAGGCAGATATCCAGCACGTGGGCCTCCCAGTAGGAATAGGACGAGTCAGGCCGCAGCATGGCCAGGATGCTCTCCGCCGCGGAGTGTTCCGGCCGGGGCGCGTGGATATAGAGGCTCCTGCCGCTCTTGTAGTTATAGGCCTGGTAGCCATACACCGCCAGCATGGGGAACACCGCCACCAGCTGCATGCACTGGCGCATCACGTTGGGCAGGGAGATATCATCGGCATTCTCGTCATAGGAGGCCAGATTGAGCACGCTGCGGGCCAGAGAGTTCATGATGTCCTGACTGGGGGCCTTCAGAATCACGTCCCGCACGAAATTGTTGGGCAGGGAACGGTAGTAGGAGAGCTGCTGGCGGAACTGCTCCAGCTCCTGCCGGTTGGGCAGGTGACCGATCATCAGCAGATAGGCGGTCTCCTCAAAACCGAAACGCTTCTCCCGCAGCGCACCCTTCACCAGGTCCTCCACGTCTATGCCCCGGTAGTAGAGCTTGCCGTCGCAGGGGACCTCCTGTCCGTCCACGATCTTCTTGGCCACGATATCAGATACTTCGGTAAGGCCGGCCACCACACCTCTCCCGTTCACGTCCCGCAGACCGCGTTTTACGTCGAACCGGCTGTAATCCGCCGGGTCGATGCTGCTGTTTTTCTGACTCAGGGCAGCCAGCGCCTCCAGTTCAGGCGTCATGACCCCGTAATTCGGGTTGGTTGCCATTTGGGTGATCCCTCCATTTCAGGTGTTTTACGCGGGCTGGGTCAAAGCCCGTCCCGCATCATGGTTCGTATAATATTGTATCACCTGAATGTTACCAGAATATGAATCACCGCTCGAATTTTCCTGCAATAGCTGTATCTTCCAAAGTTCTTCCCGCTCTGCTCCCCTCATTCCGACAGGAAAGCCCTGATCTCCTCCATCCGGGCGGTGGCCTGGTCGTAGCCCGACTGCCACAGGGCGCGGATCTTGTCCACGTCCCGCTCGATGCGGGAGAAGCCCCGGGTGTCCTCCGGAGCCAGAAGCAGCGCTTTCCCCTCCCGCTCCAGGCGGAAGAGCGCCTCCCGGTCGGCATTGTAGGTGTCGGCCCGGCGGCGCATGGTCTCACAGAAATGGGGGTACTTCCGGTAGCGCAGGTCGATGAGGGGCTGGAGCTTCTCCGGCTGGCGGCGGTAGCTCCGCTCCCGGGTGAGGACCACCACCACCCGGTCGCACCCCTGCTCAAAGGCACGGCGGAAGGGAATGGCGTCGGCCGCACCGCCATCCAGACATTTGAGTCCGTCCAGATCGTAGATGGGGAAAAGCAGGGGCATGGCGCAGGTGGCCTGGAGCAGGAGGAACTGTCCGTCCCGGCGAGGCACCTCCCGGTACACCGCCTTTCCGGTGGCCAGGTCGGTGACTACCGCCTCCGCCGTCCCCGGCCAGCGGGCAAAGGCCTCGTAGTCAAAGGGAACCAGGCGGTTGGGGATGTCGTCATAGGTGAACTTCAGGCCAAAATAGCAGTGGTTCCCCGGCCGCAGCAGGTTGCGCTTGCTCATATAGCGCTTGTCGTTGGCGTATTTGGTCAGGATCTCCAGGTTGCGGCCAAATTGGCCCGACAGGTAGCTCACGCCATAGGCGATGCCGGCAGACACGCCGATGAGGTAGTCAAAATCCACCCCGCCCCGGAGCAGCGCGTCGGTGACGCCGCTGGAGAAGATGGTGCGGAGGGCCCCGCCCTCCAGAACGATC
>JALEZN010000143.1 GCA_022772585.1 Clostridiales bacterium
CTGCGCGAGATGTCCGGCCGTCTGGAAGAGATGCCCGGCGAGGAAGGCTACCCCGCCTACCTGTCCTCCCGTCTGGCCCAGTTCTACGAGCGCGCCGGCATGGTGGAGTGCCTGGGCTCCGACGAGAGCCGCCGGGGCTCCCTGACCGCCGTGGGCGCCGTTTCCCCTCCGGGCGGCGACCTCAGTGAGCCCGTGTCTCAGGCCACCATGCGTATCGTCAAGGTGTTCTGGGCTCTGGACTCCTCTCTGGCTTACCGCCGTCACTTCCCCGCCATCAACTGGCTCAACTCCTACTCCCTGTATCTGGACACCCTGAAGCCCTGGTACGACGAGCACCTGGGCAGGCAGTTCATGGTCAACCGCGATAAGTCCATGTCCATCCTCCAGGAAGAGTCCAGCCTGAACGAGATCGTCCAGCTGGTGGGCAAGGATTCCCTGTCCCCCGGCGACCAGCTGACCCTGGAGACCGCCAAGATGCTGCGGGAGGACTTCCTCCAGCAGAACGGCTTCATGGAGATCGACTGGTATTCCAGCTATGAGCGCCAGGACAAGATGCTGGCCATGATCCTGGATTACGACAAGAGCTGCCGCGCCGCCATCGAGAAGGGCGCCAAGACCGCCGATCTGTTCAACATCCCCTTCCGGGAGCAGATGGGCCGCGCCAAGAGCATCCCCGACGACAAGTATGTGGAGGTGTTCGCGCAGATGAGCCGCGACATGCAGGAGCAGATCGAGGCCGCTGTGGTCAAGGGAGGTGCTGAGGTATGATCCGTGAATACAAGACGATCCAGGAGATCAACGGCCCCCTGATGGTGGTCCGCCGGGTCCAGGGCGTCACCTATGACGAGCTGGCCGAGATCGAGCTGCCCGACGGCTCCGTCCGCCGCTGCAAGGTGCTGGAGGTCAACGGCGACAACGCCGTGGTCCAGCTCTTCGAGTCCTCCGCCGGACTGAACCTGAAGGAGTCCAAGGTCCGCTTCCTGGGCCATCCCCTGGAGCTGGCGGTGTCCGGCGATATGCTGGGCCGCGTGTTCAACGGCATGGGCCAGCCCATCGACGGCGGTCCCGAGATCATGGCCGAGGAGCACCGTGACATCAACGGCCTGCCCATGAACCCCGCCGCCCGCGACTACCCCAACGAGTTCATCCAGACCGGTATCTCCACCATTGATGGTCTGAACACCCTGGTCCGCGGCCAGAAGCTGCCCATCTTCTCCGGCTCCGGCCTGCCCCACAACAACCTGGCCGCTCAGATCGCCCGCCAGGCCAAGGTGCTGGGCGACGAGGCCTCCAACTTCGCCGTGGTCTTTGCCGCCATCGGCATCACCTTCGAGGAGTCCAACTTCTTCGTGGAGGAGTTCAAGCGCACCGGCGCCATCGACCGCACGGTCCTGTTCACCAACCTGGCCAACGACCCCGCCGTGGAGCGTATCGCCACCCCCCGTATGGCCCTGACCGCCGCCGAGTACCTGGCCTTTGAGAAGGGCATGCACGTGCTGGTCATCCTCACCGATATCACCAACTACGCCGAGGCCCTGCGCGAGGTCTCCGCGGCCAAGAAGGAAGTCCCCGGCCGCCGCGGCTACCCCGGCTACCTGTACACCGACCTGGCTACCATGTACGAGCGGGCCGGCCGTCAGCTGGGCAAGCCCGGTTCACTCACCCTGATCCCCATCCTGACCATGCCGGAAAACGACAAGACCCACCCCATCCCCGACCTGACCGGCTACATCACCGAGGGTCAGATCATCCTGAGCCAGGAGCTGTTCCGCAAGGGCGTCAATCCCCCTGTGGACGTGCTGCCCTCCCTGTCCCGTCTGAAGGACAAGGGCGTGGGCGTGGGCAAGACCCGCGAGGATCACGCCGGTACCATGAACCAGCTCTTCGCCGCCTACGCCACCGGTAAGGAGAACAAGGAGCTCATGTCCATCCTGGGCGAGGCCGCCCTTTCTCCCACCGACCTGCAGTACGCCAAATTTGCCGACGAGTTTGAGAAGCGCTATGTCTCCCAGGGCCCCGATGAGAACCGCGGCATCCTGGAGACCCTGGACCTGGGCTGGGAGCTGCTGAGCATCCTGCCCAAGGCCGAGCTCAAGCGTATCAAGCCGGAATATATCGAGAAATACCTCCCGAAAAAGGAGGGGTAAGCTATGCCGGCGATGAACGTAAACCCCACCCGGCAGGAGCTCACCCGGCTCAAGGGCCGGCTGAGGACCTCCATCCGGGGCCACAAGCTGCTCAAGGACAAGCGGGATGAGCTGATGAAGCAGTTCATGGACGTGGTGCGGGAGAACCGGGCCCTCCGCAAGAAGGTGGAGGACGGCCTGTTGCAGGCCTACGGCTCCTTTACCGTGGCCTCCGCCCTCATGTCCGGCGAGATGCTGGAGCAGTCCCTGCTGTATCCCAAGCAGTCTGTGGAACTGGATATGACCTTCCAGAACGTGATGTCGGTCAATGTCCCGGTCTATGAGTTCAAGACCAAGAGCCAGGACCCCGGCGAAGTCTATCCCTACGGCTTCGCCACCACCTCCGGCGAGCTGGACGACGCCGTGGACAACATGGCCTCCGTGTTCCAGGATATGCTCAAGCTGGCCCAGATCGAAAAGACCTCCCAGCTGTTGGCGGAGGAGATCGAAAAGACCCGCCGCCGCGTCAACGCCCTGGAGTACGTGAAGATCCCCCAGATGGAGGAAGCCATCAAGTATATCACCATGAAGCTGGATGAGAACGAGCGCGCTTCCACCATCCGCCTGATGAAGGTGAAGGACATGATCCTCAAGGAGAACCTGGAGGAGAAGCGGGCCGAGACGGCCAAGGCCGTGGAGGCCTTCGGCGGTCATCCCGAGGACCCGGAAAACATCTGATATCTGCGTTAAAAACCGGTATCCGCTGTGCGGATACCGGTTTTTTCTTTAAAAGGTGTCCCTGCATAGTTTGACGGGAGAATGGAACAATAGAGCCAAAGGAGGATGTGCCGCTATGGACATGACAAATCAGGAATACAACAAGTATGTGCAGCGCAAGGCCAAGCCCTCGCCGCTGTGGAAGGATATGGCCTGGGCCTTCGTGGTGGGCGGCGCCATCTGTACCGCGGGGCAGGGACTGCGGAATTTCTATCTGGCATGGGGACTGGAGGAGGAGTCTGCCTCCTGCGCGGTGTCGGTGACGCTGATCTTCATCGCCGCGCTGCTCACCGGTCTGGGCGTGTTTGACAACATTGCCAAGCACGCCGGGGCCGGCACCCTGGTGCCTATCACCGGCTTTGCCAACGCCATGGTTTCTCCCGCTCTGGAATTCAAGAGCGAGGGCTTTGTCACCGGAACCGCCGCCAAGCTCTTTACGGTGGCGGGACCGGTGCTGGTGTTCGGCATCAGCGCCAGTGTGGTCTACGGGCTGCTTCTGGTGCTGTTCGGGATAGCCTGAAAGAGGCTTGACAAATGGGGCTGCGCTGTGTAAAATATGCGGTGCTTGCTCGGAGGGCAGATCATTCGTTGGAAATGATGGGCTGGATAAGGCAACAGGCTGAGACGCCTGTACTTATCCAGCCCTTTTGCTGTTTTCGGGGAAAGACCATCCGGTGGGCTGCGGCGTCTGTAAAGCCGGGAGCGGTGCCGGGCGCATCCGTCTATGGAAGTGGGCCGCCGGGTATTTTTACGGAAAGAAGGAAGCAAAAATGGATCTGCTGACAGACAGGATCAAAGATATCTACTTTAAATATCTGGCGGCCGCATTTGGCAGCGCGCTGATCTCGTCGATCTACGGCGTTGTGGATATGGCAATGGTCGGACAATATCAGGGGCCGGCGGGGTCGGCGGCCATGGCGGTGGTCAGCCCCATCCGGAATATCATTTACAGCCTGGGCCTGCTGATGGGGATCGGTGGATCGGTCCTCTTCAGTACGCTGAGAGGGGAGGAAAGAGGGGATCAGTGCCGGTCCAATGAGTATTTTACCGCTGCGGTGATGGGGACGGGGCTGCTGGCGGCAGTGACCTGGATCATGGTGATCTTCTTTGACAGGGAACTGCTGATGGCCTTCGGCGCGGAAGGGGAATTGCTGACGCTGGCAAGGCGGTATGTCCTGCCCGTCAAATTTGCGGTCCCAAGCTTTCTCTTTACACAGCTGATGTCGGCTTTTTTGAGAAATGACGGAGCGCCCGGACTTGCCACCAGGGCGGTATTGTCCGGCGGCATTTTCAATGTGTTCGGGGACTATTTTTTCGTCTTTGTCATGGACCTGGGGATCATGGGCGCGGGCATCGCCACCGCTATGGGCTCCCTCTTTTCCCTGCTCATTATGGCCAGCCACTTTTTCCACAAAAAGAATACCCTGCGTCTGGTGCGGCCCACAGGGCTCCTTCCCAAATGGAAGGCCATCGTCGTGACAGGGTTTTCCACCTTTTTTATTGACGTGGCCATGGGGATCCTGACCGTCCTGTTCAACCGTCAGATCCTGGTCTGGCTGGGAACGGACGCGCTGTCGGTATATGCCGTCATCATCAATATCAGCACCTTTGTCCAGTGCTGCGCATACAGCATTGGTCAGGCTTCCCAGCCGATTATTTCCGTCAATTTCGGAGCCGGTAAGGGAAAACGCATCGGCGAGACTCTGAACTATGCGCTGGGGACAGCGATGGCCTTTGGAGTGATCTGGACGGCGCTCAGTTTGGCGGCGCCCAACCTGTATATCCGCATCTTTATGACGCCTACGCAGCGTATTTTGGAGATTGCACCGTCCATTATCCGGAGCTATGGGATCTCCTTCCTGCTGCTGCCGCTGAACATCTTTTCCACCTACTATTTCCAGGCACTGATGAAGCCGATGGCCTCCTTTGCTGTGTCGGTATCCAGAGGCGCTGTGATCAGCGGCCTGCTGATTTATTTGCTGCCGGCAGTTGCGGGAGAAGATGCCATCTGGTTTGCGATGCCCATCACTGAGCTGGTGACGGCGGCCTATGCAGTGACTGGGATGAGACGCTTTACCAGAGAACTGCCGGAAGAGGGAGCACAGGCGTGAAAGAAACAGGGCCTGTCCCGGCCGCCGGGGAACACGGCGGCCGGGACAGGCCCAAGACTTAAGATTTGAAAAATACAACAAAAAGGCTTGACAGGCGGGAAACAATATAGTACAATATAGCCAGAAAGAAAGGAGCGAGAGTCCGATGTACTAACAAGGACAGAACCCTTTCCGCGTATGACCTGAAGGCATAGAAAAGGGCGTACGCATCAGCGCAGAACGATCCAAGCGGGAAGATCCAGACGAAGCAAGTTCCAAACCAGCTCACATGTGTGAGAACGAGCGCAGGAGCCCCCGACGCGAAGTATCGCAGAAGGAAGACTTGGCGCAACATGAGTTTCCGGGCAACTGCATCCGCGAGGAAAACTTCAGCACAGGATCCAGCGCAAATCCGTAGAAAGTAAGAGGTTGAAACATGGTAGAAATCCAGAATCAGAAGTAGCCCCCCAGCCGCAGAGGACGGCTGGGGGGTTGTGTTTTTCTGGGACCATGTGAAAAAACTGCGGCTCCGGCGTGATACCGGAGCCGCAGAACGCGTTCAGCGAATAAAATTGGTCTGATATGCTCGCTCCGTGACAGGCGGGAGGACGCCGCTGTCCCGGCCAAGCTGGATACATTTCAGGAGCCAGGCCATATTGCGGCCCAGGTTGCGCATGGACTGGAGACCCTCCAGGTCCTGCCGCACCTCCTCCGGAGAGTTGCCGTGGACCATGTTCCAATAAGAGGAGGAGACCACCGGCATTTCGGCGATGGTG
>JALEZN010000040.1 GCA_022772585.1 Clostridiales bacterium
AGCGGCAATTTTTTTGTATTGGTCAGCAATATTTGCGCCCCACTTGGCCGTAATGGTTTCGGTAGATTGGTAGTTTCTGTTGGAATAATTGTACTTAAAGGTCAGGGTCTTCTCGGTCCGGTCATAGTAGACGTTGACCACAGTGGAGCCGTCGGCGGCTACCGTGACGGTATCGGACTTGACGAACTTCCACAGATTAGAGTCCAGTCCGGCACCGCTCATGTAGCAATCGGAAGTATGCGTATGCTCTGTTTTTGTACAAGTAAGCTTGTAGCACCCGTTCTCGACAGAATGTGAATGCTCGGTTTTGCCACAGCCAAGGCAAGCATCCGAGTGCTTATGACAGGTAGTAGGAGCAATATCTCCATCACCCGTGCTGCCGGAATACTTATACCAGCTTCCATCGATGTAAATCAGTTTCCCGTAATACCAGTGGTCTGTAACTTGACCGTTGGAAGGGTTTGTCGGAACGCCTGTGTAAACATTCTGTTTGTCACCAACCCCAGAATAACAAGCACTAGTATGCGCAGTATGCTCTGTCTGTCCACAGGTATAGCAGGAATCATCATGGGTGTGTACTTCCTTCGTGCAGGTCAGCTCATAGCAATCATTCACATTATGCTGATGCACTTCCAAACCACAAATCAGCGAGCCGCTCTCGTTATAGGTAAACTCGATGCCGGGCTTCACGTTGACCTCGGCGGATTTGATGTAGGAGTACTCCTCGTCATCCGCGTTCTCGCCCCAGAAAACGATGGTGACCTTGGCGGTATTATCTGCTTCCCAGACGGCCTTGTAGGTCATGTTCCCGGCGGGCATGGTTTCGGGCAGGTCCACGTCCTTGCCGTCCAGGGACCAGCCCTTAAAGGTATAGCCGGCCTTGGTGGGCGTACCCACGTCGCCGATCTCGGTGCCGTACCGGGCGTAGATGGGCTCCACGCCATAACCGCCGTCCAGATCGAAGAGCATCAGGCTGTACACGCGGTCGTAGTAGACCTCCACCACGGTGGAGCCGTCGGCGGCGATGGCGGGCTTCTCATAGAGCAGGGAATAGAAACCCTCGGGGTCATTCGCAGTGCTTTCGTCTTTGTCCCACGCCACCTCGGGCACAGTGGAATTGGTCAGGCCCTGCTTGGTCTCGCGCTTAAACTCGGTATAGTTGTCATTATCCAGGTTCTGCTGATAATGAATGACCGTGTAGTTTACATTGGTGGGCTTGTAAGTGACGGTATAGGTCACATCGGCCTGGATATTCGTGATGTTCAACACCATGCTGGCCGAAGTCTCAGCATCCTCGCCCACATAGGGCAGATAACCCATCACCACGGGGAAGGTGACGGTGGCGCTGAAGCTGCTGCCTGCGGCCAGGCTGGCGGTATAGGGGTCGGCCACGATGTCGTTGTTTTCAAACACATAGTTGATGACAACGTTATAAGTCTTGTTTTCGCCGTCATCCAGCGCGTCCACACTGTAATCGTTCACGGCGAAGCGGCGGACAGCGCGGGCCACGGTGGCGGGCTCGGCGGAGGGCTCCGCCTCAGGCTCCTGGCTGGGCTCGGCGGAGGGCTCCGCCTCGGGCTCCTCCGCGGGCTCGGCGGAAGGCTCCGCCTCGGGCTCCTCCGCGGGCTCGGCGGAAGGCTCCACCTCAGGCTCCTCCACGGGCTCGGCGGAAGGCTCCACCTCAGTCTCCTCCACGGGCTCCTCGATGGGCTCCACAATGGGCTCGGCCACGATGATGGGCTCCTCGCTGGGGGCGGGCAGGGGCTCGGGCTCGGTGGGAGCAGTGACCACGACGGTAACGGTGTCGCTCATGACGGTCTCGCCGTCCATCACGCTCTTGCAGCGGATCTGGACGCTGTTGTCCTCGTCCAGCAGGTTGGCCACCATGGGGTAGCTCAGGTTACACTGATACTCGGTCTGACCGAAAATATCCACCCACAGGTCCAGCGCGGGCACGGCCAGGATCTGCCACTGATAGGAATCGGCGTCCACGGGGTCCGCAGTCAGGGTGGCCTTTTCGTTTTCAGGCAGCTCAACGGTCTCCACGGTGTCCTCCTCCATCTGGAGGGAGAGCACCTGGGGCTGGGCGTCCTGCTCAGGCTCGTGAGCCTGGGCGGGCACCATCCCCAGGAACATGGAGAGGCACAGCAGCAGCGCCAAAACTCGTTTTTTCATGCTTTGTCACACCTCATTTCCGCGGGGATCATTCGCCGCCGCCCACGGGGGGCTCAGTGGCGGCGGGCTCGGGCCAGCCCTTCACATCCAGGACGGTGCCGGTCAGGGGCACGGGGTTGTTCTTGGCCTGGACGGCCTGGGCCTGAAGGTTCATGGTCACGGTGCAGTTCTGGTAATCGTTGCCCATGCTCCGGTCAAAGGTCACGGTCTCGAAGAGGGTGACGCTCTTGCCGGGCTCCAGGGCGCTGTTGTAGTAATACCAGCCGTCAGAACCCTTGAGCCAGGTCTCGCCGTCGATATCGGGATGCACCAGAGCGGTATCCACCTGGGCGCCCGCCACGGCGGGCTCAATGGACACATCCACCTTGACGCGGGTGTAGAACATCTCGCTGCCGGTGTTGGTGATGACGGGCTCCTTGCTGACCACCTGGCCGGGCATCACGCCGGTGAAGGACATGCCGGTGACATTGCCCGCGCCGTCGGTAATGTTTTCGCCCTCACCGGTCTCGGTGAGGGTCATCTCAACGGTCCCGGTGGTAATCACATTGGTGACATGCTGGCTGGTGGTGAAGTACGCCGCCGTTCCGATGGCCAGCAGCGCCAGCAGTGCGCCGGTCACGCCGCCCATCGCAAGCCGTTTCTTCATTCTGATACCGCCTTTCGTTCCAGTTCTCATTCACGCTCTATGTACGCTGCGTTCACAGTTGTCTGCAAAGTTATGTGCGGGGGTCTTTTCTGGTGGGGATGCCGTGGGGAAAAACCTATGGCGGAGGGGAGGGGGAAAGCTCCCCTCCGCCAGCTTGTCGTTAACCGGTACCGCTGGGAAATGGGAAATTAGGCCAGGGGGGTCTCGTCGGGGAACAGGGCCGTGAAAGCCGCCAGACGGTCTGCCTGAGCGTCAGCGTTCTCGCCCACAAAGCCCTCGGCCTGGATGGCGTAAGCGGTGATGTTGATGGTGTAAGTGCCGTTAGCCTTGATCATGTTCTGAGTCACAGTTCCGGGAACGGTGACGGCGTCAAAGTACTTCACGGACTCGCCCGCCGCCTTGGGGCTGAGGACGCCCAGGATGACATAGTCGCTGCCCATGGCCATGATCTTGGGGCTGTACCCCTCAGGGGTCTTAAACCAGGCGCCGATCACTGCACTGGGGTCGGTAACCTTCTGGGCAGTGGCCCAGGTGTTCAGGAGCTCCAGGAAATCAGCAGACAGCTGCACCTTCATAAAGGTGTAGGCAGTCTGGCTGGTGGTCGCAACGGTGATGGTGGGGTCCTTGGCGATGGTCTTGCCGGGGATCAGCCGGACGGCGTCCTCGCTCGTATCGCCCAGCCAGCTGGGCTCGGTCAGGGTGATGTCCACGTTGCCGACGGTAAAGGTGTTGGTCTTGCTCTCAGTGTCGGTGAAGTAAGCCAGAGTCATGCCGGCCACCAGAGTGGCCATCATGCACACAGCCAGAGCGGCGGCCATGATCTTCTTCTTCATAATTCAGCTTCCTCTCTTCTATGTAGTAGTGAGATTGGGGGTTGGATTAGCCCTGGGCAGGAGCGCCGAAGGTGGCAGTCCAAGCAGCCTGAGCAGTGGCAAAGCCATCCTCCTGAACGGCAAAGCCGATCAGCACCATATCCTGCAGGGTCTCGCTGTTCTCAAGATCCTCAGAGAAAGTAATCTCATCAAACAGAGTAGCGGTCTCATTCAGAGCCTTGGCAGTCTGGTAGCCGTAGACAGTATAGGTCTTGCCTTCCTTGGTGTAGGTTCCAACCTGATCCCAGCCAGTGTTCACAGAATAGGTGACATTATCGCCATTGGGGTTATAGACACCAATGTAGACAAAGTTCTTGCCGGTAGCGGAGGTGATTTTGATGGTGGGATCCTTATCAACAGTGGCGCCGGGGGCAACATTGCTGTAGGTGTTTCCGGTCGTAGTAGTAGAACCATCAGACTTGGTATTATCGGTCTCATAGAGCTCGGCAGCGACATTGCCGACGGTAAAGGTGTTGGTGACCTTGTTAGTCTCGGAGGTCAGGTAGGCCAGAGTGCCGCCGACGCCGATGCAGACGGCCAGAGCCAGAGCGGCGATCATAGTGAGCTTCTTCTTCATGATGTGTTTCTCCTTTTCAAAAAATTTTTTGGGGTCGCTTGCGGGGTGTCGCTCGGGTACCGGATGAGTTTATTAAAATGCCTTACGGCGTTCCCCCTGGTTCATCTCCGCCGGCGGCCTTCTTTTTCCCGGCGGCCTTCCGGTCGGACTTCTCCGCCCATTTCAGCAGCTCCGGGGTGAAGAGGAGCACCAGCAGCACGCCGATGACGCTCCAGCCCACGTACATGCCGGGCGGGTTGGTGAGGAAATTGGAGACATATCCCAGATACGGGATGCAGAACACGGGCTTGCCGATGAGGTTGTTGAAGTGGACCGGCGAGCCGTCCACCGCGTCGTTGGCGTCGCCCTTGGTGGTGAAGCGCTGGTTCTCGCTGTCGATCTCCACCACCCGGTGGGTGGCTACCAGCAAATCCTCGTTCATCACGAAGGTGATGGGGTCGCCCACCTTGATCTCCTCCGCCGGGACGGACTTGACGTAGATCAGGCCGCCGGTGGGATAGGTGGGCTCCATGCTGCCGCTGAGGACCACGAAGGGGGTCAGCCCCACGAGCCGCACGCCCACCAGCAGCACCGCCAGCAGTACCACCGCCGCCACCAGCAGCGTGGTGACCGCGTTCCATATGACCTTGACCGCTTTGGGCACCGGCCCTCACCTCGTTTCTTTTCCATGCGTCAGGGATCTTCCTGCCTTCTTCAAGGCAGGAGCCCCGCTTTCTGCGAAAAACAGAAAATCGCGGAGACTGTTCCCAGTCGTCCGCGATCGCGCCATCCGGAAAAAAGCCCTTCGGCCCCTTGGACGCCATAACAGACGACAGGGCAGCCGAACCGGCATGGCGGCTGTGTGCCGCTTTAGCCTTCATGCTTTGCGTCCCGCGTTTTCGCGCGGTTTGCTTTTTTCCAGTTCCTGATTGACTTGTTTACCCGGGACGGGCAGAAGTCCCGCTTTTCCCGTAGTACCCAATATTATACATATCTTTTCAAGTTTGTCAAGTCAAAGTCCGCTCTTTTTGTGCATATTCTCCTCCTGCACCCATATCCAGGGGTACGATTTAGAGGTTATGCACGACTTTTGCTCTTACTGGCTCTCAGTATAGCATGTAATGGTCACAGATTCGGTTACATTTTCCATTTCCGTGCACATTTTTTAGTCTTTTTTCCCCGCCTTTTTCCTTTCGCCCTGTTTCGTCTGAAAAAGCCCGTTTTTTGACGAAAATATTGCCTTTTCTGCGTTTGACAGAACGGTGGAAAACGTTTATGATAGTAATGCTTTATATGATATGATATCATAGTAAAGAATCCCCCCGCCCCCGCCGTCCCCGCGTCCCGGCAAAGACCCGGAAAGGAGTGAGCAGGATTGAAACGGAACCGAAACGCGGCCTCCGGCCGTCTGATTGCGGAGCTTCTCTTGCTCCTGGGCGTTTTCCTTATGCTGCTCACGCTGCTCTTCACGCTCTCCAGGCATGGGACCGCCACGCCGCTGGAAAAGGTCCGTCCGCTTTCGGAGGGCTGGTATCGTCTGGAGGATGGGGAAAAGCTCCCCCTCACCCTTCCCGCGGAGGCGGAGACGGATGAGGACTGCCTTGTGCTCTACAACGATAGCCTCACTGCCGCCGACGGCAGCCTGACCGTCACCACCCGGGGCGCCCAGTATGATCTGACCGTTCTCTTTAACGATCAGGTCCTTTACCGTTATTCAGATGAACTTTTCCCCCGCAACGACCAGATGAAGTCCAAGCTGGACTGCGACGCCCGCCTCCCCGCCGACACGGCGGACGGCGTTCTGGCCCTGCGGTACGAGAACACCGCCGGCGGGCACTTCCGTCTCTCCCCGGTGTATATCGGCAGCAGCGGCGCCGTCACCCGGCAGCATTATGCCGGTGCGGCGGCCAACTTCGCCATCGTGTTCATCATGTGCATCCTGGCCGTCTGCGCCCTGGGCGTGTCCCTCTATCTGCGGCGGGTACGGATGCGGGATCCCCGCTTCCTCCATGTGGCCTCCTTCCTGTTCATCTGCGCCGTCTGGTGCGCCACCGATTCGTCCGTAGCCCAGACGCAGAGCTATCTGGCGCCCCTGACCTGTGTGATCTCCTTCTACGCTTTCATGCTGCTGGCCGTACCCATGCTCCACTTTGTGCAGAACACCGGCGGTCTGGCAAAGCACCGGGTGCTGGACCTGTGCATCCTCAGCTTCTACCTGAACGCCCTGATCCAGGGCATCCTGAACGCTCTGGGCCTCTTTGATTTCATCGACATGCTCTTTGTGACCCACCTGCTCCTGGTGGCCAGCATCATCGTCGCCGGAACCCTGCTGGTGCGGGAATACCGGGAAAGCAAGGATAAGGAGCTCTTCACCATTCTGCTGGCCTTCGCCATGCTGGCGGTGGGCGGCGTCTCCGCCCTGCTGTTCTACTGGCTGCTGGAGATCCCCTACTATGAGGTCTTTTTTGAGTGCGGCATTCTGGTCTTTGTCTTTTTGCTCCTGCGCGGCATCATCACCACCATGGTGAAAAACGTCCAGTTCAAGACCGAGATGCAGATCTACCAGCGCCTGGCCCGGGAGGACCGGATGACAGGGCTGAAAAACCGCCGGGCCTTTGAGGAGGCCATGACCGAGCTTCAGTCCAAGGCCGACACCTACGGCAACGTCGCCCTTTACTTCATGGACCTGAACCGGCTGAAATATGTCAACGACCACTTCGGCCACAACGCAGGCGACGAGCTCATCATTGCCGCGGCCCAGTGCATCGAGAATGCCTTCGGTCCCTCCGGTTCCTGCTTCCGCATCGGCGGCGATGAGTTCTGCGCCGTCCTCACTGACCCCGCTGAACCGGCGGAGTTCTGGTTCGCCCGGCTGGACGAGGAGATCGACCGCCACAACCGCTCCAGCAGCCACCTCAAGCTCTCTATTGCCCGAGGCATGAGCTACCTGAGGGATACCGACGGTACCCTCAAATCCTTCAGCGACTGGAAGTATCAGGCCGACCAGAACATGTACGCCAACAAGGAGCAGGCCCGGGTATAAGGCACCTCTTCCGTCCCGGCAAAAAATTTGTTGAAAAACAGGCTTGACAAAAACCGTACATTCTACTATAGTATTTGGTGATTTAACTCGCTAAAGATGATGACGGAGACAGTAAGGCCGCACGGAAGATCGCAGAGAGCCGGTGTCTGGTGGGAATCCGGTATTATGAAGTCCGGCCTGAATATCACTCCTGAATCGCAGCCCGAAACGCTTCCGCGGATTAGACGCTGCCGGTATTCCCCGTTATCGGAAAGGCATATGTTGGTATGCAGTAACGGGTGGTACAGCGAAAGGCCATATTCAGATGGGCTTTCGTCCCTTTACAGGGACGAAAGCCCATTTTTTGTTCCCTGCATACCGTCACAGGAGGTAAAACGAATGAGCAAGACCATGACCGAGATCCGCTGGCACGGCCGGGGCGGACAGGGCGCCAAGACCGCCTGTCTCCTGCTGGCCGACGCGGCCTTTGCCTCGGGCAAGCACGTTCAGGGCTTCCCTGAATACGGCCCCGAGCGCATGGGCGCCCCCATCACCGCCTACAACCGCATCAGCGACGTGCCCTGCACCGTCCACTCCAACATCTATTCCCCCGACTACGTGGTGGTGGTGGACGAGTCCCTCCTCTCCTCTGTGGACGTTACCCCCGGCCTGAATCCCGAGGGGGCCATCGTCATCAACTCCCCCAAGAGCGCCGAGGCCCTGCGCCCCCTGCTGCGGGGCTATACCGGGAAGGTGTACACCATCGACGCCCGGAGGATCTCCGAGGAGCACCTGGGCGGCTACTTCCCCAACACGCCCATGCTCTCTGCCATCGTGAAGGTCAGCGGCATTCTGGAACCGGAGCGCTTTACCGCGGATATGGAGGCGTCCTTCCGCCACAAATTCGCCACCAAGCCCCACGTCATCCAGGGCAATATGAACTGTCTCATCCAATCCATGAAGGAGGTCCACGGAGCATGAACCGCAGCGCAAAGGATATCAGCGAACACTCCCCCTGGCAGGAACTGACGCCGGGCGGCGAGATCTACGAGGGGGGCACCGCCCGCCTGACCATCACCGGCGAGTGGCGCTCCAACGTACCGGTATGGGAGCAGGACAAGTGTAAACAGTGCCTGCTGTGCGCCCCCTTCTGTCCCGATGCCTCCATCCCCGTCCGGGACGGCAAGCGTCTGGACTTCGACTTTGACCACTGCAAGGGCTGCGGCATCTGCGCCAACGCCTGCCCCTTCGGGGCCATCCGCATGGAACAGGAGGTGCGCGCATGAGCATCCGGGAGCGCCTTTCGGGCAACGAGGCCATCGCCTACGCCATGCGGCAGATCAACCCCGACGTGTTTGCCGCCTTCCCCATCACCCCCTCCACCGAGATCCCCCAGTATTTCGCCCAGTACGTAGCCAACGGCCAGGTGGACACCGAGTACGTCACCGTGGAGAGCGAGCACTCCTCCATGTCCACCTGCATGGGCGCGGCGGCCGCCGGAGCACGGGCGGTGACCGCCACCTCCTCCGCCGGCCTGGCCTTTATGTATGAGGTGCTGTATGTGGCCGCCTCGGCCCGGCTGCCCATCACCCTGGCCTGCGTCAACCGCACCCTCACCGGCCCCATCAACATCAACAACGACCACTCCGACTCCATGGGCGCCCGGGACTCCGGCTGGATCCAGATCTACGCCGAGAACAACCAGGAGGCCTATGACAACTACCTCCAGGCCATGCGCATCTCCGAGCGGCCCGACGTGCGCCTGCCCATCATGATCTGCCAGGACGGCTTCATCACCTCCCATGCGGTGGAGAACATCCTGCTGGAGGAAGATGCCGCTGTCAAGGCCTTTGTGGGCGAGTATGAGCCCGAGCATGCCCTCATCGGCCGGGATCACCCCCTGGCCGTGGGCCCCTACGACACCTGCCCCTACTGCATGGAACACAAGGTCCAGCAGGCTGAGGCCATGAAGAACGCCAAGCAGGCCATTCTGGACGTGGCCGCCGACTTTGAAAAGACCTTCGGCCGCAAGTACGGCTTCTTTGAGGAGTACCGCATGGAGGACGCCGAGGTGGCCCTGGTGCTCATCGGCTCCACTGCCGGCACCGCCAAGGCCTGCATCGAGCAGCTCCGCGCCCAAGGCGTAAAGGCGGGCCTTATCAAGCTCCGGGTGTTCCGTCCCTTCCCCATGGAGGAGATAGCCGCCGCCCTGAGTCATGTGAAGGCCGTGGCCGTCATGGACAAGAGCGAGGGCAACTCCGGCTGCGGCGGTCCCCTGTTCGCCGAGGTCCGCTCCGCCTGCTACGATCTGGAGCGCCGCCCGGCCATGATCGACGTGGTCTACGGCCTGGCCGGCCGGGACTGCGCCGTGGAGGACATCGAGAAGGTCTACCGCCATCTGCTGAAGATCGCGGAAACCGGCGAGGTCGGCCCCCGTTACCTCCACATGGGCCAGCGCAGCAGCGAAGAGGAGGTGCTGTAACATGCCGTACAATCTGAAAACCGAACTGAACAAGCCCGAGCGTTTTGTGGGCGGCCACCGGCTGTGCGCCGGCTGCGGCGCGGGCATCGTCTGCCGGGCCATGACCCGGGCCCTGGACGAGGGGGACAAGGCCGTCATCTGCAACGCCACCGGCTGTCTGGAGGTCTCCTCCTTCCTCTATCCCTACACCGCCTGGGAGGACAGCTACATCCACTCCGCCTTTGAGAACGCCAGCGCCACCTGCGGCGGCGTGGAGGCCGCCTATAACGCCCTCAAGCGCAAGGGCAAGGTGAAAGACAACTACAAGTTCATTACCATCGGCGGCGACGGCGGCACCTATGATATCGGCTTCCAGTCCCTGTCGGGCGCCATGGAGCGGGGCCACGACATGACCTACTTCTGCTATGACAACGAGGCCTATATGAACACCGGCATCCAGCGCTCCTCCTCCACTCCCCGCTTTGCCAGCGCCACCACCACCCCCGCCGGCACCGTGTCCCTGGGCAAAAAGCAGGAGAAGAAGGACCTGACCGAGATCATGGCGGCCCACAACATCCCCTATGTGGCCCAGACCACCTTCATCGGCAACTTCAAGGACTTCCATGAGAAGGCCCACCGGGCCATCTACACCCCCGGCCCCGCCTTCGTCAACGTCATGTCCCCCTGTCCCCGGGGCTGGCAGTACTCCTCCGAGCTGCTGCCCCAGATCTGCAAGATGGCGGTGGAGACCTGTGTGTGGCCCCTCTACGAGGTGGTGGAGGGCAAGTGGATCCTCAACTACGTGCCCAAGCAGAAGCTGCCCGTCACCGAATTCATGAAGCTCCAGGGCCGGTTCAAGCACTGCTTCAAGCCGGGCAACGAGTGGACGCTGGAGGCGGCCCAGGAGTACGTGGACCGGAAGTGGGAGAAGCTGCTCTCCCGCTGCGAATAAAGCCTGTCCCGCCCCCTCTTAGTCAACCTTATATATAATAAGGAAGGACGCCGCACACAGCGCGGCGTCCTTCTTCATCTTAACGGCGGATGAGCACCGCCGCCACATCGTTCACATTGGTCCCCGTGGGGCCGGTGCGGATGAGCCCGCCGCACCGCTCCAGGGCGTGGTAGGAGTCGTTGTCCGCCAGGGCGGCCAGGGGGTCGGCCCCCAGCGCCCGCAGCGCCCCCGCCGTCTCCCCCGTGACCAGGCCCCCGGCGGCGTCGGTAGGGCCGTCGGTGCCGTCCGATCCCAAGGAGAACACCGCCGTGTCCCGCAGGCCGTCGATGCCCAGGGCAGCCGACAGGGCCAGCTCCTGGTTGCGCCCTCCCTTCCCTGTCCCTTTGAGGTGGACCACCGTCTCACCCCCGGCCAGAAAGGCCACGGATTCCCGGCTGTCCTGATGGCAGCGGGCGACGGCTGCCAGGAAGGAGCCCGCCTCCCGGGCCTCGCAGGTCAGGCTGTCGGTGAGGAGCTGAGTCCGGTAGCCCCGCTCTTCGCAGGCCCGCGCCGCCGCCCGGCACAGCTCCCGCACGCTGCCGGTAACGTGGGGCTCCACCCTCTCCAGTACCTTGGGGGTCTCGGCGTCCAGCAGGGCCCGGGCCCGGGGCGACAGCCGCAGATGGTACCGCTCCGCCGCCTGCCGGGCATCGGCGGCAGTGGAAGAATCGGGACTCACCGGGCCGGAGGCGATCATGTCCAGCGGATCCCCCACAATGTCGGAAAGGATGATTGCGCACACCCTTGCCGGGGCGCAATGGAGGGCGAACCGGCCCCCCTTCACCGCCGAGAGCCGCTTGCGGATGGTATTCATGGCCACAATGTCCGCTCCGCTGGACAGGAGTTGCTCTGTGATGTCCCGCAGCTCCTCCGGCGGGACCAGCGGCTCCTCAAAGAGGGCCGAGCCCCCGCCGGAGAGAAGGAAGAGCACCGTGTCCTCCTCCCTCAGTCCCGCAGTAAGAGTCAGAGCCTCACGGGTGGCGGCGAAGGTGTTCCCGTCGGGCACCGGATGGCCCGCCTCCCGGATGCGGAGCGGACCGATGGGGCCCCGGCTGTGACCGTACTTGGTGATGACGATGCCATCGTCCACCCGGCCCTCCAGGCAGTCCCAGGCCGCCCGGGCCATGGACCAGGCCGCCTTCCCCACCGCTATCAGCACCAGCCGCCCAGGCCCGAAGCTCCGCTCCGCCAGCACCCGGCGCACCGCCGCATCAGGCTGCACCGCCCGGATGGCCTCCCCGATGATATAGCCGCAGTCCTCCCGTACTCCCATGCCTCCGCCGCCTCTCAGTGGTTTTTCATCATTTTACCCCATCCCGCCCCCGCTGTCCATTGGTCCGGGGAGCAGGTAAGATCTCAACAGGATCAAAAGAACTATCAAGCAAGGGAATTCAATAGACATAGGCAGTGCCGTCGGCCATGATGCCCAGACAGGGGCAGCGCTTGCTGGCAATGGTCCAGGCCGGCTTCTGGTAATCCCCGCCGCCGTGGCGAAAGGCCCTTCCGCCTCCCTCAAAGGAGGAGATGGGAGGGATCCCTTCCGCCGTCAGCCGGTCGGGAAAGAGCTGCCGGGCAGTCTCCCGCAGCTTGTCCTGGTCGGCGGTCCCCGCCGCCTCATAGATCTGCCGCAGCTCCTCCGCCGTAAAGGTGACGATATCGGCGTTCATTTTGCTGATGCTGGTAACGATATCCTCCATGGTTTCCCTCCCGTTGGGTTTTTTTCTGATACTATTGTATCGCCGCGGAATATGGTTGTCAATCAGACTGCGCCGTGTTAAAATGGACCCGTAAGTTCAGCTTCTGCGGCTTTCTCTGCAGGGTCCCTCCCTTGCCGCTGCAACACAACTATTTCACTGAAAGAAGGTATTCCCACTTGATGTACTATATCGAAAGTCCCAGCCACGATCCTCATTTCAATCTGGCTCTGGAACAATATGTTTTTGACCGTCTGGACCGGAGTCACGACTACTTTATGCTGTGGCAGAACGACAATGCCATCATCGTGGGCAAGCACCAGAACACCATTGGCGAGATCAACTCCGCCTATGTCAAAGAGCATGATATCCAGGTCGTGCGCCGGCTCTCAGGCGGCGGCGCAGTCTACCATGACCTGGGCAACATCAATTTCACTTTTATCGCGGACACAGGCGACGCCTCCTGTTTTGACTTTTCCACCTTCTGCCGTCCGGTAGTAAAGGCTCTGCGCAGCATCGGCGTACCTGCCGAGATCAACGGCCGCAACGACATGACTGTGGATGGCAAAAAGTTCTCGGGCAACTCCCAGTATATGAAGCAGGGACGCATCATGCACCACGGCACTCTCATGTTCGATTCCGATCTGGAGGTGGTGGGTCAGGCTCTGGCTGTCTCCAGGGACAAGATCGCCTCGAAGGGCCTCAAATCGGTGCGCAGCCGCGTGACCAATATCAAGCCCTATGTAAAGCAGGACATCAGCACCGCGGAATTTCTGGCCACTCTGCGGGACTTCATGTTTGAGGAGTATGATCTCCAGCCCTATCATCTGACCGAGGATGACCTTGATGCTGTCCGCGCCCTCCAGGCGGAGGTCTATGACACCTGGGAATGGAATTTCGGCCGCTCCCCCGCTTATCAGATGTGCAAGGAGCGCCGGGTGGAGGGCTGCGGCAAGCTGGAGATCCATATGGATGTGGCCCGCGGCGGCGTCATTACTGCCCTCTCCTTCTTTGGAGACTATTTTGGAAACGGCGACAGCACCGAGCTGGCCCAGCGGCTCATCGGCCAGCCGTTGGAGGAGGGCGCCCTCCGCGCCGCCCTGGAGGGAGTCTCCATCAACGACTACTTCAGCCGGATGGATCTGGACACCTTCCTCTCCATCCTGCTCCAGTGAGCATCCCGCCCTCAATGAAAGCAAAAATCCCCTGCCGGCAAGCCGGCAGGGGATTTTGTTCGGTATTACACCAACTGGACGATCGCCATCTCGGCGGCGTCGCCGCGGCGGGGCCCGATCTTCACGATGCGGGTATAACCGCCGTTGCGGTCGGCATACTTGGGGCCGATCTCGTCAAACAGCTTCTTGGCCACGTCCTCCTTGGTGATGAAGGACAGCGCCTGACGGTAGGAAGCCAGATTGGCCTTCTTGGACAGGGTGATCATCTTCTCAGCCATGGGGGCGACTTCCTTGGCGCGGCTCAGGGTGGTCTTGATCTGGCCGTTCTCCAGCAGGTAGGTGGTCATGGCGCGGAGCATGGCCATACGCTGATCGGTGGGACGGCCCAGCTTACGATATCCGGACATGTGAGTCAACTCCTAACGGTATTTCGCGCGGCGAAATCCAGTGTAAATTCGTCCTGAAGAGCTTTTGCTCCTCTGAGAAGCGCCGGGCTCTGGGCCCGGCATCGCCTGGGCGTATCCGGGAGGGGACGTTACATGCCCCCGGACTGCTTCTCTGCACGGCGGGCGCAGCCGCCGGTTTAGTTGTTCTCCTCGCTGGCCAGGCTCAGGCCCATCATCGCCAGCTTATTGATGACCTCTTCCAGGGACTTGCGGCCCAGGTTGCGGACCTTCATCATCTCGTCCTCAGTCTTGGAGATCAAGTCCTCGACGGTATTGATGTTGGCGCGCTTGAGGCAGTTGAAGGAACGGACGGAGAGGTCCAGCTCCTCAATGGTCAGCTCCAGCACCTTATCCCGGGGCTCCATCGCCTTCTCTACCACTGTGGCCTTGGAACCCATGGTCTCACTCAGGTCGGTAAAGAGGACGAAGTGGTCGCAGAGGATACGGGCGCCCAGGCTGACCGCGTCCCGGGCAGTAATGGTACCGTTGGTCCATACTTCCAAGGTCAGCTTGTCGAAGTCGGTGAGGTCACGCACACGGGTGTTCTCCACCGTGTAGTTGACCTTCCGCACCGGGGTGTAGATGGAATCCACCGGGATGAGCCCGATCACCGTCTGAGCCGGCTTGTTCCGGTCGGCAGGCACATAACCGCGTCCGTGAGAGAGCGTGAGCTCCATGTTCAGACTGGCGTCTGCGCCCAGGGTGGCGATGTGCAGCTCGGGGTTGAGGATCTCGACCTCACCGTCGGCCTTGATGTCGCCGGCCGTGACCTCACACTCGCCGCTGGCCTCGATATAGACGGTCTTGACGCCTTCGCAATGAAGCTTTGCAATGATATTCTTCACGTTGAGGACGATCTCGGTCACATCTTCCTTGATGCCGGGGATGGTGGTAAACTCGTGCTGCACACCTGCGATCTTGATGGATGTGACCGCGGTGCCGGGCAGGGAAGAGAGCAGGATACGGCGCAGGGAGTTACCCAGCGTGGTGCCGTAACCCCGCTCCAGGGGCTCGACCACGTACTTGCCGTAGGAGCCGTCACCAGGATTCTCCACACATTCGATGCGCGGCTTCTCGATTTCTACCATGTGTTACCCTCCTTTTCGCAGCGGCGGGCCGGGCAGCCCGCCGCCTGGTATTACAGCTCACCAATAATCGAGGGTACGCTCTCTCTTACTTGGAGTACAGCTCGACGATCAGGTGCTCCTCGATGGGCAGATCGATATCGTCCCGGGCGGGGAGCGCCACCACCTTGGCAGTCAGGCTGTTCTTGTCGAAGTCCAGCCACTTGGGCACGGCGCGGGAGCCGTTGGCCTCCAGAGAAGCCTTGAACTTCTCCAGGCTGCGGCTGCCCTCCTTCAGGGCAATGACCTCGCCGGGCTTGACCAGGTAAGAGGGGATGTCCACACGGTGGCCATTGATGGTGAAGTGGCCGTGACGCACTAGCTGGCGGGCCTCAGGACGGCTCATGGCGAAGCCCAGACGGTAGATGACGTTGTCCAGGCGGGTCTCCAGGATGGAGAGCAGGTTGTCGCCGGTCACGCCCTTGCGGTTGGCGGCCATCTCATAGTACTTGGAGAACTGGCTCTCCAGCACGCCGTAGTAGCGGCGGGCCTTCTGCTTCTCGCGCAGCTGCATGCCGTACTCGGAGAGCTTCTTGGTGCGGCCCTGGTTGTGCATGCCGGGCGCGAAGGGACGGCGCTCGATGGCGCACTTGTCGGTATAGCAGCGGTCGCCCTTCAGGAAGAGCTTCTGGCCCTCCCGGCGGCACTGGCGGCAAACTGCTCCAGTATATCTAGCCATATTCTAGTTCCTCCTTAACTCTTACACGCGGCGGCGCTTGGGCGGACGGCAGCCGTTGTGGGGAACGGGGGTCACGTCCTTGATCAGGGTGACCTCCAGACCCACGGCCTGCAGCGCGCGGATGGCGGCCTCACGGCCGGCGCCGGGGCCCTTCACGTAGACCTCAACGGTCTTCAGGCCGTGCTCCATGGCAGCCTTGGCGGCAGTCTCGGCGGCGGTCTGGGCGGCGAAGGGAGTGGACTTACGGGAACCGCGGAAGCCCAGGCCGCCGGAGGAGGCCCAGGACAGGGCGTTGCCGCCCATATCGGTCACGGTGACCATAGTATTGTTGAAGGAGGAGCGGATATGCACCTGGCCCTTCTCCACGTTCTTGCGCTCGCGGCGCTTGCGGATTACTTTCTTACCCTTGGTATTTGCAGCAGCCATGTTCTATCCCTCCTTACTTCTTCTTGTTGGCGACCGTGCGCTTGGGACCCTTGCGGGTACGGGCGTTGGTCTTGCTGCGCTGTCCGCGGACAGGCAGACCCTTGCGGTGGCGGATGCCGCGGTAGCAGCCGATCTCGGTCAGGCGCTTGATGTCCATCGCCACATCGCGGCGGAGGTCGCCTTCCACAGTGTAGTTGTGCGCGATGCACTCGCGCAGCTTGGCCTCGTCCTCGTCGGTGAGGTCCTTCACGCGGGTGTCGGGGTTGATACCGGTCTCGGCCAGGATCTTGTTGGCGCTGGTGCGCCCGATGCCAAAGATATAGGTAAGGCCGATCTCAACGCGCTTATCCTTCGGCAGATCAATGCCAGCAATACGTGCCATACTGTTTCAGCACCTCCAATTAACCTTGTCTCTGTTTATGCTTGGGATTCTCGCAGATAACCATGACTTTGCCCTTGCGCTTGATGACTTTGCACTTCTCGCACATGGGCTTCACGGACGGTCTAACTTTCATTTTAGTTTCCTCCTGACAGCCTGATGGCCCCGGCGGGGGTGGGGGCAAGGCCCCGCCACGCCGGTCGTTGATAGGGACAAACGGAAGCCTCAGCTTCCCTTATTTCGATCTCCAGGTGATTCTTCCCCGGGTCAGATCATAGGGGGACATCTGAACGGTGACCTTATCACCGGGCAGGATGCGGATGAAATTCATGCGCAGCTTCCCGGAGATATGCGCCAGAATGATGTGGCCGTTTCCGATGTCCACGTGGAACGTGGTGTTGGGAAGGGACTCAACCACGACGCCCTCCACTTCGATCATATCGTCTTTTGCCAAAGCGTCATACCCTCCTAAACTTCCTCTCGGAAAGCGGCCAGCGCCCTCCTGAGTGCACAGTCGGAAACCTGCTCTCCCATCTGCACGCGCTGAATGACCGGATTGAGGTAACCGCCCCGGTTCTCCACCGTCAGGTGGGCCAGCTTTTTGCGCTTGGGATGGGCAAATTTCCGTCTCTTCCCGTCTGCCAGAAGCAGGAAACCGTCCTGCTGTCCGACGACGCAGAAGAGGCCGCCCTTGTCACGGCCGGCGGCGGAGCGAACGATCCAACCGACACAGTCGTACATGGGCTCTACTCTCCGGGACAGGTGAGCACTTCCGGCTCCCCGTCGGTGATGAGGATCGTGTTCTCATAGTGCGCGGCCAGACTTCCGTCCGCCGTCACGGTGGTCCACTTGTCTTTCAGGACCTTGACGCGCCAGTCACCGGCACACACCATGGGCTCCACGGCGATGGTCATGCCGGCCTGGAGCCGGGGGCCATGGCCGGCGGGGCCAAAGTTCGGGACTTCCGGAGCCTCGTGGAGCTTCATGCCCACGCCGTGGCCCACAAAGTCCCGCACCACCGAGCAGCCGTTTGCTTCCACATACTGCTGCACGGCGTGGGAGATGTCATACACGCGGTTACCCGTCCGGGCCATCTTGATCCCCTCCCAGAAGCTCTGCTCAGTGACGTCGATGAGCCTTTGGGCCTCAGGGCTGATGGTCCCGCAGGGGAAGGTGGCGGCACAGTCGCCGTGGAAGCCGCCGATATAGGCGCCCACGTCGATGCTGACGATATCTCCCTCCTGGAGCCTGCGGTGGTCCGGGATGCCGTGGATGACCACATCGTTGATCGAGATGCAGGCAGAACCGGGAAACCCGCCGTAGCCCAGGAAGGAGGGCTTGGCGCCCTTGCTCTCGATGAACTTGCGCACCGCGGTGTCGATCTCCAGAGTAGAAACGCCGGGTCGGACCATGGAACCGGCCAGTGCGCGGGCCTGAGCGGTGATCCGCCCGGCCTTGCGCATCAGGTCGATCTCACGGGGGGACTTAAGGGATATCATATCCATTTAAGTCACTTCCCCAGCAGTTCCATAATGGCCTGGTTGGTCTCCTCGATACCGCCCTTGTCGGGCACGGTCTTGAGGATCCCCTTGGCCTGATAGTAGCTCTTGAGAGGCTCGGTCTCCTTGTGATAGACCTCCAGACGGTGCCGGACGGTCTCGGGCAGGTCGTCCTTGCGCTGCTCCAGCGCGCCGCCGCACTTGTCGCACACGCCCTCCGCCTTGGGAGGAGCGGCTACGATGTGGTAGGTGGCGCCGCAGGCAGGGCAAGTACGGCGGCCTGTCATACGGGCCTCAATGACGCTGTCCTCAATCTCCAGAGAGAGGACACAGTCAAACCGGATGCCATGGGCGTCCATGGCTTCGGCCTGGGCGATGGTACGGGGCACGCCGTCCAGGATATAGCCGTCCGCGCAGTCATCCGCGGCCAGCCGCTCCTGAATGATCCCGATGATCACCTCATCGGGCACCAGCTTGCCGGCGTCCATATACTCTTTCGCCTTCAGACCCACGGGGGTACCGTTCTTCACGGCGGCGCGGAGGATGTTGCCGGTGGAGATGGTGGGGATGCCCAACTTCTTGCTGATGATCTCAGCCTGGGTTCCTTTGCCGGCGCCGGGAGCGCCCAACAGGATCAGCTTCATAGCCTTACACACCTCGAATTACTCAAGGAAACCCTTGTAGTGCCGCATGAGCATCTGGGCCTCCATAGCCTTCACGGTCTCCAGGGCCACGCCCACCACGATGATGACAGAGGTGCCGCCGATGGCCAGAGCGCTGCTGCCCAGCAGAGCGCCGGTCACAATGGGCACGATGGCCACGATGGACAGGTAGATGGCGCCGAAGAAGGTGATCTTACCCAGGACCTTCTGGATGAAATCAGCGGTAGGCTTGCCGGGACGGAAGCCGGGAACGAAGCCGCCGTTCTTCTTCAGGTTGTTGGCAACCTCGATGGGGTTGAACTGCATCGTGGAGTAGAAGTAGCTGAAGCCAAGGATCAGCAGGAAATACACCACGATATAGAAGACGCCGGTGGTGTCAAAGAACCGCAGGAACGCACCGCCGAAGCCCTCGCTGTCCTTGGTCACGCCGGTGAAAGCCGCGATGGTGGCGGGCAGGCTGGCAATGGCCTGGGCGAAGATGATGGGCAGCACGCCGGTCATATTCACCTTCAGGGGCAGGTGGCTGGACTGGCCGCCGTACATCTTCCGGCCCACCACGCGCTTGGCGTACTGGACAGGGATGCGGCGCTCGGCATTGTTGATGAACACGATGAAGACCACCATGGCCAGCATGCCGATCACGATCAGAGGAATGGCCCACACGGGCAGGGTCTTGGTCACCACACCCTGGTACGCGCTCAGGATCATGCTGGGCACGCGGGACAGGATGCCGGCGAACAGGATGATGGAAATGCCGTTGCCGATGCCGGACTCGGTGATCTGCTCACCCAGCCACATAACAAAGGCGGAGCCGGCGGTAAAGGTCAGGATGATCACGATGGCGGCCCACACATCGGGAACGCCGGTGGTGTCCAGCACACCGTAATTCTTGGCCAGGGTGTAGTAGCCGAAGCCCTGCAGCAGGGCAATGGCCACGGTGACGTAGCGGGTGATGGCCGCGATCTTCTTGCGTCCCTCCTCGCCGCCTTCCTTCTGGAGGCGCTCCAGAGCGGGGATGGCGACGGTCAGCAGCTGCACGATGATGGAGCTGTTGATATAGGGCTGTACGCCTAGGGCAAAAATGGTGGCGTTAGCAAAGGCGGTACCGTTCATGGCGCCCAGCAGGCCGAAGATGGTGCCGCTCATCACATTCATCTGAGCGGCAAAAGCCCCGCCGTCCACAAAGGGAACAGGGACCGCGGAACCCAGCCGGAAGATCAACAGCGCAAAGACAGTGAAGAGGAGCTTCTTACGCAGCTCAGGAATCTTCCAGGCGTTGCGTACAGTCTCAATCACTTAGATCACCTCGTACTTTCCACCCGCCGCAACGATCTTCTCCTTTGCGGAGGCGGAGAAAGCGGAGGCACGGACGGTCAGCTTCTTGTTCAGGGTGCCGTTGCCCAGGATCTTCACGCCATGCTCACACTTGGAGAGGATACCCTTCTCCATCAGATCGCAGACGTTAACAGTGGCGCCGTCCTCAAACTTGTTGAGGGCGGAGACGTTGATGGCCTCCAGCCGCTCAGCAAAGATGTTGTTGAAGCCGCGCTTGGGCAGACGACGGGACAGAGGCATCTGGCCGCCTTCGAAGCCCACGCGGACGCCGCCGCCGGAGCGGGCCCACTGGCCCTTCTGGCCGCGGCCGGCGGTGGTGCCGTTACCGGAACCCTTGCCGCGGCCCTTGCGGAAAGCCTTCTTCACAGAGCCGGGCGCGGGAGAAAGTTCATGCAGTTTCATTTCGCGCACCTCCTTACTTTTCCTCGGTGACCTGCAGCAGGTAGCCGATGTGAGCGATCTTGCCGCGGGTGGCGGCATTGTCGGGCTGTACGGTGGTGTCGCCGATCTTACGCAGCCCCAGGGCCTCGGCGGTCGCCTTATGCTTGACGAGGCGGCCGTTCAGGCTCTTGACCAGCTTGATGTTGATGTTAGCCATTTTGGTCGGCCCTCCTTAACCTACGATCTCTTCCACGCTCTTGCCGCGGACACGGGCCACTTCCTCGGGGCTGCGCAGAGTCTTCAGGCCCTCGAAGGTAGCGGAAACCACGTTCTGCGGATTGTTGGAGCGCAGGCACTTGGCGCGGATATCACGGATACCGGCGGCCTCCATGACGGCGCGGACAGGGCCGCCGGCGATGATGCCGGTACCGGGGGCAGCGGGCTTCAGGAGCACGCGGCCGGCGCCGAACTCGCCGATGACCTCGTGGGGGATGGTGGTGCCGGAGCGGGTGATGGTAACCATGTTCTTCTTGGCATCCTCAATGCCCTTCCGGATGGCCTCGGGGACCTCGGCGGCCTTGCCGGTGCCAAAGCCCACGCGGCCCTTCTCGTCGCCCACCACCATCAGAGCGGCGAACTTCATCACGCGGCCGCCCTTGACGGTCTTGGAAACACGGTTCAGAGCAACGAGCTTCTCGGTGAACTCGCTGGGTTCTCTTTCAAAACGAGCCATTTATCTTTTCCTCCTCCCTTAGAACTGCAGGCCGCCCTCACGGGCGCCCTCGGCCAGAGCGGCGACGCGGCCATGGTACACATAGCCGCCGCGGTCAAAGACGACCTCGCTGATGCCGGCGGCCTTGGCGCGCTCGGCCACGACCTGGCCCACCTTCTTGGCGGCGTCGGTCTTGGTGCCGTCGCACTCGAAGGCCTTCTCCAGGGAAGAAGCGGAGACCAGAGTCTTGCCGTTCACATCGTCGATGATCTGGGCATAGATGTTGGTCTCGCTGCGGAACACGTTGAGACGGGGACGCTCGGGCGTGCCGGAAATTTTCGCACGGACACGCTTATGGCGCTTAAGCCGCTGCGCCTTGGTATTGGGACGATTGATCATAGTGGCACACCTCCTTATTTCTTCTTGACGCCGGTCTTGCCTTCCTTGCGGCGGATGACCTCGTCAGTGTATTTGATACCCTTGCCCTTGTAAGGCTCAGGGGGTCTTTTCTCTCTCACCTCAGCGGCGAACTGACCGACCTGCTCCTTGCTGGCGCCGGAGACGACGATCTTGTTGGCGCTGGGGGTCTCGATGGTGATGCCCTCGGGGGCTTCCATAAAGACCTGATGGGAGTAACCCAGGTTCATGACCAGCTTCTTGCCCTCCATGGCAACACGGTAACCGACGCCGTTGACGTCCAGTTCCTTCTTGAAGCCGTCCGTCACGCCCACCACCATATTGTGGATCAGGGTGCGGGTCAGGCCATGCAGGCTGCGGTTCTCCTTGGCATCGTTGGGACGGGTGACGAGGATCTCAGCACCCTCCTGCGCGATGTTCATGTTGGGATGGAACGCACGGGTGAGTGTGCCCTTGGGGCCCTTCATGGTCACGACGTTCCCTTCGATCTTCACGTCCACGCCGGCGGGGATGGAGATCGGCTTTCTTCCGATTCGGCTCATTCTATCTCCCTCCTCTTACCACACGAACGCAAGGACCTCGCCGCCGACATGGGCAGCGCGAGCGGCCTTGTCGGTCATGACGCCCTTGGACGTAGACACGATAGCGATACCCAGGCCACGGATGACGCGGGGCAGCTCGTCGGCGCCGGCGTACACACGCAGACCAGGCTTGGACACGCGGCGCAGACCGGAGATGACCTTCTCCTTACCGGCGCCGTACTTCAGGGTGATGCGGATCACGCCCTGAGTGCCATCGTCAATGAGCTGGAAGTTCTTGATATAGCCTTCATCCAGCAGGATCTGAGCGATGGACTTCTTCATGTTGGACGCGGGGACGTCCACGGTGTCATGCTTTGCGTTGTTCGCGTTGCGGATCCGGGTCAGCATATCCGCAATGGGGTCGGTAATATGCATGAGTTTACCCTCCTTTTAGAGTTACGGGCCGTGAGAGAGCCCGTTAAGGCGGCAAGGTATCGGAGTTACGCAGGGCTCCGACCTTTTAACCGTCTGCCAAGGAACTATTATATAGTGAAAAGCCCGCTGTGAAAAGGGAAAAGTGAAGAATTCCCGAACTTTTGGAGAAATGCCCTACCGTCTGCCCGGGAAAAGGGTCCGCTTATCCATTTTTCACAGTCACGCTTGCACTATCGTGCCGGTTTATCTCTTAAACGGAGAATTTTTCTTTTTGAACTCCTCCGCAAGGATGGGACCTGCGGCCCAGTTGGAGCTCCCCGCCGAAAAGCACCGATACGCAACGCAAGCGCCCGACGTGTTTGGCACGTCTGGCGCGGGCGTTGCATACCGTTTGTCTCGTTCAGTCCGGAAAGCGGAAGGCGCTCGGCCGGTAAATTACCAGGAGGCCTTCTTCACGCCGGGGATCTGGCCCTTGTAAGCCAGCTCGCGGAAGCAGATACGGCACACGCCGTAGTCACGCAGGTAGGCGTGGGGGCGGCCGCAGATCTTGCAGCGGTTGTAGCGGCGGGTGGAGAACTTGGGCTCCGCCTGCTGCTTGAGGATCATAGATTTCTTAGCCATTTCGTTCTCCTCCTTAGCGGGCGAAGGGAGCGCCGATCAGGCTCAGCAGCTCCTTGGCCTCTTCGTCGGTCTTGGCAGTGGTGCAGAACACGATGTCCATGCCGCGGATCTTGTCGATCTTGTCGTACTCGATCTCGGGGAAGATCAGCTGCTCCTTGATGCCCAGGGCGTAGTTGCCGCGGCCGTCGAAAGCGTTGCCGTTGATGCCGCGGAAGTCGCGGACACGGGGCAGAGCCACGTTGAACAGGCGGTCCACAAACTCCCACATACGGTCGCCCCGCAGGGTGACCTTGGCGCCGATGGGCATGCCCTCACGCAGCTTGAAGTTGGCGACGGACTTCTTGGCCTTGGTGATGATGGCCTTCTGGCCGGTGATCTTGGTCAGATCACCCACAACGGCCTCCAGCACCTTGGCGTTGTCGCGGGCCTCGCCGCAGCCGCAGTTGACCACGATCTTGTCCAGCTTGGGGATCTGCATGGTGCTCTTGTAGCCGAACTTCTGCATGAGAGCAGGAGCGACTTCTTCCTGGTACTTCTTCTTCAGGTTGGGCATATCAGCCATAGTTGACTCCTCCTCTCTTAGATCTCGGCGCCGCACTTCTTGCAGATGCGGACCTTCTTATCACCCTCGACCTTGTGGCCGATGCGGGTGGGCTTGTTGCACTTGGGGCACACGCGCTGCACCTTGCAGGCGTAGATGGGGGCTTCCTTCTTGATGATGCCGCCCTCTTCGCCCTGCTTGCGGGGCTTGGTGTGACGGGAGACGATGTTGACGTTCTCCACGATGACCTTGCTCTCCTTGGGCAGGACGGTGAGGATCTTGCCCTGCTTGCCCTTGTCCTTGCCGGACAGGACGACGACCAAGTCGTCCTTCTTGATGCTCATCTTGTTCATGTCTTCTCCTACCCCCTTACAGCACTTCGGGAGCCAGGGACAGGATCTTCATATAATCCTTGTCGCGCAGCTCGCGGGCCACGGGCCCAAAGATGCGGGTACCCTTGGGGTTCTTGTCGTCCTTGATGAGGACGGCGGCGTTGTCGTCGAAACGGACATAGCTGCCGTCGGCGCGGCGGACGCCCTTCACGCTGCGGACGATGACGGCCTTGACCACCTCGCCCTTCTTCACGGTTCCGCCGGGCTGAGCCTTACGGACGGAGGCCACGACCACATCGCCGATGTTGCCGTAACGGCGGCTGGAGCCGCCCAGCACACGGATGGTCTTGATCTCCTTGGCGCCGGTGTTGTCGGCGACCTTCAGATAAGTTTCCTGCTGAATCATTCCGGCACCTCCTTACTTCGCCTTTTCGATGATCTCAACGACGCGCCAACGCTTGTCCTTAGACAGGGGGCGGGTCTCCATGACCTTGACGCGGTCGCCCACGCCGCAGGCATTCTGCTCGTCGTGGGCCTTCAGCTTGTAGGTCCGCTTGACGATCTTCTTGTACAGGGGGTGGGCCACACGGTCGGCGATGGCCACCACAACGGTCTTGTCCATCTTATCGGAGACCACCAGGCCGACTCTGGTCTTACGGGAAGAAGTTCTGTTTTCCATGTTCTATTCCTCCTTCTTGCATTATCGGCCAGCGAGCTGCAGCTCGCGCAGGATGGTCTTGACTCGGGCAATATCCTTCTTGACCTCAGCGATCTTGCCGGGATTCTCGAGCTGATTGGTGGCATGCTGAAGACGGAGCTGGAACAGGTCCTTCTTCAGGTCGCCCAGCTTGGTCTCCAGCTCGGCGGCGCTCATCTTGCGGACTTCATTTGCCTTCATCATTATTCACCACCATTCTCGGTCTCGGCGGTCTCCTTCTTCACAATCTTGCACTTGACAGGCAGCTTGTGAGAAGCAAGACGCAGGGCCTCGCGGGCGGTCTCCTCGGAGACGCCGGCGATCTCGAACATCACACGGCCGGGCTTGACCACGGCCACCCAGTACTCGGGGGAACCCTTACCGGAACCCATACGGGTCTCGGCAGGCTTCTCGGTAATGGGCTTGTCGGGGAAGATCTTGATCCAGACCTTACCGCCGCGCTTGGTGTGACGGGTCATGGCGATACGGGCGGCCTCGATCTGGTTGCTGGTGATCCAGCAGGGCTCGGTGGCCTGAAGGCCCCACTCGCCGTAAGTGACGGTATTGCCCTTCAGGGCCTTGCCGGTCATGCGGCCGCGATGGACGCGGCGGTATTTCACTCTCTTAGGCAGCAGCATTAGTTGGAGCCTCCTTCCTTAGGGGTAGCGGGAGCGGCGGGACGGGGGCCCCGGTTGAAGCCCTGGCCCTGGGGACGGCCGCCATTGCGGTTGAAGCCGCCCTGGCGATTGCCGCTGAAGCCGCCCTTGCGCTCGCCATCACGGCGCTCGCGGCGGGGACGGTCAGGACGCTCCTTGAAGTTCTTGGTGTCCAGGGTGCGGGGGGTGGTCCGCAGGCTCTGGGTGAGCACCTCGCCCTTGTAGATCCACACCTTCACGCCGATGCGGCCGTAGGTGGTGGCAGCCTCAGCAAAGCCGTAGTCAATGTCGGCGCGGAGGGTCTGCAGGGGGATGGTGCCGTCATGATAGTGCTCCACGCGGGCGATCTCGGCGCCGCCCAGGCGGCCGGAGCAGCAGGTCTTGATGCCGCGGGCGCCCATACGCATGGCGCGGCCCATGGCGTTCTTCATAGCGCGGCGGAAGCCGATGCGCTTCTCCAGCTGCTGGGCGATGTTCTCGGCCACCAGCTGAGCGTTCATGTCGGGGCTCTTGACCTCGACAATGTTCAGGGCCACGCTCTTGCCGATCATCTTCTCCAGGGTGAGACGCAGGCGCTCGATGTCGGCGCCGCCCTTACCGATGACCACGCCGGGACGGGCGCAGTGCAGGTAGATGCGGACCTTGGCATTGTCGCGCTCGATCTCGATCTTGGGGATACCGGCGGAATACAGGGTCTTCTTCAGGTAATCGCGGATCTTCTTGTCCTCGACCAGCAGGTCGCCGACCTTCTCGTTGCGGGCGTACCAGCGGGAGTCCCAATCCTTAATGACACCCACGCGCAGGCCGTGGGGATTGACTTTCTGTCCCATATTGTTCCTCCTCCCTTAGCGCTCGCTCACCGCGATGGTGATGTGAGAAGTGCGCTTATTGATCCGGTACGCACGGCCCTGGGCGCGGGGCATCATCCGCTTGATGATGGGGCCGGGGGCGGCGTAGGTAGTGGACACATACAGCTTCTCAGGATCCATCTGGTGGTTGTTCTCGGCGTTGGCCGCGGCGCTCTTGAGCACCTTGAGCATCAGCTCGGAGGCAGCCTTGGGGGTGGCCATCAGGATGGCGGTGGCCTCAGCCACACTCTTGCCGCGGATCAGATCGCAGACGATCTGCACCTTGCGGGGAGAGATGCGGGCATACTTCAGTACAGCTTTCGCTTCCATTCTTCTCTCCTCCTTACTTACCGGTCTTGCTGCCAGCGTGGCCGCGGAAGGTGCGGGTGGGGGCAAACTCGCCCAGCTTGTGACCCACCATGTCCTCGGTCACGTAGACGGGCACATGCTTCTTGCCGTCATGGACGGCGAAGGTGTGGCCCACGAAGGCGGGGAAGATAGTGGAGGCGCGGCTCCAGGTCTTGAGGACCTTCTTCTCGCCGGTCTGGTTCATTTCATCGACCCGCTTCAGCAGCTCAGGGGCGCAAAAGGGGCCTTTCTTGATACTTCTGCTCATCTTTTACTGCCTCCTTACTTCGCGTTGCGATGCTTGACGATGAACTTCTCCGTGCGGTTCTTGCCCTTGCGGGTCTTGAAGCCCATAGCAGGCTTGCCCCAGGGAGTCACAGGGCCGGGACGGCCCACAGGGCTCTTGCCCTCGCCGCCGCCGTGGGGGTGGTCGTTGGGGTTCATGACGGAGCCGCGGACGGTGGGACGCCAGCCCATGTGGCGCTTGCGGCCGGCCTTACCAATCTGGATGTTCTCGTGCTCGATGTTGCCGATCTGGCCGATGGTGGCCAGGCAGTCCAGGCGGATATAGCGGACTTCGCCGGAGGGGAGGCGGACCTGAGCCATGCCGTTCTCCTTGGCCATCAGCTGAGCGAACTCGCCGGCGGCGCGGACCAGCTGGCCGCCCTTGCCGGGGTAGAGCTCGATGTTGTGGATCAGGGTGCCCAGGGGGATGTTGGCGATGGGCAGGCAGTTGCCGGGCAGGATGTCGGCGTCGGGACCGGTCATGATGATGTGGCCGGCCTTCATGCCCACGGTAGCCAGGATATAGCGCTTCTCGCCGTCCTCATACTGGATGAGGGCGATGTTGGCGGAGCGGTTGGGATCGTACTCCACGCGCAGAACAGTGGCGGAGCCCTGCTTGTCGCGCTTGAAGTCGATGATGCGGTACTTCTTCTTGTTGCCGCCGCCGCGATGGCGGACGGTGATACGGCCGTAGCTGTTGCGGCCGGCGTTCTTCTTCAGAACCTCGGTCAGGCTGCGCTCAGGCTTGGCCTTCTTGTCGATCCCCTCGAAGGCGGACACGGTCATGTGACGGCGGGAGGGGGTAGTGGGCTTGTAAGTCTTGATAGCCATTCCTTTTTACCTCCTTACACCATGCCCTCGAAGAACTCAATGCTCTTGGAGTCCTCGGTGAGGGTGACGATAGCCTTCTTGAAGGAGGGACGGCGGCCGGCGGGATAACGGCCGGTACGCTTCTCCTTACCATCCATGTTGATGGTGTTGACCTTGGAGACCTTCACGCCGAAGATCTCTTCGACAGCCTTGGCGATCTCGATCTTGTTGGCGTCCTTGGCCACCTCGAAGGTGTACTTCTTCATCTCGAACAGAGAAGCGGACTTCTCGGTGATGATGGGACGCTTGATGATATCATAAGCGGTGGTAGCCATTACGCGAACACCTCCTCGATGACGGCCAGGGCGGCCTTGTCGACGATGAACTTGTCGGCGTTGACGATGTCGTAAACGCTCAGGATCTTGGCGCTGGTGGTGACCACGCCGGGGATGTTCCGGGCGGACTTGACCACGTTGGGGCAGGCGGTGACCACGACGGCCTTGCCGGCCTCCACGGCGTTCAGGAAGCCCTGGAAGGTCTTGGTCTTGATGGAGTCCATGCCCAGCTCATCGACCACGAGGACGTTGCCCTCGGCGGCCTTGGCGGAGAGGACGGACTTCAGAGCCAGGCGCTTGACCTTCTTGTTCAGGGAGTAGTTGTAGCTGCGGGGCTTGGGCGCGAAGACGATGCCGCCGTGCGTCCACTGGGGAGCGCGGGTGGAACCCTGGCGGGCGCGGCCGGTGCCCTTCTGGCGCCAGGGCTTGATGCCGCCGCCGGAAACCTCGGCGCGGGTCAGAGCGCTCTGGGTGCCCTGACGGCAGTTGGCCAGGTGGTTCTTGACGACTTCGTGGACAACGACTTCGTTGGGCTCAATACCAAAGATGACATCGGAGAGCTCCACTTCGCCGACCTTCGTGCCGGTCATGTTAACAACAGTTGCCTTAGGCATTTGGTATCTCTCCTTTCTTACTTGTTACGGGCGGAAGCCTTCTGGGGATTGACGCGGGCGGAAGCCTTCTGCGGGTTGATGCTGGCGTTGGCGGCAGCACCCTTCTCCTTGACGTTGATCACGCTGTTGCGCAGATACACAACGCCGCCCTTGGGGCCGGGGATCGCGCCGCGGACGGCGATGAGGCCCAGCTCGGAATCGACCTTGACCACGTCCAGGTTCAGGACGGTGATCTGCTCGCTGCCCATGTGGCCGGCGCCGATCTTGCCCTTGAAGATACGGGAAGGATCGGTAGCGGGGCCCATGGAACCGGCATGGCGGTGGACAGGGCCGCCGCCGTGGCTCATGGGAGTGCGGCCGGCATTCCAGCGCTTGACAACGCCGGCGTAGCCCTTGCCCTTGCTGATGCCGGTGACGTCCACGCGGTCGCCCTCGGCGAACACATCGGCCTTCACCTCGTCGCCGACCTTCATGTCGGCAGCCTTGCTCAGCTTGAACTCCTTGAGCACCTTCTTGGGAGCCACGCCAGCCTTCTTCAAATGGCCCAGCTCGGGCTTGGTGAGCTTCTTCTCAGCCACGTCCTCGTAGCCGAGCTGCACGGCGCTGTAGCCGTCCTTCTCCTCGGTCTTCTTCTGCACCACGGTGCAGGGGCCCGCCGCGATGACGGTGACCGGGATGACCTTGCCGTCGGTATCAAAGATCTGCGACATGCCGACCTTCTTGCCGATAATGGCCTTTTCCATGTTTTTTCCTCCTTGTTAAGGTTATTGGTTGGACGAGGTGAGCATTGGCTCTCATTGCTCGGCCAACTTGACCCGTCCGTCTCAACATGCGACGGACAGCGGGTTCAACGGATTTCATTGCCGGGGCTTATCACGCCCCGTTTCCCTTGCGGCCGGGCGGCCTGCTCGGGAATCCAGCGCTTAGAGCTTGATCTCGATCTCGACGCCGGCAGGAAGCTCCAGGCTCATCAGGGCCTCCACAGTCTTGGGGGAGGGCTTCAGGATGTCGATGAGGCGCTTGTGGGTGCGGCGCTCAAACTGCTCCCGGCTGTCCTTGTATTTATGCACCGCGCGAAGGATGGTCACGACTTCCTTCTTGGTGGGCAGGGGGATGGGGCCGGACACGGTAGCGCCGGTGCGCTTGGCGGTCTCCACGATCTTCTCAGCGCTCTGGTCGATGAGCTGATGGTCGTAGGCCTTCAGGCGGATACGGATCATTTCTTTCTGAGCTGCCATGGTGTTTTCCTCCTTAAACATACGAAGTGACGTTTTGTATTCCGTGCACGCTTCGTACGGTGAGAATCTTCTGTACACGTTTCCGTGCGTATCACTCTGTGACACGAAGAAAACCGGCGCAAAAGCAGCCGGTTTCGTCCCTGCACAGCGATATACGCCGTGTACGGAACCTTCTCAGCCGCCCGATTTGCTCGGACATACTCCGCGGAAGTTACCGGTCAGACCGCAATCTCCCGCATCATCGCAGTATGCGCCCTTTTGCAGGCGCTCCATTATGATATTATAATCTAGCTGCAAAGTCAAGCATTTTTTTCGCTTTTTCGCTCGCCTTTCCGCCAATCCCGGGGGCTTTTTGATCCGCTTCTTTGTGCGTCCTGTCATATCCCCCGCACAGGACCCGTGAGGGCGGGGAGCGCTTCCGCTCAGCCCCGCTCCAGCGCCGCCTCCACCAGGGGCAGCATGGCCTCGCCGTCGATCTGCTCCCCGGTAAAGTGCTCCAGGGCGAAAATGGCCTGCCAGATCAGCATTCCCAGGCCGTTGAGGGCGGTATGGCCCAGCGTCCGGGCCCTTTGCAGCAGTTCAGTCTCGGCCGGACTGTAAATGAGATCGCACACCGCAACTCCGCCGGGCAGCTCCTCCAGGAACGACAGATCCTCAAACTGCCCGCCAGTGCCCGTCATGCCCAGGTTGGTGCAGTTGACCACCAGGTCGGCCCTGCCGGCCAGCCGGCGGAGGGTATCAGTATCAAAGCCCGCCGGGATCATCCGCTCCGGCGCGGCGGCGCACAGGGCAGCCGCCTTCTCCACGGTCCGGTTGGCCACCACCACTTTCGCGGCCTTTCCCGCCTGGCAGAGCTTGGGGGCCACCGCCCTGGCGGCCCCGCCGGCCCCCAGAAGGAGCACGGTCTTTCCCTCTGTCTCCACCTCCGCGTGGCGTAGGGAGGCCAGAAACCCCCGGCCGTCGGTATTATATCCGTAATATTTGCCATCCCGGATACAGACGGTATTCACCGCGCCGTACATCCGGGCGTCCTCATCCAACTCATCCATCAGAGGCGCCAGCTCCTGCTTGTGGGGCATGGTGGCGTTGAATCCGGCATAACCGGCGAAGGCCGCGCAGGAGAGCCACTCCCCCGCCCGCCCCCGGGGCACGCTCTGGCACAGGTACACATAGTCCAGCCCCAGGGCGGCGATCATGGTGTTCTGGATCAGGGGGGACTTGGAGTGGAGCACCGGGTCCCCGATGACGCACAGCTTTTTTGTGGTGTTTTTCAATTCTACCCGCATGCTCTCGCCTCCATACATTGCTCCACAAAGCCCCGCAGCAGCCGGTTGAATTCCTCCGGCGCGTCCAGATTGGCCACGTGGGACGCGCCGGGGATGGTCAGCGCCCTGGCGCCCGGATAGGCCCGCTCCCACTGGCCCATGTATCGCCGGATGCTGCCCAGCCGGTCATATTCTCCCCGGGTCACCAGCACAGGCGCGTCGAACCGGAAACCAACCTCCGGATGCAGGCAGTGGGCCACGCCGTCCCAGCCCCGGAGGAACTCCTCCCGGCTGAGCCGGTCGAACATGGCCCGCACCGCCCGGCGGCCCTCCGCCGTGGAACTGCTGGCCCGGCTCATCCATCCCTTCAGGAAGCCCCAGGGAAAGGGGCGGAGCATGGGCGTGGAATGTTCCAGCGTCCACCGCTCCCACCCGGCGTAGCAGTCCAGCAGGACGGGGGTGGTACCGGTCAGCCAGTATCCCGCCGCGCCGCCGTAACGCCAGGCGTACTCCTGCGCCACATAGCCGCCCATGGAGAGGCCCGCCAGCACCGGCCGGTCCACGCCCTCCGCCGCCAGCAGGGCATGGATGTCCTCCGCCGCCAGGGGAATGGAGAACCGGGCGCAGGGCCGGGAGTCCCCATGGCCCCGGAGGTCCACGTTGAATACCGTGTACCCCTCCAGTGCAGGCAGGGTGGGCCCCCACATGCTCCGGTCCACCCCATATCCGTGGAGCAGCACCACCGCCGGCGCCCCGGGTACCACCCTCCGGTCATAGACCATCCGGCAGTCTCCCCGGTTCAGGCTTCTCGTCTCAAACACCGTGCTCAATCCCGTTTCTCCGCCGCCAGAAAATAGCCCATGGCAGCCTCATAGCCGTAGAGGCCCAGACCGCAGATCTGTCCCACGCAGGCCGGGGCGGTGACGCTCTTGTGCCGGAACTCCTCCCGCTGGTGGATGTTTGAGATGTGGACCTCCACGCAGGGGACGTTCACCGCCTTCAGGGCGTCCAGGATGGCCACGCTGTAGTGGGTGTAGGCCCCGGGATTCATGACGATGGCGTCGTATGCCCCGTCGGCGGCCTGGATGGCGTCCACGATGGCTCCCTCGTGGTTGGACTGGAAGCATTCGGCGGTGGAGCCGTGCTCCGCCGCGAATTCCTTCAGCCGGGCGCACAGGCTCTCGTAGGTGTTCTCCCCGTAGATGCCCGGCTCCCGCTTGCCCAACAGATTCAGGTTGGGCCCGTTGATGATGAGAAACTTCATTTCAGCACCTCCAAGATACGCTGGGCGGCCTCCACGGCCTCGCTGTGCCCCTGGATCACATAGTCAGCCCACTGCCGGTAGACCGGCTCCCGCCGGGCAAAGCGCTCCAGAAAGTCCTCCCGTCCTCCCTGTCCCAGGGGACGGTGCTTCATGGAGACGGTGTCGTAGATGACCCCCGGGTCCCGGTTGATGAAAAAGACTGTTCCGCTGTCTTTCAGAGCAGTCATACACCCGCTCCGCAGCGGCAGGCCCCCGCCGCAGGCGATGACCAGCCCGGACCGCGCCGCCAGTTCTTGGGATATCTCCAGCTCCCGGTCACGGAAGTACCCCTCCCCCTCGCTGGCGAAGATGTCGGGGATGGAGCGGCCCTCCCGCTCCTCGATGAGATGGTCGGTATCCACCAGCTCCCGGTCCAGCGCCCGGGCCAGCAGAGTGCCCACTGTACTCTTGCCGCAGCCCATCATGCCGATGAGGACAATGTTCTTCTCCATGCTTTACCCCTCGTAGGCCTGGAAATTGCCCAGTACCCGCATCTCGCTGGCCAGCTGGCTCAGCTCGTGGAGCACCCCGTCCATGCCGGGGGCGGTCAGGTCGCCGGAGAACTCCAGAAAGAAGAGGTACTCCCAGCTCCGGCCCGGGATAGGGCGGGATTCCAGCTTGAGCAGGTTGAGTCCCTGCACCGAGAAGATGGTCAATATCTCGTGGAGGGAGCCGCTCTGGTGGGGCAGATGGAAGAGAGCACTGATCTTGTTGCGCCCCGGCCGCATCTCCATCACCGGGGAAACCACCACAAACCGGGTGTGGTTGAGGGAGTTGTGGTTGGTGCCCTCCACCAGGATGTTCAGCCCGTAGATCTCCGCCGCCCGGCGGGAACAGATGGCGGCGGCAGTGCGGTCCCCGGTCTCGGCCACCTGCTTGGCGGAACCGGCGGTGTCCAGAGTGGGAACCCGCTTCCAGTCCCGGTGGGCATCCAGGAATTTCTCGCTCTGCATCAGGCCCTGCTCGTGGGAGTAGACCGTCCTGATGTCCTCCATGGCCACGCCGGGGAGGGCCATCAGGCAGTGCTCCACCTTCACATCGTACTCCCCCACCACGTAGTAGTGGTACTGAGCCATCAGGTCGTAGACCTGCCGGATGGAGCCGGTGGAGCTATTCTCAATGGGGAGCATGGCGTAGTCGGCCTCCCCCCGCTCGATGGCAACGAATACATCGGAAAACCAGGGCAGGCCCTTGCTGTTCACCTCCGGGCCGAAAAAGCCCACGGCGGCCTCCTCGCTGTAGGCCCCCGGCTCTCCCTGGTAGACCACCCGGGGCTGCGCCACCGGCTCCCGGACATGGGAGAGGGCCTCCACATAGGCGGCGTAGCCCGGGTCCTCCGCTCCCTCCTTCACCAGCGTGCGCTGCTGGCGGCGGGAGATGGCCATGATGGTCTCATAGAGCTCGGCCAGATCGGCCCGGCGCACCGGGTCGTCGGTGAGGGCAGTCTTGGCGGCAATGACCCGCCGCTCCCGGGCGGCGTCCAGCACGGGCACGCCGTTTTCCCGCTTCCACTCCCCCACCTTCCCGGTGACCTCCATGCGCTTTAAAAAGAGCTCCACCAGCCCGGCGTCGATCTCGTCGATCTGCCGGCGGTACTGTTCCAGTTGGCTCATCGTTCTCTCTCCTTTATCAGATACCCATGACCTCGCAGGCGGCCAGGGCGGCGGCGGCCTCGATCACCGGCAGGGCCCTAACCACCACGCAGGGGTCGTGCCTGCCCTCGATGACCAGCTCCGCGTCCTCCCGGCGGGACAGGCTCACCGTCTGCTGGGGCCGGGAGATGGAGGGGGTGGGCCGGAGGACCACCTCGAACTCCACCGGCATGCCGTTGGTGATGCCGCCGTTGACGCCGCCGGTGTGGTTGGTGCGGGTGCGGACGGTATCCCCGTCCATATAGAAGGGATCGTTGGCCTGGCTGCCCCGCAGGGCCGCAAAGCCAAAGCCGGCGCCGAAGGCCACTCCCTTCACGGCAGGCACCGCGAACAGGTATTGGGAGAAGATCCCCTCCACGTTGCAGCCGAAGTCCGGGGCCCCCAGGCCGGGGGCCAGGCCGGTGACGGAGCAGGCGATGCACCCGCCCACCGAGTCCCCCTCCGCCTTGGCGGCGAGGATGGCCTCCTCCACCTGCTCCGGAGTGGGATCAGCGATGCCCGCCAGGTTGGAGATACGGCCAGTCACCTCCACCCCCCGCTGCCGCAGGATGAGCTTGGCCACCGCCCCGGCAAAGACCATGGGAGCGGTAAGACGGCCGGAGAAGTGGCCGCCTCCCCGGTAGTCGTTATATCCGCCGTACCGCACCGCGCCGCTGTAGTCGGCGTGGCCGGGCCGGGGCAGGTCCCTGAGCTTGCTGTAGTCCCTGCTCCGGGTGTCGGTATTCTGAATAACGGCACACAGGGGGGTGCCGGTGGTCCTGTTCTCAAAGACACCGGAGAGGACCTGGGGCTCGTCGGTCTCCCGCCGGGCTGTGGACATGGCGTTCTGTCCCGGGGCCCGGCGGGCCATCTCGGAGCGGATGAAGTCCCAGTCCAGCTCCACGCCGGAGGGCACCCCCTCCAGCGTCACACCGATGGCCGGACCGTGGGACTCGCCGAAAATGGTGTATCTCATGCCGTTTCCTCCTCCCGGGCGATCTGCCCGCCCAGTGCCTCATAGTCCTCCCAGAAGTTGGGGTAGGACTTGGCCACGCACTCCCCGCCGCTCACAGTCACCGGGGCTGCGCAGCGGGTGGCGGCCACCGCCGCCATCATGGCGATGCGGTGGTCGTTGTGGCTGTCCACCGCGGCGCCTCCCGCCAATTGCTCCTTCCCCCGGATGACCAGATGCTCGGGCCATTCCTCCACGTCGGCCCCCAGGGCGTTCAGCACCTGGGTCACCGAGGCCAGCCGGTCGCTCTCCTTGATGCGCAGCCGCCCGGCGTTGACGATGCGGGTAGTCTCCCCCGCCCGCAGGGCAGCCATGACGGCCAGCGGGGGCACCAGATCGGGGCACTCTCTCACGTCCAGATCCAGCGTGCCGCTGCTCCCGAGCTGTTCATAAAAGGATGCGATACACCGGTCCCCCTGGACCGAGTCGGGATTGAGTCCCTGCACATCCAGGCGGCTGCCCAGCCGGTTGGCCGCGTACCAGAAGGCGGCATTGGACCAGTCGCCCTCGATGGTCTTGTCCTGATGCCGGTAGTACTGGTTCCCCGGCACGCGGAAGGTCCGCGCCCCGTCGTACTCCACTGTTACGCCGAACTGCTCCAGGGCGTCCAGGGTCATATCCACATAGCCCCGGCTCTCCAGACCGGTGGTAAGAACGATCTCCGAGTCCCCGCTGAGCAGGGGCAGGGCGTAGAGCAGCCCGGTGATGAACTGGGAGGACACGTCCCCTCGGATGGAGAACACGCCGGGCTCCAGCCTCCCCTCCACGGTGAGGATATTGTCCTTGCGCTGATACGAGATGCCCTTCTCCCGGAACAGTTCAAAATAGGGCTCCTGGGGCCGCTCCATCAGCCGCCCGTGCCCGGTGAACATGCCCTTTCCCTTCAGTGCCAGGGCCACCGGGATGAGAAAGCGCAGAGTGGACCCCGACTCGCCGCAGTCCATGAGCTCGGGGGCCGGGTCGTCGTGGCCGTCCACCAGGTCGGCCCCCCGGATGATGGTCCCGTCGGCCGAGGCGTCGGCGTCCAGAGTGCGCATGCACCGCAGGGTGGCCTGAATGTCCTGGGACAGGGCCACGTTGGACAGGCGGCAGAACCCGTCGGACAGGGCCGCCGCGATGATGAGGCGGTGGGCCTGGGACTTGGAGGGCGGCGGGGTGATGGTCCCCGAGAGCGTTCCGGGCGAGATGGTCACGTTCATTTCAATTCCTCCAGCAAGGCGGCCTTGGTCATTCGGTGGGGGGCCGCCTTCCCCAGCTCTTCCAGCAGGATCACCGCGATATCCCCGCCGCTGCCCTTCTTGTCCAGCCCCACGGCGGCGGCGTACTCCTCCGCCGTACAGGGGATGGCGTCAGGCAGGCCGAAGGCGCGTACCAGCGCGGTGATCTCGCCGGGCACATATCCGGGGGTGATCCCCATGGCCGCGCCCAGTTCCGCCGCCCGGCACATGCCGGCGGCCACCGCCTGGCCGTGGGTCCAGGTCTCGTAGTGCCCCGCCAGCTCATAGGCGTGGCCCAGAGTGTGGCCGAAGTTCAGGATCATCCGCGCACCGGTGTCCCGCTCGTCCTCCTCCACCACCTGGCGCTTGATGTCGCAGCAGGTGTAGAGCACGTGCCCGATCTCCTCCATCACTGCCCGGCGGGAGGGATTGGCCCGGAGAAGATCGAAAAAGTCCCGGTCCCAGATGCAGCCGTATTTGATGACCTCGGCCATGCCGTCGGCAAAGGTGGTATCGGGCAGAGTGTTCAGCACCTCCGGGTCCATCAGCACCAGTTTGGGCTGCCAGAAGGCCCCGGCCAGATTCTTGCCCGCCCGCAGGTCCACGGCCACCTTGCCGCCTACTGAAGAGTCCACCTGGGCCAGGAGGGTGGTGGGAATCTGAATAAAGGCCACCCCCCGCAGCACGGTGGCGGCGGCAAAACCGGCCAGGTCCCCCACCACGCCGCCGCCCAGGGCTGCCACGGCGTCGGTGCGGGTCAGGCCGAAGGCCATCATCTCCTCCCACAGTTCCGCCAGCTGCCCGGGGGACTTGGAGCTCTCCCCCGCAGGGATGGTGCAGGAGGCCGTGCGGAAGCCCGCCGCCGCCAGGCTCTTCTCCACCCGCTCCAGGTAGAGCGGGGCCACGTTGCTGTCGGTGACGACGAACAGGCGCTCCGCCCGGGGAAGGACGGCCCGGCACCGCTCTCCCGCCTGATCCAGCAGGCCCTGCCCGATCAAAATGTCGTATTCCCGCCCGGGAAGGGCGACGGTCAGTGTTTTCATGGCTTCTCCTCTTTTCGTGTTACAATGCGGGTATCAGTTTTCCTCCCGCCAAGCCCGCAGGCTGTTCACCTTCTTCATCAGCTCGTCGAACTTCTCAGGCGTCAGGGACTGCTGTCCGTCGCATTTGGCGTGGGGGGGATCGTTATGGACCTCGATGAGCAGGCCGTCGGCGCCGATGGCGGTGGCGGCCAGGGCCAGGGGCTCCACCATCCAGTACATGCCCGCCGCGTGGGAGGGGTCCACGACGATGGGCAGATGGCTCATCTTCCGGATGGCCGGGATGGCGGACAGGTCCAGGGTGTTGCGGGTGTAAGTCTCAAAGGTGCGCACGCCCCGCTCGCAGAGGATCACGTTCTCGTTGCCGCCGGCCATAATGTACTCGGCGGACATGATCCACTCCTCGTAAGTATTGGAGAGGCCCCGCTTGAGGAGGATGGGCTTGCTCATCTTGCCCACCTCTTTGAGCAGGTCAAAGTTCTGCATGTTCCGGGCGCCGATCTGCACCAGGTCCACCTTTTCCTCAAAGACCTCCACCATCCGGGGGGCCATGATCTCGGAGACGATGGGCAGTCCAGTGTCGGCCTTGGCCTCCAGCAGCAGGTCCAGGCCCTCCACACCCATACCCTGGAAGGAATAGGGGGAGGTACGGGGCTTGAAGGCGCCGCCCCGCAGCATGCACGCGCCGGAGGCCTTCACGCTCCGGGCGATGCCGGTGACCTGCTCCTCGCTCTCCACCGAGCAGGGGCCCGCGATGACGCCGAAGTTCCCGCCGCCGATTTTCACGCCCTGCACGTCCACCACGCTGTCCTCCGGGTGGAATTTGCGGTTGGCCTTCTTATAGGGCTCCTGCACCCGCATGACCCGCTCCACGTGGGGGTTGATGGAGATCTTGTCCATATCCACGGCAGTGGTGTCTCCCACCAGGCCCAGGATGGTGCAGCCCACGCCGTTGGTGATGCCCACCTTCAGGCCCATGGTCTGGAACTTGGCCACCAGCGCGTTGATGTCCTGCACCTGCGTTCCGGGTTTCATAACAACTACCATAATATACCTGTCCTTTCTGCATGAACATAAAAAGGGCGCCCATTGATGAAATCAATGAGCGCCCTTTACCTGCGGCAGATCGTGGACCTTCTCCGGTCCCCCATTCATTTCATCCCTCTTATTTACCCATGCCAAAAAAGCCGGCGCTCATAAATCGAGCCCAGCCAAAGGTAAAGGAGAAGGATGCAGTTGTGAGGGAGGTTCGGTCCATCAGTTTGACCTCACATTTCAAAGATTGTCTGCATTATACTCCCGTACATTCCAAAATGCAAGCCGGTTTTTCGGAATTTAGCGCTTTGCATAAAAAAAGCGTGCCGCGGGATTTCCCGCGGCACGCCGCTGCTGCATTGTATTGGCTTAGTACGCCACGCCCCAGTAGATCATGTGCTTGGCGGGCTTTCCGCAGATGGGGCACACGTCGCCCAGGTGCTCCTGCTCGAAGGGGATGCACCGGGAGGACATGCCGGCCTCCTCCTTCATCTTCAGCTCGCACTCCAGGTCGCCGCACCACATGGTCTTGATGAAGCCGCCCTTCTCCTGCTGGATGGCCCTGGCCTCCTCCAGGGAGAAAGCGGGGTAGGTGTGCTCCTCCAGGTTCTTTTTGGCCCTGGCATACAGGCCGTCGTGGATGGAATCCAGCATGCTGGCCACCGTCTCCTCAATGCCGTCCAGGGAGACAAAGGTCTTTTCGCCGCTGTCCCGGCGGGCCAAGACACACTGGTTCTTCTCCATATCCTTGGGGCCCAGCTCCAGGCGCAGGGGTACGCCCTTCATCTCGTACTCGGCGAACTTCCAGCCGGGGGACTGCTCGCTGTCGTCCATCTTCACCCGGAAACCGGCCTTCTTCAGCCGGTCCATGACGGCCTGGTTGGCCTCGATGACGCCCGGCTTGTGCTGGGCCACGGGGATAACAATGACCTGGATGGGGGCGATGCGGGGAGGCAGCACCAGGCCGCTGTTGTCGCCGTGGGTCATGATGATGCCGCCGATCATGCGGGTAGATACGCCCCAGGAGGTCTGGTGGGGATTGTGGAGCTGGTTGTCCTTGCCGGTGAAGGTGATGTCGAAGGCCTTGGCGAAGCCGTCGCCGAAGTAGTGGCTGGTGCCGGCCTGGAGGGCCTTCTTGTCGTGCATCATGCACTCCACGGTGTAGGTCTCCTCGGCGCCGTTGAACTTCTCCTTGTCGGTCTTGCGGCCCTTGACCACCGGCATGGCCAGCACGTTCTCCATGAAGTCGGCGTAAATGTTCAGCATGCGCTGGGTCTCCTCCCGGGCCTCGGCCTCGGTGGCATGCATGGTGTGGCCCTCCTGCCACAGGAACTCCCGGTGGCGCAGGAAGGGACGGCTGGTCTTTTCCCAGCGCAGAACGGAGCACCACTGGTTGTACAGCTTGGGCAGGTCCCGGTGGGAGTGGATGATGTTCCGGAAATGCTCACAGAACAGGGTCTCGGAGGTGGGACGGATGCAGTAGCGCTCCTCCAGCTTCTCGTTGCCGCCGTAGGTGACCCAGGCACACTCGGGGGCGAAGCCCTCCACGTGGTCCTTCTCCTTCTGGAGCAGGGACTCGGGGATGAGCATGGGCATGGCCACATTCTCATGTCCGGTCTCCTTGAATCTTTTGTCCAGCTCCCGCTGGATGTTCTCCCAGATGGCGTAGCCGTAGGGACGGTAAATAAACATGCCCTTAATGGAGGAGTAGTCGATGAGCTCCGCCTTTTTGCACACGTCGGTGTACCACTGGGTGAAGTCCACCTCCATGTCGGTGATCTGCTCCACCTGCTTCTTGTCCTGTGCCATGTATCTCAATCCTTTTTTGTAGATTTGCATGTGTTCTCTTCATTTTATTCACTTGACGTATAAAAGTCAAGGCCGGAGCGGCCTTCGCCGGGCAGGAGCCCCTATTTTCTTCCCACAAGGCACACAAAAGGGCCGCGCGGCGCATGCCGCGCGGCCCCATGGCTTCCGGTATCAGGTCCGGATCAGCAGCGTGGCCTTGAAGGTCAGACCGTCGTAGCTGCCGAAAACCAGCACGGTATCGCCGCTCTCCAGATCCCGGAGGACTAGGCTCCCGCCGGCGGCGGAGCGCAGCTCGGCGGCCGAGGCGTCCACCGTCAGCACGCTGGTGGTTCCGCTGGTGTCGGTCTTCTGGAGCAGGATCTCCTTGCTGGCGGTATTCACGTAGAGTACGGTGCCGCTGAGCTGATTGGCGGAGGTGGTATTCTTATCCACCTCAATGGAGAGGATCTCATCCCCCTCCAGCACCATGGAGATCTTGAAGCCGGGCTTCAGTGAGTCGATGGAGACCGCCTTGCCGTTCTGGGTCACCGACACGCCCTCGCTGACCAGATAGGACTCGGTGCCGCCGCCGGTCATCTCCACGTCGATGGTGGTGCCGGCAGTATCCATGGTCACCCGCTTGATGACGCCGGTGGCATTGGCGCTCTTGGGCGTGGCCTCGATGGCGCTCACCTCGTGGTAGCGCACCGTGACCACCACCTCGTCCCCGTTTTTCAGCTTGTCGATGGAGCTGCGCACGTCGTCCCGGTAGATCTCCGGGGGATC
>JALEZN010000046.1 GCA_022772585.1 Clostridiales bacterium
GGGAACCGCTATGATAATGTCAGTTTCATTTCATTGTTTCGTTTGAAAGGAGGGCGCCTCTTGTCCCTCTCCCGTCTCACCCGCTGCGCGGTGCTCACCGCCCTGGCGCTGGCCCTCTCGGTGGCCGAGGGGCTGGCCCCCGTCACCGTGCTCATCCCGCTGCCCGGGCTCAAGCTGGGGCTGGCCAACCTGGTCACTGTATATGCCCTGTGCCGCCTTTCCGGCCGGGAGGCCCTGCTCATCCTGCTCTGCCGCTGCTTTCTGGGCAGCCTGCTGGGGGGCAACCTGATGGCCCTGGCCTTCTCCCTCACCGGCGGGCTCTTTTCCCTGGCCGTGATGGCTCTCCTCCTGCGCTGTCCCGGTCTGTCCCTCTACGGGGTGTCCGTGGCCGGGGCGGCCGCCCACAACACCGGTCAGATCCTGGCCGCCATGGCCGTGCTGGGCAGCCGGGCACCGCTGGTCTATCTGGCCCCCCTGCTGCTGTGCTCGGTGGTCACCGGCGGCGTTACCGGCGCGGCCTCCATCCTGCTGGTGCGCCGCGTCCCCCTCTCCCGCGCCGCAGGCTGAAAAAAACGCCCTTCCGCCGCAACTTTTCGCTCTGTGGGGCCGTCTCAATGATATGCAGACATACCTGAAAGAAAAAATTCAGAATTTGTAACAGAATTGTTCTTTCTTTCTCCCCGGTCCTGTTGTATTATGGTAACTGCATTACATGACAAAGAGAGGATGCGACACCCATGACTCTGCTGAAACGAGGTGCGGCCCTTACGCTGGCTCTGCTGCTGGCCCTGTCCCTGGCCGCCTGCAAAAAAAATGCCTCCGCGCCCCCCAAGGGCAGCGGCGCCCCCCAGACCTCCGCCGTGCCCACACCCACGCCGACCCCCACGCCGGAGCCCGATCCCTACGACGCGGTGAAGAACTACTGGTCGGAGGACCAGCTCACCCAGGAGTGGGGCCCCAATCAGGTGGTGGAGCACCTGTTCTTCCACCCTGTCATCGCCTATCCCCAGTGGGCCTTCCACGACGGCCCCACCCCCCAGTCCCAGAAGGACGGTTTGGATGACTGGATGGTGACGGTGGACGAGTTCAACAAGATCCTCCAGAGCGTCTACGACAATGGCTATATCCTGGTGCGCATGGAGGACGTGTGGAGCGAGCAGATCAACGAGAACGGCGAGGCCCGGATGGTCCGCAACACCCTGAAGCTCCCTGAGGGGAAAAAGCCCCTGGTCATCTCCTTTGACGACGTGAACTACTACCCCTACATGCTGGAGGAGGGCTTCACCTCCAAGCTGGTGCTGGGGGATGACGGCCAGATCTGGGCCGAGTGCACCGACCCCTATACCAAGGAGACCTTCCTCACTCAGGATCTGGACGCCACCACCCTGCTGGACAAGTTCGTGCTGGAGCACCCCGACTTCTCCCTCAACGGCGCCAAGGCCATCTACTCCCTCACCGGCTATGAGGGCATCCTGGGCTACCGCACCCAGAACGACATCGACATCGCCGCCGACGATCCCGCCCGCCCCGCCTTTGACGCCAAACGCCAGCAGGAGATCGAGGCCGTCAAGCCCGTCATCCAGCGCCTGAAGGAGACGGGCTGGACCTTCGGCTCCCACACCTGGGGCCATATCAACCTCTCCACCAGCTCCATGGAGCGCATCCAGCGGGATACCCTCCGCTGGGCTGAGGAGGTGGGCAGCCTGGTGGGACCCACCAATATCCTCTTCTACCCCCACGGCGCCCGGCCTGACGGGGACCACGACCAGGGCGAGAGCTACGGCGAGCAGTTCAAGTGGCTCCAGAGCCAGGGCTTCCGGGTCTTCGCCAGCGTAGGCATCAACTCCTACTCCCAGGTGAAGAGCACCATCTCCGCCGTCATCTGCGACCGTCTCCATCCCGACGGGACCACCCTGCGCAGCGTCCGGGCCCGGGAGTGGTACCAGCAGTTCTACGACGCCACTCAGATCATCGACCTGAGCGTCCGCCCCGATCTGGGCTGGTACAAGTAAACGCCTTATCTGCAAAACGCCCGGACGTTGTCCGGGCGTTTTGCCAACTGCGGGGCGAGCCTGCCGCCTCTGTTTTCCGGGAGGGATTGCAGTATGACGAAAACAAAAAAATTACATTCGCTGATCGCGGCGGCAGCCATCGGCCTTATCCTGGCTGCGCTCCTGCTTGGCCGTGGCATCCTGGTGCCGGACTGCACCGCGGAATGGAGAGGCAACTCGCTTTTCTGGAAGGATACGCGTTATATCCCCTGTTCAGGGGAATACAACGAGGGCGGGACCATCGCCAAAACCAGGGATGGATGGCAGATCAACGAGGTAAAAGAGGATCCCACCCATACGTTTCTTGTGGTGCGCAGCTTTCTGGACGAATCCTTGCTGGTGCGGGACGATTACGATATCCCGACCTCCGGTACCATTACCGCCGTATTTTGGAATGGGACAAAAATAGAGGATGACGCATTTTGCCGCTCCATATCGGACATTCTGGAACACGCCGCGGCAGACCATCCCCATGTGATCGAGGGTCTGTTTCAGCTCAAGGGCAATCAGAAGATGCGCCCCTTATTTGTGGGCTACGAAGGCTGCCCCATTGGCACCTTCTTCGCTGGATATCTGGGGACCATCGATGGGACCTGGTATATCACCACCGGAGATACTTCCGGGCCGTCCAACCCCGATGGTTCGTCAAAGCCGTACACCGTTTGGTGTTATACCATACCAGAGACCTATGTTCCCGTACTGGAGCCATATTTTTCTTAGGGCCGGCTCCTCCTCCCCTCCGGTTGTAAAAGTATAGAATTTATGATATGATGAGGACACGATCCCACCATCAAAGGAGGTTTTACTATGACCGATCAGGAACTGGTGGAGCTGGCCTTTACCATGCTGGAGCGCTCCTATGTGCCCTACTCCAAATTCCCGGTGGGCGCGGCGCTGGAGTGCGCCGACGGCACGGTCTTTACCGGCTGCAACATTGAAAACGCCGCCTATGGCTCCACCATCTGCGCCGAGCGCACCGCCCTGGTAAAGGCGGTCAGCGAGGGACACCGGGACGACTTTGTCCGCATCGCCGTGGTGGGCAATTCCTCCGACTACTGCTGGCCCTGCGGCGCCTGCCGCCAGATGCTCTATGAGTTCGCCCCGGATCTGACAGTGCTGGTGGCCCGGGCCGACCACGATTTCGTCCGCCTTCCGCTGGCAGTCCTGCTGCCCCACGGCTTTGGCCCCAAATCTCTGGAAAAGGACGGCTGATCTGTCCCTTTCCAGCAAAAAACGCGCATCGGAAGTACTTCCGATGCGCGTTTTCATGTGTTATCCGGAAAAGCGGCCTTACTTCTGGGCCTCATCGCCCATCAGCAGGTACATGACGGCCTTCTGGGCGTGGAGCCGGTTCTCAGCCTCGTCGAAGATCTCCTGGGCGTGGGCCTCAAAGACGTCGGCGGTGATCTCCTCGCCCCGGTGGGCGGGCAGGCAGTGCTGCACCATGCAGCCGGGGTTGGTGACCTTCATCAGCTCGGCGTTGACCTGGTAGCCCTGGAAGGCGGCGCGGCGCTTGGCGGCCTCATCCTCCTGGCCCATGGAGGCCCACACGTCGGTGAACACCACGTCGGCGCCCCTGGCGGCCTCAATGGGGTCCCGGACGATGGTCAGGCTGGCATCGGTAACGGTCTTGGCGAAGGCCAGCACGTCGGGATGGGGATCATAGCCCTCGGGGCAGGCCACCGACACGTTCATGCCCACCTTCAAGCCGCCCACGATGAGGGAGTTGACCATGTTGTTTCCGTCGCCGATGAAGCACATGTTCAGGCCCTCCAGCTTGCTCTGGTGCTCCCGGACGGTCATCAGGTCGGCCAGCACCTGGCAGGGGTGGGAGAAGTCGGTCAGGCCGTTGATGACGGGGATGTCGGCGTACTGGGCCAGCTTCTCCACCTCCGCCTGGGAGTAGGTGCGGATCATGATGCCGTCGCAGTAGCGGGAGAGCACCCGGGCGGTATCCTCCACCGGCTCGCCCCGGCCGATCTGGCTCTCCTTGCTGGAGAGGAAGAGGGCGTGGCCGCCCAGCTGGTACATGCCGGTCTCAAAGGAGACCCGGGTCCGGGTGGAGTTCTTCTCAAAGATCATGGCCAGGGACTTGCCCTGCAGGTAATTGTGGACCAGGCCGTGCTTCTGGTTGTACTTCATCTGGTCGCCCACGTTCAGGATATGGATGATCTCCTCCTTGGAGAGATCCAGCAGCTTGAGCAGATCTTTCATGTCAGTTCACCTCAACAGATTTCATTTGCGGCGGCATGCGCCGTCTTTACTCCAGGACCGCGGCCATGATAGCCAGGCCCTTGTCCATCTCTTCCCTGGTAATGGTCAGCGGGGGCAGCAGGCGCAGGGCCGGTCCGGCGGTGAGCACCAGCAATCCCGCATCGATGAGGCGGGCGGCCAGAGCCTTGTTGGTATAGCCCTCCTTCACCTCGATGCCGATCATCAGGCCCATGCCCCGGGTGGCGCCGATGCTCTTCCTGCCCAGGGCCTCGATGCCCTTCCGCAGGTATTCGCCCTTCTCCTTCACGGCGTCCAGAGCGGCGTCGTCCAGGATATCCAGCACGGCCAGGGCCGCGGCGGAGCACACCGGGTTGCCGCCGAAGGTACTGGCGTGGGTACCGGGACCCAGCACATTGCGGCACTTCTCATTGACCATGAAGCCGCCCATGGGCAGGCCGCCGGCGATGCCCTTGGCGAAGGAGACCGCGTCGGGGCTCACCCCGTACTGCTGATAGGCGAAGAGGCTGCCCGTGCGACCCACGCCGGTCTGTACCTCGTCCACCAGCAGCAGCCAGTCCCGCTGGGCGCAGAACTGGGCCAGGCTCTGGACAAATCCCGGCTCCATGGGGAGCACGCCGCCCTCGCCCTGCACCAGCTCCAGCATCACGGCGCACACGTCGTCTCCGCCCTGGGCCTTCACGCTCTCCAGGTCATTGGCGTCGGCATAGCGGAAGCCCTCCATAAAGGGGAAGAAGTACTGATGGAACACATCCTGACCGGTGGCGGTCAGGGTGGTGATGGTGCGGCCGTGGAAGGAGTTGTTGAGGGTGATGATGGTACTTCTTCCCTCACCGTACTTGTCGTAGCTGTACTTGCGGGCCAGCTTGATAATGCCCTCGTTGGCCTCGGCCCCCGAGTTGCCGAAGAAGGCGGCCGTCATCCCCGCCCGGGTGCAGAGGGTATCGGCCAGCTTGGCGTAGGGCTGGGAGTAGAACAGGTTGGAGATATGGCCCAGGGTCATGGCCTGGTCGTAGATGGCCTTGGCCCACTTCTCGTTGCCGTAGCCCACCGAGCACACGCCGATGCCCGAGCTGAAGTCGATGTACTCCTTGCCGGACAGGTCCCACACCGTGGCGCCCTTGCCGTGGTCGATGTCCACGTCGAAGCGGCCGTAGGTCTGGAGGGTATGGGCATGGTCCAGCGCTTTCAGTCCTTCAAAATTCATGGTACTCGCCTCTTTTACAGGATCATGGTGCCGATGCCTTCATCGGAGAGCATCTCGATGAGGATGGAGTGGGGGATCCGGCCATCCAGGATGTGGGTGCGGCTGACGCCGGAGCGCACCGCCTCCACGCAGCACTCCACCTTGGGGATCATGCCGCCCTTGATGACTCCCTCCTTCACCAGCAGGGGCACGTCGGACAGTCCCACCACGTGGATGAGGGTATTCTCGTCCTTGGGGTCCCGCAGCAGGCCCCGCACGTCGGTGAGGAGGATGAGCTTCTCGGCGTTCAGGGCCACCGCCAGCTTGGCGGCGGCGGTGTCGGCGTTGATATTGTAGGCGTTCTCACCGTCGATGCCCTGGGCCACGGTGGAGACCACGGGGATATAGCCGTCCTTGAGCACGTCCTGCACCGGCGCGGGGTTGACCTTGACCACCTCGCCCACCAGGCCGTATTTCTCGTCCAGTTTTTTGGCCTGGAAGAGCCCGGCGTCCATGCCGCACAGGCCGATGGCCTTGCCGCCCCGGCGGTTCAGGGTGGCCACCAGGTTCTTGTTCACCTTGCCGCAGAGGATCTGCTGCACGATGTCCATGGTCTCCTCGTCGGTGTAGCGCAGGCCGTCCACGAATTTGGACTCCTTGCCGATCTTGTTCAGCATCTCGGTGATCTCCGGTCCGCCGCCGTGGACCACCACCACGTGGATGCCCACCAGGTTGAGGAGGATGATATCGCTGATGACGGCCCTGCGCAGGTCGTCGGAGATCATGGCGTTTCCGCCGTACTTGACCACGACGGTCTTGCCGTAGAATTTCTGGATATAGGGCAGCGCCTCGGCCAGCACCGTGGCGCGGTTCACAACTGCATCAGCCATCTTCTTTCCTCCTCAGGTACGGTAATCGCCGTTGATCTTCACATAGTCGTAGGTCAGGTCGCAGCCCCAGCAGGTGGCGGCGTGATCGCCCTCGTGCAGGCAGATGTCGATGACCACCTCATCCTGGCTCAGGATGCTCTTGGCGGCCTCCTCGTCGAAGTCCACTCCCATGCCCGCCCGGCACACCAGGATCTCGCCCACGGCGGAGGCAAACTTCACGTCCACATACTCGGGGCGGAAGGGCGCCTTGGAGTAGCCCATGGCGCACAGTACCCGGCCCCAGTTGGCGTCGGAGCCGAACATGGCGGCCTTCACCAGGGGGGAGCCCACCACCGCCTTGGCCAGGCGCTCGGCGCTCTCCTCACTGCGGGCGGCGTGGACCGTGCAGGTGATGAGGCGGCTGGCGCCCTCGCCGTCCCCGGCAATGGCGCGGGCCAGGTGCTCGCACACCTGATGCAGTGCCTTGTGGAACACGGTGTAGTTGTCGTCCTTCCACTCGATGAGGGGATTTTCCGCCATGCCGTTGGAGAGCACCACGCACATGTC
>JALEZN010000057.1 GCA_022772585.1 Clostridiales bacterium
TTATCACCTAAAACTGTTTTCTTCGATGCGTATTGATTATAATCAATAAATCGAAAAATGTCAATATGTTTTTGGGAATGCTGTTTTCCAATTCCCCGCACAGTCGGGAACGGGATTAGATTTTTGACGTTTTTACACCCCCGTCCCTCATCTGCTGTTTGGCAGCATAATCACAGCGAACATGTGTCAGGCACAGGCAAAAAGAGCTTTCAACGCAGAAAAACCGCCTGAAAAGGCGGTTTTTCCAAGAAAGATGGTCGGAGTGTCATTAAAGGATCTGAGCTTTCCGGTCACAGCTCACCAAATCGAAGCCCAACGAAGTGGGTTCGATTTGGAAAGGAGGAGCAGCGGCGTGAGCGCGAGATGACTTTTTGATGCAACGCATAAAAAAGTCGTCGCAAGCGATACAAAGCTTGCGACGACTTGGTCCGAGTGACTGGATTCGAACCAGCGGCCTCTTGAACCCCATTCAAGCGCGATACCAAACTTCGCCACACCCGGATATTCAATTTTGCCTGTCTGTCCCAGACAGCTTATATAATATAACACATCCCATCTTCCTTTGCAAGTGCTTTTTCCCCTTTTTTTGCCGCACACACATTTTTATTCTGCGGCATAGGCTGGCACAAAAGGAGGAATGCCCCTTGACTGCAAATGGCACTATCATCACCCGCGTATTCACCTCACAAGCCCGTCTGCCTCTGGCGGGTGCAATGGTCGCATTCACTCAGGACGCCCCTGACGGCAGGCGGACCCTGCTGGCCCTCCGCATGACGGACACCAGCGGGATGACGGCCCCTGTGCGCATTTCCACTCCGCCGGTCATCGACGGCACCAGCCCCGGCGGCCCGACGCCCTTCGCGGTCTGTGATATCTGGGCCGAGGCGCCTGGCTACGAGCTCAGCAGCATCCGGGATGTCCAGATCTTTCCGGGTGTGGAGACCGTTCAGGATATCGAACTCATTCCCCTCCCCCAGACCCGGGCCCAGCTTCAAGACACCGAGGTCTCCTTCGTCACACCTCAGGACCTGTAGAAAGGAGGTCCGTATGCCGACTGTCGTAACGCCCTATATCCCACAGTACATCACCGTACATCTGGGACCGCCCCAGTCCAACGCGGAAAACGTCACCGTTTCTTTCCCCGACTATGTGAAAAACGTGGCCTCCAGCGAGATCTATCCCACCTGGGAACCTGCGGCCCTCCGGGCCAACATCCTGGCTATCATCTCTTTCGCCCTGAACCGGGTCTATACCGAGTATTATCCCAGCCGGGGGTATCCTTTCAACATTACCTCCAGCACCGCCTACGACCAGAAGTTCATCAATGGGCGGAACTTCTTCGAGAATGTGGAACAGATCGTGGATGAGATCTTCACCACCTATATCCGGCGGAAAGGATTTGTGGAGCCGCTGGCCGCCAAATTCTGCAATGGCACCACCGTTACCTGCGACGGACTCTCCCAATGGGGCAGCCAGGAGCTGGCCCAGCAGGGCTATAACTCCATGGATATCCTGCGCCGCTACTACGGCGACGATATTGAGCTGGTTCCCAACACCCCCGTTATGGGCATCCAGTATTCCTATCCCGGCTATCCCCTCCGCCGGGGCAGCTCCGGTGAAAAGGTGGTCCAGCTCCAGGTCATGCTCAATCAGGTGGCCAGGGATTACCCCGCCATCCCCCGTATCCAGCCCGTGGACGGAGTCTTTGGCTCGGCCACCGAGCAGTCCGTCCGCAAATTTCAGCAGATCTTCAATCTGGCGCCGGACGGCGTGGTGGGCAATGGGACCTGGTATAAGCTGGTCTACCTCTATGTAGGCATCCGCGACCTGGCGGAACTCATCAGCGAGGGTCAGACCTTCTATCGGATCCAGGTCCCCACGGAAGGGCAGCTTGCCATCGGAAGTCAGGGCGACAGCGTAAAGGTCATCCAGTACATGCTTCGGGTCATTGCAGAGTTTTACGACGAGGTCCCCGTGGTGGCTATCGACGGTATATACGGGACCGGGACTCAAAATGCGGTTCTGGCCTTCCAGCGGCGGGAGGGCCTTCCCCAGACCGGGGCAGTTGACGCCGCCACCTGGGACGCCCTCTCCCGGGCCTATGAGGGCATCCGCACCACCCTGGTCTCAGACAGCCGGCTCATCCCCCTCTCCACCATTACCGGAGGCCGGTATTGACACAAGGAGGTGAATCCATGATCTTTTCTCCCATTGAGCCCGGCATGCGCAGTCACGTGTGCAGCCACGCTCAGCGCACCTTTCTGGATCTGAGCCCCTATCTGGACGGGATCGAGCCCGGCCCGGTCAACGGCCTGCACCTGGGGCCGTCGGTGCGCAATGTCCAGTGGTTCCAGCGGATGCTGGGGCAGGCGCAGAACGGCGTTCTGGACGAGGCGCTGATGCAGCGGCTCTCCGCACTGCAGCGATTGGTCCGGGGCAACGGCTGACCCGGCGGACACAACACTTCACGTGCCCATGCGCTTACGGCAAAACAGAGCGGCGGCGCAGTCATGCGCCGCCGCTTTTTATCTCAGCTCTCACGGTCCACAGTATGGAACTGCTTCAGGTTGCCGATCTTCTGGCTCCGCCGGTCCAGCTCCTCCATCACAGCAGTCAGCGGGATCTCCTGAGCCACCATCAGCACCATCAGGTGATAAATGAGGTCGGAGATCTCCCCCACCGTCTCCTTCTCCTTGCCGTTCTTGGCGGCGATGATGGTCTCGGCGGACTCCTCCCCCACCTTTTTCAGGATCTTGTCCAGCCCCTGCTCAAAGAGGTAGCAGGTGTAGGAGCCCTCCTGAGGATGGCTCTTACGGTCCAGCACCACCTGGTAGAGGCTGCGCAGCGTGTCGTTATTCATGTTCATGGTTGGTCTCCCTCCAGTTCGATCTCGTTGAAAAAGCAGCTCCGGGCGCCGGTGTGGCAGGTAGGCCCCACGGGCTTGCAGAAATAGAGCAGAGTATCGGTATCACAGTCGGTCATCACCCGCTTGACATGCAGGAAATGGCCGGAGCTCTCCCCCTTGTTCCAGAGCTTCTGCCGGCTTCGGCTCCAGAACCACGCGGTCCCGGTTTTCAAGGTCAGCTCCACCGCCTCACGGTTGGTAAAGCCCAGCATCAGGACCTCCAGCGTGTCAACATCCTGGATGATCACCGGAATTAAGTCGGATTTTTGAAAAAGCTGCTCCAAATCGAAGCTCATTTCATCACCTCACCGGGATATTCTGCCCGCGCAGATAGTCCTTGACCTGGGGCACGGTCAGCTCCCCGAAATGGAAGAGCGAAGCGGCCAGCGCCGCGTCGCACCCGGTCTCCTCAAAGACCTCCGCGAAGTGCTCCAGACTGCCGCAGCCGCCGGAGGCGATCACCGGGATGCCCACCGCCTGGGCCACGGCCCGGGTCATGGCCAGGTCGAAGCCCGCCTTGGTGCCGTCGGTGTTCATGGAGGTGAGCAGGATCTCACCGGCACCCAGGGCCTCGCCCTGCTTCACCCAGTCGATGAGGTCGATGCCGGTGGGCTTGCGGCCGCCGGCCACCACTACTTCCCAGGTTCCGTCGCCCCGGGCCCGGGCGTCCACCGCCAGCACTACGCACTGGGAGCCAAAGCGCTCCGCCGCCTGAGCAATGAGCTGGGGATAGGCTACCGCCGCCGAGTTCACCGAGATCTTGTCGGCTCCCGCCCGCAGCAGCTGCTGAAAGTCCTCCACGGTCCGGATACCGCCGCCCACCGTCAAGGGCACGAAAACCTGGCTGGCGGTGCGCTCCACGATATCGGCCACTGTCTTGCGGGCCTCCACCGTGGCCGTAATGTCCAGAAAGACGATCTCGTCTGCCCCCTGGTCGGAGTAATATCTGGCCAGCTCCACCGGGTCGCCGGCGTCCCGGATGTTGACGAAGTTGACCCCCTTGACCACCCGTCCGTCCCGGACATCCAGACAGGGAATGATGCGCTTTGCTAGCATTGCTCTCCCCCCTCCCGGACTGCCGCGGCCAGGTCGATGGTCCCGGCGTAATAGGCTTTGCCGATGATGGCGCCGTACAGCCCCATGGCATGGAGCTTCTCAATGTCCTCCAGCACCGACACGCCGCCCGAGGCCACGATCTGCCCGGAATATACCTTCTGCAGCTCGGCCAGCCGGGCAAAGGAAGGGCCCGACAGGGCTCCGTCAGTATCAATATCTGTAAAGATGATCGTCTTTACACCCATTGATTCCATGGATTTTGCAAACTCCAAATAACCCAGCCCGGAGTCCTCCACCCAGCCGGCGGTCTTGACCTTTCCGTTCAGCGTATCCACGCCCACGGCAATGCGCTCACCGTAGCGCTCCACGGCGGCACGGACGAAATCCGGGTCACTGACGGCGGCCGAACCGATAACGGCCCGGTAAACGCCAAGGCGGAACACCTCCTCCAGGTCAGCCATGGAGCGGATGCCGCCCCCCAGCTCCACCCGCAGACCGGACTGCTCCGCCACCGCCTTCACGATGGCGCCGTTCCTGCGCACCCCGTCTTTCGCGCCGTCCAGGTCCACCATATGGATATAGCGGGCCCCGGCGTCATAGAAGGCCCCGGCCGTGGCAATGGGGTCCTCAGCCACCTGATGGACCGTTGCAAAATCTCCTTTGTAAAGTCGAACCACTTTGCAGTCTTTCAGATCAATGGCGGGTAAAATGATCATCGGTTCAGCCCTCCGAAATTTTTCAGAATATGCAGGCCCACCTCGCCGCTCTTCTCCGGGTGGAACTGGCAGCCGTAGACGTTCCCGCTCTGCACGGCAGCCACCACCTCGGTGCCGTAGTCGGTGGCGGCGATGACCTGGGCGGGATCGGCGGCCCTGCCGCAGAAGGTATGGACAAAGTAGACGAAGCACCCCTCGTCCAAACCGGAAAAGAGGGGCGACGCGTTGGGAAAGCGCAGGCTGTTCCAGCCAATGTGAGGCAGCTTCAGATCGGTCCGGATCCGCTCCACAGAACCATGGACAAGCCCAAGTCCTTTACAGTCCCGGACCTCCTCGCCCCGGTCGAAAAGCATCTGCATCCCCAGGCAGATGCCCAGAATCGGCTTGCGCGCGGCCTGCCCGATCACCAGCTTGTCCAGGCCGGGGCCCCGCAGGCGCTCCGCCGCATCGGGAAAGGCTCCCACGCCGGGCAGGATGATGGCGTCGGCCCGCTCCAGCTCGGCGGCGTCGCTGGTGATGCGGGTCTCCAGTCCCAGGTATTTCATGGCGTTGGTGACGCTTTTCAGGTTGCCCACGCCGTAGTCCACGATGGCAGTGTAGCTCATCCCAGCACCCCCTTGGTGGAGGTGATTGCGCCGCCCTCCACCTTTACGGCGTCCTTCATGGCCATACCCAGGGACTTGAAGAGGGCTTCGGTAATGTGGTGGGCGTTTTTGCCGTAGAGCGCCTTCATATGCAGGGTCAGACCGGCATTCATGGCCACTGCCCGCATGAATTCCTCCGTGAGGCAGGAATCGTAGGAACCGATCATGGGCTGGGGCATCTCCGCGTCAAAGACCAGGAAGGAGCGGCCCGAGAAATCCAGGGCAGTAAGGCACAGGGCCTCGTCCATGGGCACATAGCAGGAACCGTAGCGCCGGATACCCCGTTTGTCCCCCAGCGCCTGCCGGAGGGCCTGCCCCAGGACGATGCCGGTATCCTCCACCGTGTGGTGGCCGTCCACCTCCAGGTCACCCTTCACGGTCAGGTCCAGGCCAAAGCCGGCATAAAAAGCAAATGCGGTGAGCATATGGTCGAAGAACCCGATCCCTGTGGAGACATGGACCTCTCCCCCGTCCAGACACAGGGACAGGCGGATATCGGTCTCCTTGGTGGTGCGGGTGATGGCTGCGGTGCGCGCCATAGTATTCCTCCTTACTTATTCGAACCGGACCCGGATGGAATTGGCGTGGGCGGTGAGCTTTTCGGTCTCGGCAAGGGCGACGATCTGGTCCTTGATGGGCTCCAGGGTCTCCCGGCTGTATTCAATGACGCTCATGGTCTTGAGGAAGCTGTCCACGCTGAGGGGCGAGAAGAACCGGGCCGTGCCGCTGGTGGGCAGCACATGGTCGGGGCCGGCCAGGTAGTCTCCCAGGGGCTCGGGCGACCAGGCGCCCAGAAAGACCGCGCCCGCGTTCTTCAGCTTGGGCAGCAGGGCCCGGGGCTCCTCCGTGACCACCTCCAGATGCTCAGGGGCGATCTCGTTGGCCAGCGCGGCGGCCTCGTCCAAGTCCCGGCACACGATGGCGCAGCCGAAGTCCCGCAAGGAGCACTCCATGATCTCCGAGCGGCTGAGATAGCCGGTCTGGCGGACGATCTCGGCATCCACCGCCCGGGCCAACTCATCGCTGGTGGTGAGCAGCACGGCGGAGGCCAGCTTGTCGTGCTCGGCCTGGCTAAGCAGGTCGGCGGCCACATATTTGGGGTCGGCGCTGCCGTCGGCGATGACCAGCACCTCGGAGGGGCCGGCCACCATGTCGATATCCAGTTTGCCGTAGGCCATCCGCTTGGCGGCGGCCACGTAGGCGTTGCCGGGCCCCACCAGCTTATCCACCCGGGGGATAAACCCCGCGCCGTAGGTCAGGGCGGCCACGGCCTGGGCGCCGCCCACGGCGATGACCCGGTCTACCCCGGCGATCTTAGCCGCCGCCAGTACGGCGCTGTTCAGGTTCTCGGTAGGGGGCGTGACCATGACGATCTCCTCCACCCCGGCCACCCTGGCAGGCACCACGTTCATCAGTACGCTGCTGGGATAGGCCGCCGTGCCGCCGGGCACATACACGCCCACCCGGCTCAGACCCCGGACCACCCGGCCCACAGTGCCGCCGTCAGGGGAAGTCCATTCCATGGTCCTGGCCAGCAGCTTCTCGTTGTAATCCCGAATGTTGGCCGCGGCGTGCTCCATGGCCCCAATCAGCTCCGCCGGACAGGCCGCATAGGCCGCATCCAGCTCAGCAGGACTGATCTCCCGGGGCTCGGCCTTGTCAAACCTCAGGGAATAGTCTCGGACAGCCGCAAAGCCGTTTTCCTTTACATTCTTTAGTATTTCAGCCACGGCGCGGTCTATTGCCTCGTTGGCGCTGGCCGCCCGGGCCCGCATGGCCCGGATGCACTCCTGCTCCGCAGAGCCGTCCGCCCGGATGATCTGTATCATGCCTGTTCCCTCCGCTTCTCCAGCTCGGCCTCGCAGCGGCCGATAAAATCCTCGATCTGGGCCTTGTGCAGCTTCATGCTGGCGGTGTTGACGATGAGCCGGGCGCTGACCTGGGCCACATCCTCGATGGGCACCAGCCCATTCTCCCGCAGTGTGGCCCCCGTCTCCACGATGTCCACGATGCCGTCGGCCAGCTCCAGCAGCGGCGCCAGCTCCACCGAGCCCTCGATCTTAATGATATCCACGTCCATGCCCTTTTTCTCAAAGAAGGCGCGGGTCACATTGGGGTATTTGGAGGCGATGCGCCGGGTCTTGTAGGTGCCGTAAAAATCGCTGCCCTGCTTTACCGCCAGGGCAAAGCGGCATTTGCCGAAGCCCAGGTCCAGCACCTCATAGAAGGACTTGCCCTTCTCCAGAATGGTATCCTTGCCCACAATGCCCAGGTCGCACACACCGTGCTCCACATAAGTGATGACGTCGGGAGCCTTGGCCAACACCGCCTCCAGCGGATAATTGGGTACCGTCAGCAGCAGGCGGCGGCCCGGTTCCTTGATGGGAGTGCAGTCCAGCCCCATTGCCTCGAAGAGCTCCACGCTCTTGTCCTGTAAACGCCCCTTGGTCAGAGCGATGCGCAGCTTCTGACTCATACCTCTACCATCCTTTCGCCGCCCGCTTCCAGTACCAGCACCCGGGCTGCGCCCTTTTCCCGGGCCAAAGCCACCGAGTCCTCCAGAGAGCCGCAGGGGGAGAGCTCACAGGTGCCCGCAGCGCGGCTGTCCACCGCCGCCAGGGCACGGTCCAGCTCGCTGTCCTCAAAGTGGACCAGTACACCTACCGGAGGGGCCTCCACGCTGGGGCGGCACATAGCCACCGCATCCACGTCCACCGCAAAGCCGGTAGCGGGGGCCGGGCGGCCGAAAGAGGCCACCAGGCTGTCATACCGGCCGCCGGAAAGAACAGCATCCCCTGCTCCCTCCACATAGCCCCGGAATACCACACCGGTGTAATAGTCGATCTGATGCACCAAACCAAGGTCAAAGCGGATATACTTGCCATAGCCCGCGTTACTCAGCGTCTCGCTGAGTTCCCGCAGGTAGGTCACCGCCTCATTCTCCCCAGCCAGGGCCTCGGCCTCGTTCAGCACCTCCACTCCGCCGAACAGACGGCTGAGACGGCTGAGGGCTTTGGAGGCAGGCTGGTCGGCGTAAGGTGCCAGGAAATCGTTGAGCGCGGCGAAGTTCTTACCCTCGATGAGAGCGCGCATCTCCTCCACCTGCTCCTGGTCCATGTCCATCCGCCCGGCCAGGGAGCGGAAGAACCCGGCGTGGCCCAGTTCGATGTGGAACCGTGCCAGGCCGCAGGCGCGCAGGGAATCCACCGCCATGGCGATGATCTCCAGGTCGGCCTTTTTCCCCGCCGCGCCGATGAGCTCCACGCCGCACTGGGCAATCTCGCTGCTGCCGCCCCGGTGCTGGTCGCCGGAGCGGAAGACGGTCTCGGCGTAAAAAAGCCGCTGGGGCAGGGGCATGGCCTTGAGCTTGGTGGCCGCCACACGGGCGATGGGCGCGGTGCAGTCGGGCCGCATGACCATGATCTTGCCGCTGCGGTCGATGATCTTGAGCATGGCCTCCTGGGGCATGGGGTTGCCCGACTGGAGGAAGAGGTCGTAAAATTCCACCTCGGGGGTGCTGACCTCCGCGTAGCCCCGGCGGCGGAAGAGCCCGGTCAGGGCGTCCTGGGCACTGCGGCGGTCACGGCACTCGGCAAAGAGCCGGTCACGGGTCCCCTCCGGTGTATTGATGCTGTACTTCATAGGAGATGCCTCCTCACTTCATCGCTTTACCACGCTAATATACTATAAGTTCAGGTACTTGTCAATAGACTCTTGTCATTTCGTCGGAAGCCTATCCCGCCGAACGTGCAGGCAGTCAAATGGGCGCGGGCCGTCACGGCCCGCGCCCATCCCACGCTTGACTGAAAAAGCCTTACAGGACCAGAGAGGGGGCGGAGTACACCCGGGCCGCCATCTCGCTGTTGAGCATGTACAGGCCCTTGGCGTCATCGCCGAAGAGCTCCATCTTCTTGATCATGTCCTCGGCGTTCTTCTCCTCCTCGCCCTGCTCCTTGACGAACCAGTCCAGGAACTGCATGGTGCGGAAGTCCTTCACGCCGTAGGCCGCCTCATAGATGGTGTGGATCAGGCTGGTCACATACTGCTCATGCTCCAGACCATACTTGAGGACCTGCAGCTTGTCGTTCAGGTCCTTGTCGGGCTTGGCAATGGCGTCCAGCGTCACCTTCTCGCCGTTGTTCTGCAGGTACTGCAGGAACAGCATGGCGTGATCCCGCTCCTCCTGAGCCTGGATCTTGTACCAGTTGGCAAAGCCGTCCAGCCCAATCTCTTCATAATAGACCGAGAAATCCAGGTACAGATAAGCAGAGTAGAACTCCTTGTTGATCTGGGTATTCAGCAGCTCGGCTACCTTCTTGTCCAGCATAAAAAACACCTCTTCTTTATTTATAAAGCTTGAAGCATGCCTATCGTATCACTTTTTCCCTGCCGATACAAGGGCTAACCTTTGATTTTTTATCCCGGCGGGCGCAGCTTGTGTTGGACCATGTATCGTTCCGCCATTCAAAAAGAACCATACGTTACGGCAGGACGAGGGCGCCCCGCCCTACACATTTTCCCTTGCGGGGACGGCATGCCTCTTAAAACCCGTCGAACAATGTGATCTGGCTGGTATCCGGCATGCCGCCCCACAGGGCAGGCCCTGCGGGGACCCCTTTTTCTTTGATCTGCTCCGGCGGAATGAATCCGCCGGGCATCAAGGTTTTGCTCCGCAAAACACTTGGACGCCGCTTCCGCGGCGGGGACGGCATGCCTCTCAGAACCCGTCGAACAATGTGATCTGGCTGGTATCCGGCATGCCGTCCATGGTGCCGGCGGCCTTGAGCTGCTCGATGTGGGTCTTGGACACCTTGGGACAGGCGGCGGAGAACTCCTCCACAGAGATAAAGTGCTTGCCCTCCCGCTGCTCCAGAATGGACCAGGCCGCCGTCTCGCCCAGGCCCGGGATGGAGGTAAAGGGCGGGATGAGGGTATTCTTCTCCTTGTCGATGCGGAACAGCGTGGCGTGGGAACGGTACAGGTCCACATGCTCAAAGGTAAAGCCGCGGAGGTAGAACTCATAGACCACCTCCAGTGTGGTGAGCATGTCCTGCTCCACGGCGGTGGCCGCCTTGTCCTTGGCGATGATCTCCTTCATTTTTGCCAAAGCCACATCCATGCCCCAGCACATGCAGGTGGCGTCAAATGCCTTGGCACGGATGGAAAAATAGGCCGCGTAAAAGGCCAGGGGCTCGTGGACCTTGAACCAGGCGATGCGGAAGGCCATCATCACATAGGCCACGGCGTGGGCCTTGGGGAAGAGGTACTTGATCTTCTTGCAGGAGCCGATGTACCAGTCGGGTACGCCGGCGGCCACCATCTCTTCTTCGGCGCCCTCGGGCAGTCCCCTGCCCTTTCGCACCGCCTCCATGATCTTGAAGGACCGCTTTTCCGGCATGCCGCAGGAGATGAGGAAGAGCATGATATCGTCGCGGCAGCCGATGGCCTGGTTGACCGGGATACCCTGCTGCACGATCAGGTCCTTGGCGTTGCCCAGCCACACGTCGGTACCGTGAGAGAAGCCGGACAGCCGGACCAGCACGTCGAACTGGGTGGGCTGGGTGTCCACCAGCATCCCCCGAACAAACGATGTGCCAAATTCCGGGATGGCCACCGCGCCGGTGGGACCCAGGATTTTGTCATCCTCAAACCCCAGCACCTCCGAGGAGGTGAAGATGGACATGGTGTCCGGGTCGTCCAGGGGGATCTGCTGGGCGTTGACACCGGTCAGGTCCTCCAGCATGCGGATCATAGAGGGGTCATCGTGCCCCAGCATGTCCAGCTTCAGGATGTTGGACTCCATGGAGTGATATTCAAAATGAGTGGTAACGATATCGGTATCGGTGTCATCCGCCGGGTGCTGTACCGGGCAGAAGTCGTAGATCTCCCGGTTCTGCGGGATGACCACCATGCCGCCGGGGTGCTGGCCGGTGGTGCGCTTGACGCCGGTACAGCCCAGAGCCAGCCGGTTCTCCTCCGCCCGGGTGACGTGGATGCCCCGTTCGTCCAGGTACTTTTTCACATATCCGAAGGCGGTCTTTTCGGCCACCGTGCCGATGGTGCCCGCCCGGAACACGTGGCTCTCGCCGAAGAGCTCAAAGGTGTGCCGGTGGGCCTTGGCCTGGTATTCGCCCGAAAAATTCAGGTCGATATCGGGCACCTTGTCGCCGCCGAAGCCCAGGAAGGTCTCGAAGGGGATGTTGAAGCCGTCCTTCACATAGGGCGTGCCGCACACGGGACACACTGCGTCGGGCATGTCGGCACCGCAGCCATATCCCTCCCGTGGGCCGGTCTCAAAGTCCGAATGCTTGCACTTGGGACAGCGGTAGTGGGGCGCCAGGGAGTTGACCTCGGTGATGCCCGACATGAAGGCCACCAGCGAGGAGCCCACGCTGCCCCGGGAGCCCACCAGATAGCCGTGCTCCAGGGAGTCCTGCACCAGCTTCTGGGCCGACATGTAGATCACGTCGTAGTGCCGGCCCAGGATGGCGTCCAGCTCAATATTGATGCGGTCCACCACGATCTGGGGCGGCTCCTCGCCGTAAAGCTCCTTTGCTTTTCCCCATACCAGCCGCTTCAGTTCTCCTTCCGAGTCCTCCAGGGCGGGCGGGAAGAGCCCGTTGGGCAGGGGCACCACGTCCTCACACCAGTCGGCCACCAGATTGGTGTTGCGCACCACCACGTTGTAGGCCTCCTCCTTCCCCAGGTAGGAGAACTCCTCCAGCATTTCGGTGGTGGTCTTGAAGTAGATGGGCAGCGGGGAATCCGCGTCCTCAAAGCCCTTGGTCGCCAGCAGGATGTGCCGGTAGATCTCGTCCTCCGGGTCCAGGAAGTGGACGTCTCCGGTGGCGCACACCGGCTTGTCCAGGGCCTTGCCCAGCTCCACGATGGTACGGTTGAAGTTCCGGATATCCTCCTCGCTCTGGACCATGCCCTTGCGGAGCATGAAAGCGTTGTTGCACACCGGCTGGATCTCCAGAAAATCATACCAGGAGGCAATGCGCTTGAGCTCGCTGAACCCCTTGTGTCTGGTCACAGCCTCATAGAGCTCGCCCGCCTCGCAGGCCGAGCCCAAAATGAGGCCCTCCCGGTGCTGGTTGATCAGGCTCTTGGGCATGATGGGGAAGCGCTTGAAGTGTTCCAGATGGGACTTGGACACCAGCTGGTACAGATTGCGCAGGCCCAGCTGATTTTTGGCCAGCACAATCAGGTGCTTGGGCTGGCGCTTTGCCTTGCCCGCGCCCCGCAGCTTGGTCATGGCCGGGTTGATGGCCTGGAGGGTATGGACGCCCCGGTCCTCCAGCATTTTGAAGAAGGGCACCAGCATATAGGCCACGGTGGCCGCGTCGTCGCTGGCACGGTGGTGGTTGAAGGCGGGCAGGTTCAGGTGCTCGGCAACCACATCCAGCTTGTGCTTGGAGAGCTGGGGCAGCAGATTCTGGGCCAGGATCAGGCTGTCCAGAGAAGTGTTATCAAAGGGGCGGCCCATTTTCCGGCAGCCGGCGGCGATAAAGCCCATGTCGAACTCTGCATTGTGGGCGGCCAGAGGCCGGCCGGCAGCAAAGTCCAGAAAGGCGTTGATGGCCTCCTCCTGAGAGGGGGCGTCGGCCACCATCTCGTCGGTGATGCCGGTGAGGGCGATGATGTTCCGGTCCATGGGCCGGCCGGGGTTGGCGAAGGTATTGAAGGTCTCGGCCACCTCTCCATCGCGCAGCACCACGGCGCCGATCTCGGTGATCACGTCCTTCTGCCGGTCCAGTCCGGTGGTCTCGATGTCAAAGCAGACGATCTCGCCATGAAAGTCCTGCTCCGCGTCCCCATGGACCACCACCCGGTCGTCCACGTCGTTGATGTAATAGGCCTCCACGCCGTAGAGGACCTTGATCTTCTTGGCCGAGTGCCAGGCGTCCGGGAAGGACTGGGCCACGCCGTGGTCGGTGATGGCGATGGCCCGGTGGCCCCAGGACTCGGCCCGCTTGACCACGTTTTTATCCGGACCCAGCTTGGGGCCCACCTGGGTCAGGGCGTCCATGGTGGACATGGTGGTGTGCAGGTGGAGCTCCACCCGCTTTTCCGGCGCGTCGTCGGTCTTGACCGGCTTGGCGCTCTCCATGATGGCGTAGGGCTCCAGCACCATGTCGTTGGTGAAGCGGTCGATGTTCAGCCGGCCCTGGACCAGCAGGTGCATCCCCTTTTTCACCCCGTCCACAATGGGCTTGCCCTCTTCGCCGGGGAAGAACTTGTTGATGCGCACCGAGCCGGTGTAGTCGGTCATATCGAAAGAGACCACCCATGCCCCCCGCTTCTTCAGCTCCTTGTGGTCCACGGCGAACACGTCGCCCTCCACCACCACCACGCCCATATCCAGCTCCAGCTCGTTCATGGGGGTGGGCCGCTTGGTCACGGCCCGGCCAAAGATGGCCTCCCCCTTGGCCTTGCGCTCGGCGTGGGCGGCGGGGCGGACGGAGGAGCGCTCCATGGCCGCCCGGCGGATGGCCTCGCTGCGGGCGAAGGGGTCCCCCTGCTCCGGTTTCGGCTCCGCTTTTGCTTTCGGCTCCACTTTTGTTTTTGGCTCCGCCTGGGGTTTGGGCGCGGGCGCAGCTTTCGCAGGCTCCTGGGCCTTGGGCGCGGCGGGCCGCTCCAGCTGGGGCGCGGGCTGGGTGCAGGAGATCTTCACGCTGTTCATGGCATAGGCCCGGCAGATGGTCTCCTCCGCCTCCCGCACCAGGTTGGGTCCGGCCCCCGCCGCGCCGGAGACCTGGATGTCGGCGCTGCGCTGGGCCCGATTGAGCACCACGGAGGTGATCTGCCAGGGCTCCACGGCATTGGCCAGCTCCGTCCACCGCCGCAGGGCGGAGAACATCTCTAAAAATGGGATCACTTTGGACATGACGTCTCTCCTTGTGGATGCAGTGTGTTACAGGGTGTCGATGAGTCGGAACAGCTCGTCCACCAGTTGGTCCTGGGGGACCTTTTTGATGATCTGGCCCTTTTTGAACAGCAGGCCCTCCCCCACGCCGCCGGCGATGCCGCAGTCGGCGGCGGAGGCCTCCCCGGGGCCGTTGACCACGCAGCCCATCACGGCCACGGTGATGGGCTTGTCCACGGTCTTCAGCCGCTGCTCCACCTGGTTGGCCAGGGAGATGAGGTCGATGCGGGTGCGCCCGCAGGTGGGGCAGGACACCAGCTCCGCCCCGTCTTTCCGAATTCCGGCGGCCTTTAAAATATCCCGGGCGGCATAGACCTCCTCCACCGGGTCGGCGGACAGGGACACCCGCATGGTGTCCCCCACCCCCAGGGCCAGCAGACCGCCGATGCCCACGGCGGACTTCAGCGTCCCCATGCGCACAGTGCCTGCTTCCGTCACGCCGATATGTAAAGGATAATTACTTTCCTGGCTCATCAGCTGATAGGCTTTCATGGTGATGGGCACGCTGGAGGACTTGAGGGACACACAGATGTCATCAAAGTCGAACTTGTTCAGCAGACGGATGTGGCCAAAGGCGGACTCCACCATGGCCTCCGGGCAGACGCGGCCGTATTTGGCCAGAATGTCCTTCTCCAGGGAGCCGCCGTTCACCCCGATGCGGATGGGGATGCCCCGCTGCTGGCAGGCCTGGGCCACCGCCTTCACCCGGTCCTCCCCGCCGATGTTGCCCGGGTTGATGCGGACCTTGTCCGCCCCGGCGGCGATGGCCTCCAGGGCCAGCTTATAGTCAAAGTGGATATCCACCACCACGGGCAGGGGACTCTCCTCCTTGATCTTGGCCACGGCCCGGGCGGCGGCCATGTCGGGTACGGCCACCCGGATGATGTCGCACCCGGCGGCGGCCAGGGTGCGGATCTGCTTCAAGGTCGCCTGGACGTCGTCGGTGCGGGTGTTGGTCATGGACTGGATGGACACGGGGGCCCCTCCGCCCACCG
>JALEZN010000070.1 GCA_022772585.1 Clostridiales bacterium
CTCAGAATCTGAGCTGAGATCACGGTGCGGGAAAGCGATCCATCAGCGCTTATGGTAAATATGGCCTTATTCTTTTGGGGCGTAGACATAGGTACAATGGTCGGCATTCTTATTGATATGGACTGCGTACCGGACAATGGAGACATCCGATTCATTGACGTTGCCGTCACCGTCCACATCCGCCAGGGAATTGGCCGCAGACGACGCCAGCTTGTTGATGTTGCTGGCGTAGCGGATCACAGAGACATCCGATTCGTTGATATTTCCGTCTCCATCCACGTCTCCCGCAAGCAGCGTGATGGTGCTGACAGACGCATTGGCGTTCTTGGTCAGATCCAGATCTGTGCTGCCCACCACGACGCCTTTGATGGTATAGGTCAGATGTCCCGCCTTGGTGACCACCAGGTCGTAGATGCCAGGGGCCACCCCGGTGATGGCAAAGTTCTGAATTACCTGGCCGCTTCCGGTCTCCGCCGCGATGGCGGCGGTGTAGAGTGCCGTCTCATGGGCTGTGTCTTCGGCGGCATACAGCGTGATGGCCGTCTGATTGTTGGGATTGTAGCTCGCCGTCTGTCCGCTGACCGTCACGCCTTCGTCTTTCACATAGACCATATACAGGGAGTGGTGTCTTGAGAACCAAGTAATGGTGCCGTTCTCCTCGTTCGTCTCCGACTCCACCGGGGTGAGGCTGCCGTCTTCCTCCACCCGCGCGACGCCGAGCTTGCCATTTCTGACGTCATATTTGTCAAAATCACACTCAACCGTGACTGCGACTTCGCCGTCGTCGCCGCCGTCAAAGTCCACCTCCGTGGCGTCTACTGTTACCCAATCTTCATTGTAATAGGTGGCGGTCAACACGACCGTCCAACAGTCGTTGGATTCGTAAGAGTATACCGTATCCGACTGTGCAGTGGTCAGTTCTTCCTCCTCTACCAGGCTATCTGTGTCCCCGTATCCTTTGACCCGCAGGATCAGGTCCGCCTTGACTGCCGAGGGCGACATAGACATACTTTCCTCTACGGCTTTCTGGATGGCCTCCAGGGTCCCGGCGTCATAGGTCACAGAGGTCTTCTTCCCCAGCTGGAAGGTCAGGCCTGAGGGAGTATCGCTGTTTGCGTTACTGTTCACCACATCGTCCACCACCGAGCGGTCCACGGTGATCTCGGTGACGGTGGTTTCTTCGTCCCCGTCGGGAGCCACCATATAGTTGTTGTCCTCATCCGGCTCCGTGGAGACCACAACGGTCTCGGAGCGGCCGCAGATCTCGCAGGTGCGGGTCTGCTTGCCGCTGGCCGAGGTGACGTCGGGCTGCCAGCCGCTCCAGGCGTGCGCCGCCTCGTTCACATGCTCGCCGCAGACCCAGCATGGGGTCCAGTGCTTTTCGGCGTCATGCTCCATCGCCATACCGTAGGTATAATGACCGAACGCCGGTTCAATGTGCGTATAGGTATGCCCACAGACGGCACAGATAACCTCCGACACGCCGTCCTCGGTACAGGTGGTCTCTTTGATCACCGTGACATCATTGCTCATGAGATGGTCCTCTTCCCCGCACTTTTCGCCGCACCGGGTGCAGGGATGCCAGTGTCCGTCGTTATCATACCCATACCGGGTGGTGTCAGGTTCGTGCCCCAGGGCCTGGATCATGTACGTCTCCGTGGCGGGTTCCCCGCAGCGTTCGCAGGGGTTATACCCCACGCCGTCCTCAGTGCAGGTGGGTGCCTTTGTGTATACGACAGTGTTGCTGACCATGTGCCCCAGGGCATCCAGTTCCTCCACCATGACGGCGCCGCAATCGAGGCAGATCGTGATCTGCTTGCCCGTCTGAGTGCAGGTGGCCGTCTCTCGGACCTCACAGTTTCCGTGATTGCAGCTTACCGGTTCATCCATGGTATCCAGCGGACGGAACGTGCGGCCGTAGGTCTTGGCATAGTCGTGGGCCGTGGAGTTCAAATAGCCATAGATGACCACATCCCCGGGCAGGATCTCATCCGGGGAATTATAATCGTTGGATTCGAACTCCGCCGCCCGCGTGTAGATCCAGACCTCTGTCAGCCCGCTCTCATAAAAGGCGCGGCTGCCGATGTTCGTCACAGTTGCCGGGATCTCGACACAAGACAGCTCGACGCAGGCCACAAAAGCCCACCCGCCGATGGTCTCCAGCCCGTCGTTCGGATCTTCCTGATCTTCCATAATGTAGACGCCGCTCAGAAGCCTGCTGTTGTTGAACGCGGCCTCACCGATGGTCTTTACCGAACCAGGGATATAAATCTGGCGCAGACCCTGGTCCACCCATCCGTCATCGTCGGTGTCGCGGCAGCAGCTGGCAAAGGCGTAGCTGCCGATCGCCGTCACCGTATCGGGAAGGCTGATGACCTCCCGCCCGGACATCCCGTAAAACGCGGCAAAGCCGATGGAGGTCACGCTGCCGTCCGTAGGAATGTCGCTGTTGTTGCAGCCCTGGAGCAGGGTCTTGCTTGCCGTCTCGATCAGGCAGTTGCCGTCCGCATGGTAGACAGTATTGCCTTCTTCCACCGTGATGCTCTCCAACCCGGTGCAGCCGAAGAAGGGGTTCTCGGCACGCGCTTCCGAGAAGTCGATGCTGGTCACGCCGGCGGGGATGACAATGTTTGTCAGGGTGCGGCAGTCGGTGAACACGCCATTCTGGATGGTGGTCAGCGCGCTGGGGAAGTTGATATCCGCCAACTGGTAGCAGTCACAGAACAGCAGGGACTGCAGCGTCTCCAGGCCGTCGGGCAGGTGGACGTAGGTGAGCTCGCCGCAGCTCCGGAACGCCCCCGCGCCGATCCCGGTCACGGTGTCCGGGATATAGATGGTGTTGAGCCCGCTCTGGGCAAAGGCCATGCTCCCGATGCGCGTCAGCCCTGTTCTGGGGAGCGACACAGCTTCCAGATTGGGGCAGTACGCAAACGCCAGGCCGCCCACCGTGGTCACGCCGCTGTCAATGGTCACGGCCATGATCCGGTCTCTGAGGGGATACCAGGGGATGTCATCCACCGGGGTCCAGTCCGGCATGGCCCCCTGGCCGGAGACGGTCAGCACGCCCTGTTCATCCAGATTCCAGGTCAGGCCGGTTTCCAGCTCGCCGGAGGTTTCCGCCAGGACATAGAAGGTGCGGCCGTAGGTCTCGGCATAGGTCTGGGCCGTGGAGCCCTCGTAGCCATAGATGACCGTGCTTTCCGGCAGGATCTCATTCTCGTAGCCAGCGACCGTGGATGTGAACGCCGCGTTCTCCGAGAGGATCGTGATCTTCTCCAGACCGGTGTCGTTATAAAAAGCGCGGCTCCGGATCTCTGTCACAGAACTGGGGATCACAATGGAAGTCAGCAGTTTGCAGCTGGAAAACGCCGAGCCGTCGACGATCTCCAGGCCCTCCTCCAAGGCGACGGAGCTTAAACTGTAACAAGCATTAAAAGCTCCGTCGCCAATCGTCTTCACCGTTCCGGGGATGGTGACGCTGGTCAGTCCGCTGCCCAAGAAGGCATCGGAGCCAATGGTGGTCACGCTTTCGGGGATCGTGACCTGGGTCAGACCTTTCATCATGTGAAACGCCCGTCTGCCGATGGAGGTCACGCTGCCGTCCTGGGGGATGACGCTGTTGTTGCAGCCCTGGAACAGGGTTCCGGTCGCCGTCTCAATAAGGCAGTTGCCGTCAGCATGGTAGACGGTGTTGCCCGCCTCCACCGTGATGCTCTGCAGCCCGTCGCAGCGGGTGAACGCGCTGGTGACGGAATCCCCGTGAGCAATGTTGGTCACGCTGGCGGGGATGGCAATAGACTCCAGCTTGGTGCAGTGTCCGAGGGCACCGGAACAGATGGTGGTGAGGTCCCGCGGCAGTTCCACCGATATCAGGTTCTGGCACATATCGAACACCGTGTTCTGCAGGACGGTCAGGTCCCGCGGCAGCTTGACAGACTGGAGGTTGGCGCAGTAATAGAAGGCGCTGGCGCCGATGATCTGCACCGTGTCGGGGAGCTGAAGATCGGTAATGCCCGCCCCACAGAAGGAGGATTCCCCGATGCTGGTCAGGCTTTGCTGGGGCAGAGTGACCGATGTGACATTGCTGCAGCCATAGAAGGCAGACTTGCCCACGGAGGTCACGCCCTCCTCTACCACCAGGGAGGTGATGCTGTCCTTGGACGCATACCAGGGGGTCTGATCCGCAGCGCCCCAATCCGGCATGGCCCCCTGGCCGGAGATGGTCAGCACGCCATTCTCCAGCGTCCAGGTCAGACCGGTTTCCAGTGTGCCGGATTCCGCCGCCAGAACCGCCGCAGGCATCAGCCCCAGCAGCATGGCGAAGCAGAGCAGTATACTCAGCATCCTGCCTGTTCGTTTTTTCATCATGATTCCTCCCCTTGTTGATTTGATCCGCATGGATTTAAACCGCCTGCCGGACCATACCCGGCTTTTTTGCTGCTTCCGGGGTTTTTCTTCTCAAAATCCTCTCTCCTGCCAGGACAGGGGACTTTGAGAAGAAGGGGACGGGATCCCGTCCCCTTCTCCGAAATGCAGTTTACTTGCCCAGGCAGCGGAACAGGAAGGTCACGATCTGGGCGCGGGTGCAGTCGTTATCGGGGCTGAAGGTGTTGGCGGTAGTACCAGCGGTAATACCGTTCTCCACGGCCCACAGGACTGCGCTGTTGTAGTAGGCGTCAGCCGCCACGTCGGTGAAGGGATTCACGCTGCCGGCGGCGGGAGCCTCCTGAGACCGCCACAGGAAGGTGACGATCTGAGCGCGGGTGCAGGTGGCGTCGGGGCTGAAGGTGGTGGCGGAAGTACCGGCGGTAATGCCCTGCTCCACGGCCCACAGCACCGCGTCGTGATAGTAAGCATCCGCGGCAACATCGGTGAAGGGCATCGTGCCGCTCTTGGGCGCGGGAGAACCGGCAGCGCGCCACAGGAAGGTGACGGCCTGGGCGCGGGTGCAGGCGGCGTCGGGGCTGAAGGCGGTGTCGGAGGTGCCGGAGGTGATCTTCTCCCCGACGGCCCACAGCACCGCATCATAGTAGTAGCTGTCCTCGGCCACATCGGCGAAGGGATTCTCGGGCTCGACCGCGATCTCAGCGAACACGGCCTTGACCGTGACCTTGGAAGCAGGCATGGTGAAGGTGTACTTGCCGTCCTTTTCGGTGAGCGCGATCTTGTTGCTGCTGCTGTCAGTGACAGTCAGGGTCTCCAGGGCGCAGCCCTTGTCGGGAGCAACTGTCAGGGTGACGGTGTCGCCCTTGGAGGCGCTCTTGTGGCTGGAGGTCACGGCGCCGTTGGCGGCAGGCTCAACGGTGATGGCATAGGTGGCAACGCCGCCGCCACCGCCGCCGCCGGAGGAGGCGGAATTGACCGTCAGCGTCCCCTTGGTGACCGCGCCGACCTCATAATTGACCGCTGCTTCGGTGGTGAGAACAGGTGTCGTGACAGCGATGTCAAAGCTGCCGGTGGTCTTGCCGTCGGCGGTCGTCGAGGCGGTGGGCAGAGTCGCAAAGATATCTTCCGCCTGCACGCCGGAAGTCAGATTACCGTAGCTCACAGTAAAGGTGGGAAGCGTCCCGTTCACGGTCATGCTCTTGTTGTCCGCCGTGACCGTGATGACCCGCTTACTCACCGTGATGGCAGCCGTGGTCTGCTCGCCCATGGTGGTATCAGACTCAAACTTGGCGGTGATGGCGGCGGAACCGGCCTTCAGCACCTTCACAGCGGCGGTGGCGCCGCTGCCGGTGACTGCCAGCACGGTGGGATCACTGCTCTCCCAGGTCCAGGTGCCCGTGCCGGTACCGGCATCGGTCACGCTGGCGGTGAGGGTGAAGTCCGCATCGCCATAGGTCTTGGTGGCGGGAGCGCCGGAGATGCTCACACCGGCGTCATCCTTATCCACCGTGGTCACGGTGATGACAGCGGTGATGGGGTTATAGTTGGTGCTGGCGATGGTGACGTTGATGGTGGCGGTCTTGTCCTTGCCGGCAATGCTTGCCACATCAAACTTTACCTTGTTGCCGTCCGTGGAAATATTGCTGATGATGTTGTCGGTATCACTCTTCTCAGACGCCGCGGAGACCGCCGCGCCCTTGATGCCGCTGATGAGAGCGGCCATATCCACCTCAACGCCGTTCACGGCCGTGTTGGTCAGGACGTTCTTATTGGCGGTGATGGCAGAGCCGGTGTAGTCCACCTTGTTGATGGTCGGGGTGATGCCCCTGGTCAGCGGCTCATAGTTGCCTGCGCCGGCGGCGGGGGTAAAGGTCGCGGTGTAATCAGAGGAATTGTCCGCATCCAGAATGGTCTCGCCGGAGAAGGCCCAGGTGCCGTCCACAACAGCGCCGTTCAGCTTCACGGTCAGACCGGTGATGGAAATATCCTTCAGCGCGGTGCCGTAATCGGCGGCAGCGCTGGCAGTGCCCTCCACAGTCAGCGTCGCCCTGGTGATCTCGCATGGGACAGAGACAGTGGAAGAAGCGAGCTGATAATTGTCGCTGCCGGTGCCGCTCAGCGCGAGGCTGACGTCCACCTCGCTCTGACCGCCCACATTCCCGTCGCTGTAAGCGCTGACGGTGGGAATCACGGTCACGCCGGTGTCCTTGGGCAGGATACCGCTGACGTCCAGTTCGCCGGTGGCGGTGCCTGCGGTGGTGCCGCCGTCATAGACCTTGCTCACCTTGTAGCTGCCGGCGGTGACAGTCACGGTGGCCTTGGCGATGCTCACGCTGTCGCTCGTGACCGTCACGTCGGTGTAGTTCACACCGTTGATGGTGCCGGAGAATTTGATGGTGTAGGTCTGGCTGCCCTGATTGGGGTATTCATCGGCGTTCTGCAGGGTGAACTCGGGGCTGCCGCAGGTGTAATCGCCCACCTTGGCGGTAATCTTGGAGGGATCGAAGCTCACGATGTCGCTCCACTTGTCGCCGTAAGTGGGATCGGTGGCCACGGTGATGGCACTCGGATCAATTTCGAAGGTCACATCCACCACGGTGAAGTCAATGGAGCCGGTGATGGCGCCGGAGTAGTTGCCGCTGGCGGTGTAGGTGTAGCTGATGGTACCGGTGGCGTCAGTAGAAAGTTCCTTCAGAACGTTCTTCAGGGAATTATAGGTGGTGTACTCCACAGAGTCGTAGGTATACTTCAGCGTACCGGTGATTTCGCCGAAGGTGGGTTCAGTAAAGTCGCCCACGCCCTTTACGACGTTCTGGTCTTCCGCGCCGCGGTCATCGGTCACATTCTTGGCGGTGATGGAGAAATTGACCACGGAGCCAGCCAGCGTAAGCTGGAAGTTGTCCCCGGCGGCCAGGGTGCCCAGGTTGATGGCGTAATTGCCAACATCCTCGCCGGCGGCACGGGCCAGAGCGCCGGTCTTGGCCGCGTTGAAAGCAGTCTCCAGCGCGCCGGTCAGGCCGGTGGCGTAGGTCAGCGCGGGGTCAGAATCGCCGTAGGTCTTGGACTGATCGGAATCGGGGGTAATGGTAACTTCCTTCCTGCCGATGACAAAGTCCTTGGTAAAGGAGCTGCCGTAGTCGCCCTTTCCTTCCACGGTGACCACGTAGGTGCCGGCGCCGCAGGGCTTGCCGTCCTTCAGCTCGCCTTCCCCGACGTTCTTGAGCGCATAGGACACGGTGTAGTCAGTGTCCCTGGTCAGAGAACCGCCGAAGGTGGGCTCCTGGGCCTCGGCGGTGTAGGTCTTACCGGTCAGGCCGCTTACGGGTACCAGGGTGTCGGTGATGGCAGTCTTGTGGGTGGTCGCCTCGGTGGAAACGACAACAGAAGCAACTGTGTCGCTGCCTTCCGGGATATAGGTGTAAATTACATACTTGGTGTTGGGCGTCAGGCCGGTAAAGGAAACGGTGTCACTCCAACTGCTGTCTCCAGCAGCGGGAGCCGCCTCGCCATACGGCTTGATGCAGTACTTCTGGCCGCTTTCCGCCTTGACCGTGATGCTCGTGTCAGTCGTGTTCGTCACTTGGGGCGTAACCGGCGTCCCGGCGGGGGCCTTGCCGGTGGTCACGCTCAGCGCGGAGGACGCCGCGGAAGCCTCCTGGATGGCGGTAGCAGCGATGCGGGTGTAGATGTTGTACGCGGTGTTGGGCGTCAGGCCGCTGAACACGACCTGGTCCGTCCAGTCGCTCTCAGAGGGAGAACCGGAGCCCTTGATGCAGGCGTACTCCTGCCCGCTCACCTTGTTAACGGTAATGGTGTCGTGGGTGTGGGACTGCTCGGTGGGCGCGCCGGGGGCAGCGGGGCCGGCAGCCTTGATTACGGCCGCAGCAGTCGTGCCGCTCAGGCTGCCGGAGTAGTTGGCGGCGGAAACCTCCACCTTGATAGTCTTGCCCACATCCTCGGCGGAGTCAGGGGTGTAGGTATTGCCCGCCGCGCCGCTGATGGGAGTGGTGCTGTCGCCACGGTACCACTTGTAAGTGAGGGCGCCAGGGTCGGAGGAGGTAATGTTGGGCGTGGCGGTCAGGGTCTGGCTGATCTGTACCGTGCCGCTGATGGACACGCTGCCCTGAAGCGCGGGCTTGGGGGGCTCCACCAGGGTAACGCCGTCACCGGCGGCGACGACCGGAGCGACGGTCATGGTGTCGGTCACAGCGTCTTTGTTTTTGTACTTATACACATTTCCATCGCCGCCGCCATTGACGGTGATCTCGGCGGCGCTGGATCCGGCGGTAATGGAACCGTCCACCTTGGGGTCGGAGTAGCCGATCACATTGCTGGGGATCGTGTCGAAGGTAATGCCGCTCTTCAGCCCGAAGAAGATGGAGCTGATACGGGTAAAGTCAGCAAAGGCAGGGCTTCCGCTGGGCTCCGTTACCTTCCAGCAGATGTAACCATAGCCATCCCGGATGATGGTATACAGCATCACTTCGGAAGTTTTGGTGCCCATTCCGATTTTTACGGAGTAAGGATTGGCGGCAAGCGCACTGGAATTGTTTTCGCTGAAATTCGTGCAATACTCGCTAACGTCAGAACCATCTTCAACAGAAAGCGGCGCCAGCTTGCTCGCGTCGTACTTCAGATACACCATATGGTTGTCCGGTGTATCCGTGCCGGACTTGGCGTAAAAGTCCATGCGCAGGACTTCCTTGCCGGAGAAGGTCGTGGTATCCTTCACCAGCTCCAGCTTGATCGCATTGTCCTCGGCCGCAGCCAACACGGTGGTTGGGAGCAGTCCGACGACCATGACGAATGCAAGCAGGATCGACAGGATTCGTTTTTTCATGCTCAGTCCTCCTTAATAATTGTAGGTGCAGTGGGTTTTGCTCTTGTTGATCTGCGCGGCATACCGGACAATGGAAACGTCTGACTCGTTGATATTTCCGTCACCGTCCACGTCCGCAAGGGGATCCGCAGCGGACGACGCCGTTTTGTTGATGTTGCCGGCAAAGCGGATGACAGAGACATCCGATTCATTGATGTTCCCGTCGCCATCCACATCTCCTGTCAGCAGTTTGATGTGTTTGACAGCCGGGTCGCTGTGACTGGTCAGGTCCACGCCGTCCGCTGTCACCACCACGTTTTGAATGGTGTAGTCCAGACATCCGGCCTTTGAGACCACCAGGTCGTAGACACCGGGTGGCACCCGCGGGACTGTGATCACGTCTGTCGTCAACCGCCCCGTCTGGGTCCCCTGCCTGGGCATGCTCTTTCTGATCTTGCCGTCCTGGTACAGGCAGACAACGGTCGGAGACGCGGTGTCATAGCCGGTGACCTTCAGCTGGATTGTGCCCGTTTCAGATGAGCTGTCAGGCGTCAGTGCCAGGTAGCCGCTGCAGAACAGGTCCTTCTGGCTTTCATCGTAGGTGTAGACCACGCTGGCCGAGCCGATGGTGAAGGTATGGGTCCTGCCGCTGTCCGTCCCGGCAGCGGCCACCAGAAAGAGCCTGGTGTCCGCGCCGATGGCGCCGCTGTCGCAATTGGTCACATCGGCCAGAAGGTTCTTCCCCTCCAGCTTCACCACGTTCCACATATGGCCCCCTGCTCCGGTGCCGCCGGACATAGTGCCGGTGACCGTGTAACAGGTGACATCCCCGCTGAACGCGGACAGGTCGCACAGGTACTGGAACGCCTTGGCGTAGCCCTCGCAGACCACGTTGGTGCTGCTGTTGCCGTCAAAGACGTAGATCAGCTGCCAGGGGTCGCCGTAGGCGGTGCAGCCCCCCGCTGCGGAGCTGTTGTAGGACACCAGCTCACAGATCTTCGCCCGGTAGGCCTCCAGTTTTTCCCGGTCCGTCCTGGACACATTGGCTGACACGATGGCTTTTGCATTGGCCACGACAGCGCTTGTGGCACCAGTTTTCGACGTATTGGCTGTGTAGCTCCCGCTTCCCGCATAGGGCTGGGCCACAGAGAAGGAAACCGTCAGACTTGTAACGGATACAGACACGCTGCTGTAGGAAGTCCCGTACTGTATGGCGATCCCCGCCGTTTTGTCGAACCAGTACAACTCACAGGGGCAGTCGGCCAACAGGCAGTTGAGGAGCTTTTTGACATCCACTGACTGCTTGAATGCTTCCTCCGCAGCGGTCTTTGCCGCATCTGTGATGCTGCCGTCTGAAATGATCGCGCCGACGCCCAATTCCTCTTTGGTCCACCTGAGGCTGCTGAGGTCCGCGGAGACGGCAAATACCGTGGAGCTTCTGGTCCCATTGGCTGTCTCGGTGACCTTCGCCTTCAGGTCGTCATAGACGGCCCTTTCCAGCCCGGAAAGGCGGTCTCCGGCGGCGGTGCCGAATGTGGAGATCCCGCCGCAGATCTCCCGGTCGAATTCCTGCCGGACATAGGCGGCAAACAGCTCGTCGCTGTCCGGCAGGCTGTCCGGGCCGGGGAGGAACTCCTCCCCGGCGGCGTTGACTGCAAAGGCTTCATTGCGCTCCGTCTCCGGAGGATCCCTGCTGGTGGTCGGAATGTCATCCACCGCCAGGGCCGCCGGAAACAGAGCCGCCAGCAAAGTCAGCGTGAGCATGGTGCTGAGGACTCTGTTTTTCATGGCTTTGCGCTGCTCCTTTATTCCGCGTAGACATAGGTACAATGGCCGGTATTCTTATTGATATGGACTGCGTACCGGACAATGGAGACATCCGATTCATTGACGTTGCCGTCACCGTCCACATCCGCCAGGGGATTGGCCGCAGACGATGCCAGCTTGTTGATGTTGCTGGCGTAGCGGATCACAGAGACATCCGATTCGTTGATATTTCCGTCTTCATCCACGTCTCCTGCAAGCAGCGTGATGGTGCTGACAGACGCATTGGCGTTCTTGGTCAGATCCAGATCTGTGCTGCCCACCACGACGCCTTTGATGGTATAGGTCAGATGTCCCGCCTTGGTGACTACCAGATCGTAGGTGCCGGAGGCCACGGCATCAAAGCGGAAGCTCTGGGTGATCTGGCCGCTTCCGGTCTCCGCCGCGATGGTGGTAGTGTAGAGCGGCGTCTCATGGGCCGTGTCCGCGGAGTCATACAGGGTGACGGTGGTCTCGTTGCCGGGGTTATAGCTCTTGACCTGCCCGTTGACCTTGACGCCCGCGGCCACCACGTTCAGGGTAAAGCTCTCGCTGGTAAACTTCACAGGCACGCCGTTGAAGGACATCGTGACCTTGCAGCGGATGTCAGAGGTGTCTATGAAGGGATAGGTGACCTTCAGCGTATCCGTTGTGGTGCCGGAGTAGTACTCGTTGTCGCTGATGTCCACCACCCGGTTCCACTGATAGCTGAGGGTGAAGGCCTTTTCCTCGCCGCCGTTGAGGGTGGCCCCCGTCATCCACGCGGGGAGCTGGACCTTGATCTCGGCGGTCTCTCCCTTGACGACGGAGTCGGGGCCGGTGACGGTGATCTCCGCCTCCTGGGGCACCTTGGTGCCGAAGAGGAAGACCCCGGTGCGCTCGGCGGCGTCCGCCGTGTCATTGCAGAGGTAGTAGTTTGTTTCCTCTTCGCCCAACACGACGGGGTCTTTCACGGGGTAGTAGAACTTGCCGGTGAGGCGCAGCTCGCTGACGGTGCGCGCCACCGTGACAGGCGTGCCACCAGACAGGCCGCTGTAGAGGCCGTCGCTGTCCCTGCTGGCGGCCAGCACCCGGCCCTGGCCGTTGACGGTCAGGCTGTTGGCGTACAGAGCGGTGCTGTAAGTGTTGTTGACCCGGAGTACCGCGTCATCGCTCGCGCCCGTGAGGGTCAGGGCATAGCCGCCGATGTTGATCCAGCCGCTGACGGTGTTGGTGCCGGAGAAGTCCACGGCCAGCGCGCCGCCGGAGGCGTAGATATCGCTGCCGCTGTAATTGGTGAGGGTCAGCGTGCCGGTCTTGTGATTCCAGGTCCAGCCGGAGGCGGAGAAGTCATAGTCGGTGTACCGGGCGCCGTAGTATGGGACGCTGCCCACCTGGATGTACCTGGGGGCATTGCCGTTGGAGATGCCGACGGTGAAGACCTGGGTGCCCAGGACGTTGCCGCCGCTGTCCTTAGCGGTGACGGTGATGGTGGTGGTCGCATCCACCGCCAGGCCGTTGGGGGTAAAGTTGAATGCCCGGCCCGGGGCCTCGACGTAGTTGGCGTTGTTGTCCCGGTCATAGAAGCGGTTGCTGGTAAACGTGCTGCCCTGCGTACCGCTCATCTCGCCGTCGGCGCAGGTGACCTCCCAGGTTGCCACACTCGCCGCGCTGGGGCCCTGGGCGAAGAAATACAGGGCGTCGCCGGTGGAGGACACCCAGGCGTCCTGAGACGTGGTGTCGTAGACCATGCGGCCGCCGTCTTGATAACCGGCGTGGATGGTGATATCGCTGTAGGTCCAGCTGACGGTGAGGTCGGCAGAGACCCCGGGATCCGCCTTGCTGGTGGCCCGCAGGGTGCAGGAGCCGCTGGCCGTCACGGTGCCGCTTAGGACGCCGTCCGCATAGGTCAGGCCGTCGGGCAGAGTGCCCACCACCTCCACGGTACAGCCGCCGCTGCAGTAGGCGGTAATGGCGGCGTTGATGGAGCCGCCGGTGGTGATGGCATAGCTGCTGCCGGCGACGCTCTTGCCGTTGACCAGGAACTGGGGTGTAGCGTTGGTGTAGGGGACGTAGGTCACGGAGCCGCTGTTATAGGCGCCGGTGACCTGATAGTTGGCCTCGTTGGCGGGTTTGCTTCTGAGGGCGCTGCTGCTGCCGCCGGCGGTGGAGGAGGCGGCGAAGGTAACGGGGCCGTCGGTGTGACCCAGGTCGGCATCGAAGCCGCCGTAGGTGTACCAGCTGCCGTTTTTGGCGGTGACAGAGACGTCCACCGTGCCGGAGGTGGCGGTGGTGCCGTCGACGCCGTAGACATAGGTGGCTTTGCCGCCGCCGTCCACGGTGACGGTGACCTTACCGCTGCCGGAGACCGTCAGGGCAGTGTGCACGCCCATGGCATATTGGACGTCCGCTTCGCTCTGCCTGACGTTGATGGTGAGGGGGCCGGTGCTGCGCTGCACCACCCGGGTGACGCCGTAGACGTTGTTGCTGCCGGAGTTGCTCACGGTCAGGTCGATGGAGCCGGTGAAGCCCTCCCGCAGGACCAGGCCCTCCGTGCCGTTGATGTCAAAGCCTAAGACGGTGCTGCCGGTGGCGCTGTTGATCAGCTTGGCCGTCAGGGAGCCGCTGCCCAGGACATGGAGGTCATCAAGGGTCTGCACCAGATTCGGCACGTTCATGGCCGAGAGGGTGTTGGTGCCCTCCAGCACCAGACAGTAGCGGTAGCTGCCCAGGTAGATCTGATTGCCGGTGAAATTGGTCAGGGTCAGCACGCCGGTGTCCGGGTCGTAGGAATAGCCCGGGCCGGTGGGGGCGCTGTTCAGGTTAACTTGCTCGTAGCCGATGGTGACATAGCGGGTGGTGTAGGAGTTCTCCACGCCCTGTTCGCTCTGGATGATGAGGTCCACCGCCTGGCTGTAGGTCTTTTCGTTGTAGGTGACGGAGACGGTGACGGGATAGTGGGCCGGGGTGCCCAGCACCTTGCCGTCCGCCAGGGAGAAGGTGCCGTCAGCGTTCAGGGTGACGCCCTCGGGCAGGGTGCCGGAGGTCACTTCCCAGACAGTGCCGGAGACGGTACCGCTGATGTCGCTGGCGGTGAGCTGCACGCCGTCATACAGGGCGTTGGCGTCCATCTCGCCCAGGTAGAGCTTGGTCTGGTCGATGACGCAGTCCTGCACGGTGATGGTGCGGGGGAAGGATACCTTATTTTGGGTCGTTCCGCCGCCGCCCGTGGACTGCGTAATAAACGCGATGACTTTGAAAGTGATGCTGCCCTCCGCCGCCGTACCGGTGAGGGTGAAGCCCCTCTGGTACCAGACGCCGGTCTCGTAATCGGAGCCGTTGCCATTGAGCGTGATCCAGCTGCTGAGGGGGGCTTCGATGCCCAAGCTCAGGTCGGTCAGACTGTCATTGGCCGTCTTGCCGTACCAGGTGATGGAGCCGCCGGCGTTCAGGGACGCGCCGGTGAGCATGGCGGCGGGCGGCTCGGTGCTCCAGGTCAGGACACAGCCCTCCCGGACCACCCAGAAGTCGATGGTGTTGGTGGCGCTCTCCTTGTCCGCCACGGTGTTGGTGGCCACCAGCCGGTAATGGTCCGCACCGGCGGAGGCGGGACAGGCAACGGTCAGGGTGTCGGCAGTCTCGCCCGCCACGTCGACCCAGCTGCTGTTGGGGTTCTGCTTCTGCCACTGGTAGGTGATGGCGCCGCCGTCCGGAGAGGTGGCGGTGGCGGCCAGGGTGGCCGTGCCGTCGTCGGTGAAGTACCGGACGCGCTCGCCGGTCCGGGTCATGATGGGAGGCACGGCGGCGCCCTCCTCGCTGCAGATGACGGTGAGGCAGACCTCGTTGCTCCAGCCGCTTCTGACGCCGGTGCCCTGCTCATAGGCTTTGCACCAGTAGTAATAGATGCCGGGGTAGCTCTGGGATGCCGTCGCGGGACTCTCGTCAGTGTAACCGCTGCCGACGAGATTGCGGCTGCCGTCCGGGGTCTCGCTCCACCACCACTCGTAGCGCATGGAGCCGTAGGGCTGGTCGCCGTGGGTGTTGTTGCTGGTGCTCTCCACCGTCAGGGTGAACTCCTCGCCCACCTTGACATAGAGGGGCTCCGCGGGCTCCGTCAGCGTGGGGGCCTCGGCGTCCAGCAGCGTGACCGGGTAACCGGCGCTCCGGACGTGCTGGGACGCCCAGCCGAACCGGGTGGTGTAGACCTCCAGGAAGACGTAGAGGGTGTCGTAGGTGGTGCCGCCGATGGTGAAAGAGTTCTGGTCGATGGAGTATGCGCTGCCGCTGAGGGAACCCAGGGCCGTTTCGTCAAATGTCGGCTTGGTGCTGATGTACCACTGGTACTTCAGCTCCGCCTCGGGGGCGTTATCCGGCTCCAGAGGCTGCACAACCTCGTTGGCGAAGGTCAGTTTGCCGCCCTTGTGGAAAGAGTTTTTATTTTCATACTTTTTTCCGGCGTAGATCATCACGCTGGTGGGCGTGGGCGGCGGCGTGATGACCAGATGCACCGTGGGGCTGACGCCGGTGACGCCGGTGGTGACGGTGGCGTCGGAGTCCAGGTTGGTCACCCGGCACTGGAACCACAGGTCCGTCTCGTTGTTCCAATAGGTGGGCAGCTCGATGGCGGGAGTATTGTAGCCGCTGCCGCTGTACGCCGTGAAGCTCACGCCGTCCTTGCTGCAGTACCACTGATAGGAGAGATCGCCCATCGCTTCCTGGTTGGTAATGTCGGCGGTGAGGGTGACCGTGTTGGTGTCGCCCTTGTAGACGGTGATGACGTTTTCGCTGCCGGAGTGGGTGATGTCCGCGCCGCCGTCGCTGCGCTTCAGCTGCACCTGGGGCTTGGCGGAGAGGGTGCCGAAGGTCACTGTGAAAGCGGTCTCCCACTCGCCGACGGGGTCGCCGGTCACGGTGGTATCCGTGTTGAGGATCCGCAGACGGTAATCCACGGAGACCGCCTTGCCGGTGTTCTCAGCCGCCTCCCAGGCGGCCCGCAGCTCCGGCCGCAGGAAAGCATCCAGTTCGGCGTTCAGCGGACTGTCGGGGGCGAAGGTGCCGCTGGCCACGATCTCATGGCCGTAGAGCAGCTCATAGGAGAAATCGCCGATGACGGTGTCGTCCTCACTCCGGGTGTAGATTCCCAGGTCCAGCGCCACATCGCCGGTTTCGTCCGTCACGTCCTTCAATGCCATCCGGGGCCACTCCACCAGACTGGGGGCGGGGGCGTTGGTTTCCGCCGCGTCCAGCCGGATCAGGGCGAAGACGTCGCTGGTGCCCGCCTGGCAGGGGGCCGTGGCGACGTTGTTGGTTTTGGGGTCCGTGACCACGCCGGTCTCGGCGTAGAGCCGCAGGAACAGGACGTTCGCGCTGCTGCCGCCCGCGGTGGTGTCCACACCGGCGTCGGCGTTCACGATGTCGTAGGCCTCCACGGTGAGGAGGCTGCCGTCGCTGTAGAGGTCATTGCTGCTGTAGGCGCCGTAAGAGTAGCCGGTGTTATGGGTCATGGCCTTGTCGCTGGTGATGGTGCCGCTCATGGTCACCCACGCGCCGGTGGCTGCGTTCCAGTACTGCAGCTGCACACTGGCGCCGTAGGGCAGGCCGCCGCCCCACGCCGGCACGTTCAGCACGGCGGTGAAGGGCCGGGCGTCGCTCTTGTACTGTTTAAAGCCGTCCACGGCGGCGCCGGTGCCCAGGGTGGATCGCAGGGTCTCAGGCACGGCGACCTTCACCAGGTTGCTGGTCTCGGCGGCGTCGCCGCCCATGACGGAGTCCAGGGTCAGGTCGGTGAAATAGCTGGTCTCCGGCGCGATCTGGTGGACGATGCAGTGGGCGGTCTCCGAGGTGGCGGTATTGCCGCCGCTGGCCATCTCCACATCGCCGTTGTAGGTATCCGTCACGATCCACCAGAACTCGATGTCCACGGTGCCGATGGTCTGCCCGGCGGCGTTGGTGTAGGTATTCCCCACGCCCACGGTACCGGGGACGATGGTCCAGGTGTGGGAGCCGTCGCCGTTCTGGGTGAAGGTGCTGGAGCTGACGGCGTAGCTGGGGACCATGGAGCCGGTGTCCTCGTCTCTGGACAGGTGGATCTGATAATACTTGTTGTTGGACTTGAGCACCTCGCCGGTACTCGGGTCGGTGACCTTGTAGGCCACGGCCACGGAGCGGTTCACGTCGTCGGGCAGAGGCGCGGTGGTGACAGAGTAGATGTCCAGGCCTTTATCCACATTCTGCCAGTAGACGGTGGTCTCCGCAGAGTCGCTGCGGACGATCTCCGGGGCGCTGATGCTCTCATAGCTGCCCACCCGCACCGTGGCCACCGATACGAATCTGGAGGCGGCGGTGTGGTTCAGGGCCGTCTCGTCGGTGTTGGTGATATAGAGGTAGTAGTACCGGACTCCGGCGTATTGGGGGGCGAACTCGTTGAGCATGGCCTTGGTCAGGGGCAGCCTGACGGTGGGGGTGCCGGTGATGGCCTGCAGGCTGCCGATGGGGGTGGCCTGGGAGGCGTTGGAGACCGGGGTATCGGCATAGTACCACTGGTAGGTCAGCTCGCCGATGCCGCCATAGACATAGACGTCGGCGCTCAGGGTGTAGACCACGGATTCATCCGTGGGGGCGCTGTCCTTCGTCTGATAGCTGATGTTCACCGCGCCGGAGTTGCCCTTGATGTAAGGCGTTTGGGCGTCGGTCAGGGGGTTGATGACCACCGTGCGGGTGGTGCCGGTGGCGGAGCTGTACACCGAGCCGTCGGTGTCGCTGACGAACACCGCCTGGGGCACGCACGCGAACTTCCAGGTAGTGGACGTATTGGGGATGGAGACGTAGAGGGCGGAGGCGGCAGGGTCGGCGTAGCCGGTGGGATCATAGTTTTCATCCAGGCCAATGCCGTACCGGACAAAGAGGCTGTCCGCCCCGGTGGAGCCGTACTGGTAGACCACGTCAAATTTGCTGTCCCAGCCGTCGTTCTGAACGTCGCTCAGGTCGGGCTTCAGGGTCCTCACCAGGACGCCGTTCCGGTAGATGTTCCACCACATCTCCTTGTGATAGCCTGCCGGTGCGGCGGGGGAGCCTTTGACATTGGCGGTGAAATAGTAGTAATCACCTTCGTCGGGCGTGGCGGGCTGGTTGCCGGTGTCGCCCTCCTCCTTGCCGTCGTAGGCCTCGCTGAACATCACGTAGGTGTTGGCCGGGATGCGGCCGTCAGAGGACGATACCGTCTCATACGCCGTGCCATTCCACAGCCGGTTGGCGTAGGAGAGGTTTTCAGAGACTCCCGGTACGGCGCCGGCCTTCGTCAGGGTGGTGGTGGAGGAGGTTTTTACCGCCGTGGCGGAGGTGCCGTTCTGCCAGGCGTCGGTGACGCTGAGGCGGACCTTCATTTCCTCCGCCGCCAGGCCGCCCGCGAATTTGGATTTGCTACTGACGTACTGGGTCTTGAGGGTGGCGGTGCCCCGCAACACCAGGTCGCCGCCGGAGATGTCCACGGAGGTCAGGTCAAAGGCCCAGCCCGCTGCAGCGCCGGTGGAGGTGTTCACCGTACCGCCGCTGGACATGCTCATGGCTTGCCAGGCGCTGCCGTCGTAGTACTCCCATTTAAAAATATTGTACGATGTTCCGGGGTTCTTCTTGGACAGCTGCAGCGGCACGTTGATCAGCTGCACGTTGTAGGTCAGGGACGTCTCCGTGTCCGCCGCCGCCCAGACCTGGGCCTCCGGTGTGGAACGGAAGGACACGGCGGGCGTCTTCTTGTCGGAAGTGGTGTCCACGGCGCCGTTGCCGGGGAGGGCGGCGAACACCGGGCTGAAGACCGTGGAGCCGTCGGTGCAGGTCAGCTTGAAATAGCACCACCGGGCGTCGTAGCTGTCAAAGAAGCCCTCGGGGAAGAAGACGTTCAGGTTGGAGCCGTTGAGCGCGACTGTAAAGTTGCTGTACAGCAGCGTGCCGCCGCCGATGGTATCCCGGTCCGGCGTCTCATAGAGGGCGACTCTTGCTACTTTATCCAGATTGGTGCCGGTGAGTAACACGCCCCTCTGTCTGGCTGTGGGAGTATTTAAGCCGGTGTAATCAAAGTACACCACGCCGGGGTCGTCGATCTCCGGCAGGTCGGAATAGTCCGCCGTTTCGTTCTGCACCGTGATGTAGTAGGGGGTCACACTGGTGTTGCTGCTGCTGTATGTCAGGGTGAGGAACTCATTTCCGTCGCCGTCGCAGATGTAGATCAAGGGGAGCACGCCATAGTTGCCCGGCTCCGTCAGATACTGGCCGGGGTCGAAACCGGCGGTGGTCTTGGAGACGGCTAACGTGGATGTCTTGTAGGTCCAATTCTCATCGTATTGCTGGATGGAGTATGTATACTTCGCGTAGACATTCCTGAAGTTCTTGCTCTCCAGCGTGGTCTTCGGGGTCAGGGTGACATTCTGCGCCCCCAGCTTCATGGTGGCAGGAGTTGTTGTGGAGTTCGTTTCGGGTTCGGTGAAGTTGCTGATGCCGGCGCCGTTTTCCACGTTCCAGCCGGTCATCGTCACGCCCGTATAGAGGTTGACGGTGATCTCGCCGGAGTAGGTTTCGAAGATGTAGCCATCGGCAGAGGCAGACACGAACAGGCGGAAGGTATAGCTGCCCTCGCCCTTGCCGGTGAACCAACGGGCGGGGATGCCCTCTTCGGCCTTCCACTGGATGCCGCTGGGCTTTGACTTCTCATAGCCGTTGTAGGTGGCATAGCCCGTGCCGACCCGGTAGCTGTAATTATCATATGTATCCTCCCACTCCCCAGTCGCAGGATTCAGCCATTGCCACTGGTACCAGATGCCGGTGTCGTAGTCGTATTCATCCGGCTGAGAACTGGTGCCCAGAGGCATCTCCGTCTGGCCGGTGAACGCCTCCGGGAGCATGGCCATAAAGCTGGTGCTGTAGAGGTTCATGCCGCCGGACAGGTTCGAAGACGCCAGTGCCGTCTTTCCGGCATCCGCGAGGACGTAGGTGTCATTGCTGTTTTTGGTGATCTGGAAATTCAGCTCATAGGGCTTGGTGACGCTGGGGGAAATGCTGACGGGGTTGGTGGCGTCGGGCTGGTAGAGCACCAGCACCGGGGCCAGAGCCACGGAGGTCTGGGGCGTGGTCCGGTCGCCGGTCTTCACCAGCTTGGGGATGTAGTAGTAGGCGCCCAGGGAGGTGCTGTTGTAGAGTCTCAGGGAGATGGAGGGCGTGGTGGTCAGGGTGTCGGGCGCCTTGCCCAGGGCAGAGTTGAGACACATGTTCTCCGTCAGCGCCGCGCCGAAGAGGGCCTCCGACTCGTTGGTGCCCTGGCGGGAGGCGCCGTAGGCCATCTCCCGGCTCCAGACGGCGTAGTCCGCGCCGCTGACGCCGCTGAGGGTCAGGGTCAGGGGATCCGTCACGTTCTGCCGGCCCTTCACCACCAGCACCGCGCCCAGGCCGCCCAGGGAGGGATCGCCATTGGGGTTATAGGTGCCCAGAGCGTAGGTGCCATTGTCCGCGTCCGCGCCGGTGAGGGTGACGGCGGCACTGCTGCCGTTGGGGGCGGTCTGGCCCCTGGTGGAGCCGATCCAGCGCAGCTTCACCCCGGCGTGGGCGCCCATCTGGTTATAGAGGTTGCTGAGGGCGGTGGCGTAGTCAGCGTCGGTGGCGGGCTGGGGGATGTAGACGGTGCAGTTCGCGCTGACACCCGCCAGACAGTCGTAGCCGGAGGCGGAGCCTCTGAAAACCGGCAGGCCGCCCTCAAAGGTGACGCTGGTCAGGTTGGTGCAGTTCCAGAAGGCGCTGCTTTCGATGTAGCCCGCCTGGGTCTTACCGTCCGCAAAGGTGTGCTGATCCTTGCCGCAGGTCTCCGGCAGGGTCACGCTGGTCAGGTTGGTGCAGCCCTTGAAGGCATAGGTGCCGATGCCCCGCAGGTTCGGGGGCATGACGATGCTGCCGATGGCGCTGCCGCTGAACGTGGAACTGTCCAGGTAGTAGAGCTCCGTGCAGGCGGAGAAGTCGATGCTGGTGACGCCGGAGTCCTTAAAGGCGTAGCTGTACAGGAGCTTCAGGGAGGCGGGCATCTTGTCGGTGCTGCCGATGCCCACCCGCTGCAGGGAGGGGTTCGAGAAGACGCGCTGAAAAACCGTGGTCAGCCGGGAGCCCTCCGCCAGAGTCACTTCCTTCAGGGCGGACTCGCCCGCCTGGGCGCCGAAGGCGTACTCGGAGATGGTCCCGATGGTGGCGGGCAGCTTCACGTACTGGATGTCCGCGCCGTTCTCGGAATAGTACAGGAAGTACCGCTCCACATACGTCACGGTGAAGGTGTCAGTCGACGTCAGGCCATTGTTGATGCAGGTATTCTGCTGTGACGCAGACAGATCGCTGACACGAATGGTTTGGGGCACCTCCACCGCCGTGGCCGTGCCGTTGTAGGATGTGACCTGGACAGCCCGGCCGTCTATGCTGAGAATGCCGTAGCTGAAGTTGCCGGCGGTGCTGTCATAGGTAATGGTGTCCGCCTTGGCCTCCACGGTGAACAGGCCGGTGGGCAGCAGGCCCAGCACCATCACCAGGGTAAGCAGAATGCTGAGACAGCGCCTTCCTTGTATGTGTTTCATTTTTTGCCTCCTCTCTTGATTTGACAGGCCGTTGGATTGCTCCCGACGCTGCCGCTGCGGTGACGGGGAAATCGCCGCTCCCCGCTTTATTTATAATGTATCCATCAGCGCCACAAGGTAATTCGCACTGATGGAGCCGTAGATGAACTGGTCGATCCGGCCTTTCTTCTTGGCCTCCCGCACCCGCTCCGCCACTTCTTTCTCTGAGTTTTCGTCCACAATGAAGACGACCTTGCAGTCCGGATTGGCCGCTTTCACCGCGTCGCGGATCTTCAGCCGTTCCTCCAGCGCATAGGGCGGGTATCCCGTGACTTCCAGCAGCACGGCGTATGGCTCGCACAGTTCGGCGTACTGCCTGGCTTCCTCAGGTGTCGCTGCCCGCTGGACACAGAAATCGCTGTGTTTATCCGCCTGCAGAGATTGGGCAATGGCGTCGGCGAAGATATAGTTTTTCATATTAACAATGACCCTGCGCACTTTTGATCACCAGCTTTCGCTTCAAAGATGTAGTACAGATCATCCGTTTTATCATGCTTCGGCTCATCTCTCCTTACAGTGCGTCGATGACCGCCGACAGATAGGCAGCGGATACTGAACCGTAAATAAAATTGTCGGTCAGCCCGTCCTGTTTGGCCCGGCGGACTTTGTCGGCCAATTTCTGTTGCGTATTTTCATCCACCACCAGGACGACTCTGCAATCCGGTTTTTTGGCTTTTACCTCATTGCGTATTTTCATGCGTTCTTCCAGCTTCCACGGTGTGCAGGCAGTGACTTCCATGATGAGGATATCGGCCTGTGCGCAGGAACACAGTCCTGTCGTTTCCCCCGGCGTTTCGCTTCGATCGACACAGAAGTCTGAATCAGAATTTTTCAGTGCCGCCGATATGGCGTCGGCGAACAGGGCATTGTGCATATCTACAATGACTCTCCGCATCGTATCACTTCCGATCTGAATGTTTGTCCTGCAGTTATGGTACGATAACATTATATTGGCTAAATTCGGTTAACGCCCTGTCCGAAAGTGCAGTTTTGCATTTTTTGCAAAAAAATTCCCGGTTTCAAAGAGAAACCGGGATAAAAGTCTTATACTCGTTTATTCAGCTGCATCAAATTCTTTATCTTCAGGTATGCTCGGGATAATAAACTTTTTGTTGGTGACCGCAATGGCAAGACGTGTCCTGTTGGCATAACCCGTTTTGGATAAAATGTTTGAAATGTGGTATTTCGCGGTCCTTTCCGCAATATCAAGCGCCTGTGCGATCTCGCTGTATTCCAACCCGTCGCAGACAAGCCGCAGGACCTCGATCTCTTTTGCTGTCAGGTCGGTGCTTTCGGCAAGTCCCAGCTTTACCTTCGGCGTTTCACCGGGGAAAAGGTGTTCCCCGGCCATTGTGCGGTCGATCACATCGATCAATGCTTCCGGGCTGATGTCCTTGTACCAGAAGCTGTCCACATTGGCGGCTCTGGCCCTTTCCAGATAGCTTACCTCCACCATGGAGGTGACGATAATGATCTTGATATTCGGGAACGCCGCTTTTATCTCGGCGGCGGCTTCAATGCCGTCCTTATTTCCGATGGTACACACATCCATCAATATCAGGTCAATGTGCTGCTGCTTACAGATGACAAAGGCCACATCCGCGCCGTTTACGCTGGCAGCAAGGGCATATTTCCCGCTGTCAGAAAGCGTCCGCTCCATGTTTTCACGGGGCATCCGCTGGTCCTCCACGATCAATACACGCTTCATGCTTTCCCCTCCTCTTCTTTTGGAAGTGTTGCCGTCAGCGCAAAAGACGGTTTTGACCGGATCTCCATTTTTCCGCCGCAGTCCAGCACATAGCGGTACAGGTTATGCAGTCCGCCTTTGGGCACCACCTCGCCTTCGGGCGGGGCGCCGTCATTGGTGATATGGATGGAAACGGAGCTGTCCTCCTCCTGTATTTCGATCCAGAGTTCTGTCGCTCCGGCATGGCGCACGCCGTTGGCCAGACATTCCCGCATGGCGATCAGGAATACGAAAGAAAGCTCCTCGCACTCCGGCAGATCTCCGGAAAGGTTTACCTTGACGCCGACGGTTCCGGCATCCTGTATAAACTTTGCCAACTCATCCTTTTCCGGCGGATATTCGTTGTCATTTTTGACCGCGCTGACCGCCTGCCGCAGCAGCTTTACAGCACTATCGGTCTCTGCCGCTCCCTGATGCAGCAGGACCCGCCGGACTGCCGTCAGACCGGCGCCCATCTGGTCATGCAGCTTGGTTTTGGCGGCCAGCACTTCTTTTTCCCGTGTCAGGATCAGCGCGTTGTCGGAAAGGCGCTTGAGCTTCCGGGAGATCTCTTTCAATTCTTTCGTCTGCTTTTTCAGTTCCAGTTCCCGGTCATACTGTTCGGTGAGGTCGGAAAAGACCACTTCCGTATAGGGGGTCCCCGCCCCGTCCCTTACCAGAGACTTTCGGTACCGCCAGACCCTTCCGTCAGGGAAAAGATAGTTCTGTAATTCCTTTGAAAGACAGATCACGCCGGTATCGGGGCCGCAGCCGTCCAGCGCCTCCTGCAATTCGCTCAGTTTTTGCAGATCCTTCTGGGCAAGGGAACGGAACAGGCGGTACATTTGCAGATTGCACAGCTTCACAGAGCCGCTCGTGGTAAAATAGCAGATCCCGCTGGGCAGCCGGTCCATCGCTTCTTTCACCGAATTGTGGTTGAGCATCTGTCCTTTTGTCCGGTGCAGCCCGGCCATCTCCCACAAGAGCAGAAGGGCTGTTCCGCCGGCAATGCACCAGAGCAGCAGCATCGGGACAGGAACCCATATTCCGGACGCAAGCCCCTGGCTGGTCTGTTCAAAATCGTCAGCCAGAACGATCAGAAGTGCAAACAGGGCCAGGAACACAGGCACATTCAGATACCGTTTTCTCCTGTCATGGTGATTGCCGAAAACGATGAGCAGCAGAAACAGCGATAAGAGCAAAGTGAGGAACAGAAACACCAACAGTAATGACTGCTGCGTCTCAGAGGAAAGGGTAAATGTTTTCATGCCGGTCCGCCTGCCTTTCCGACGCGGAGTGTGAAACGCCAGATCCCATCCTCACAGGCGCAGGAATCGGCAAGCCCCGCAAGCCGCGACAGATCTGTCCCGCTCTCCACTTCCATATAAAAGACAACAGCACTTTCAAGGGCGCGGCCTTTCAGCCACACAGAGCGAAGATCGTCCAGTGCGGCTTCCATCGCGGCTTCAAAGAGGTCATAGGTGCGGGCAGCCCCTTTCACCGGGATCATTTCCCCCTTCGGGATATCAAGCGCACACTCCACATCCATAAACTGCAGGCTGGTAAAGGATTCTTCCAGGCAGGCTGAAAGCTCTGCCGTATCAGTCACTTCTGCTTTTTCTTCGATAAAGATCAGATTGCCCCGCCGCTTGACGTAGGCTCCGATCACTCCGATCTTTGCAAGCAGACTGCGGGCGGCCTCCGGGTCGGCTTCCGCTTCATATTGGTTCAGAAGCCCGTCCAGCAGGTCGATCTGGCTGGCAGTCTGTTTCTGGAGCCGGTCATACAGGCGGTTCTTTTCCCGCAGGGCATTGATCCTTACCTTGGTCTTGTAGTTTTCCTCTTCCAGGCAGTTGCTGTCCTCTATGGTTTTCCGGTTTTCCTCAAGCCGCTCCAAAAGGGCAGTCATGTCTGCGATGTCCTCCTGCCACAAAACATGGCCGCCGCTGATCCGGCTGCTTTTGAGCAGGGTGTCTTTATCTATGCTGACACTGCCGTTTTCCGCCGCCCGCATCACATCCTGCGAAAGTGTCATCGCATTGGAGGAAGCATACCGGGTGTGATAATCCGCGTCGGTAATCTGCGCCCCGATGGTCCCTATTTCAAAGAGTTCTCCGTATCCGGTATTGGTCTGTATCAGCCCGCATTGGATGCAGCATTCCAGTACGGCGGCAAACAGCAGGCAGAATACAACGGTTATATCACCGGCAATCGCTTTCAGCCACGGCAGCCGGAAAACATCAAGCACACCATAGATCACGGCCAGTATGACAGGGACGAAAGGCAGCAGGAAAACCTTGCGGCTGTTGGGAATACGGCACTTGACCAGCATCGTGGCAAGGGCGGCCAAAGCGCATAGTATCTGCCAGCCCACAACAAGAAAATATCCCACTGCATAGCGGTAATCATTTCCCCACACCGGCGCATCTGCCGGGAAAACAAATACAAGCTGATGCAGGTCGTTGGTCAGCACCGGCAGCAAAAGTGCGGCGGCGGGTATGTAGAGAAGCGCCGCCCACTTCGGCAGGCGGAAGCTCTCCGGCTTGCCCAGCGACATGGCGACGAACACCGCCAGAAGCGGGATGAACAGCATGGGCAGATAGTACAGATACCAGAGGTGGCGCAGCGCCCACGGATCTTCCGTAAACAAATACCGGATCGTCCTTACCGTTACCCAAAATACCATCAGCGCAGAAACAGCGGTGAGATAACGGCGCACCTGGGGCTGAATGATGCGCCTGCGGACGGAAATGCCCCATGCCGCAAACAGCCCTATATATATGACGGAACGAAGGATCGAGCAAAACCAGTTAACGGGCCCTTCTACCTGAAAGCTTATCTGCCGCAGCACGGCTGCCGCAGTCACGGCGAGGGCGGCATAAAGAAAGACGCCGTGGTTTTTCAGCTCCGGTTTTGCCATCGCGCATTCCCCCGCTTTTCTCTTATGACTGACAAGGGTGCTGGTTATTCCATAACCAGCAAAGGGATATCCCTTTGCAAGAAACATATCGCCTGATACTGCTGCTGTTTGGATACAATAATACATTGTAATCTTATCATATTCGGGCGCATATTTCTATCAGCTTTTTCCAGAATTCCGGAACGATGATCCTGAAATCAGATGTTAGGGACATCCTGGTCATCATTTTCTTCACACTTCTGAAAACCAGCCGCCAGGAAACCCGGCGCGGCCTCAAAGATATTCGTCTCGATTTTCTTTACGGATAATGAATTTTTGATTTTTGGTGCTATAATCGGTTCAAACAATCAAACGCATGAAAGGAAGCTCACGATGGATCTTTTTGAAACAATCAAGCAGCGCCACAGTGTCCGGCAATACGAGGATAAGAAGCTCGAACCGGAAAAACGGACCCGATTGCTGGAGGAAGCCGGCAGGATCAATCGGGAAGCGCATCTTCATATTCAGCTCCTGTTTGATGAGCCGAAGTGTTTCAACTCCCTGATGGCCCACTATGGCAAATTTTCCGGCGTGCAGAACTACATTGCACTGGTTGGGCCAAAAGCGCCGGATCTCGACGAAAAGTGCGGGTACTATGGGGAGCAGCTGGTTTTGCTGGCCCAGTCCCTTGGTCTGAATACCTGCTGGGTCGCCATGACCCATGGCAAAAGCGCAGCCCGCATTCTCAAAGGGGAAAAGCAGACCTGCCTGATCGCGCTGGGGTATGGCAAGACGCAGGGTACTGCCCACAAGAGCAGATCAATGGAAGAAGTCACAGCGTTGAACGGGCCCATGCCGGAGTGGTTCAGGCGGGGAATGGAGTCCGTTTTGCTGGCGCCGACAGCCATGAATCAGCAAAAGTTCAAATTCACTTTGTCCGGACAGCCGGCTTCTGCCCAAATCTCCGGGGGAGCATGTACGGTCAAGGACCCGAGCAAATTGGAGGAGTGCATCTATGCCGCTCCCAGCGGGACCGGCTTCTACACGAAAATAGACCTTGGTATCGTCAAATATCATTTCGAGGCGGTGACGGGAAAGAAGGTCCTTTGATGGATGTCTATCGGGAGGCCAAGGCAGTCGCGCATAAAATTCAGGAATGCCAGAAGGTACTCACGGCCATAGGGGATGAAAACCGTCAGCACCTTCTCACAGAAATGATGCAGATGGGCGACTGCCGCGGTGTACGCGTTGGAGAGATCACAAAGAAAACCCATCTGTCCCGGCCCGCGGTATCACATCATCTGCAGATCCTGAAAGACGCGGGTCTGATCGATGTCCGCAAGGAAGGAACGATGAATTACTACTATTTTGATTCCGATATGAAATCCATGAAAAAACTGATCGATGCGCTCCAGGCAGCTGTCGATGTTGCCTCACACCTCCCTGACAGGAACAAAGAATGAGGAGAGCGGGAGTATTACCTGCTCCAGACGGATCGGCTCTTCCCCCCGCCGTACCGCTCAGTATTTTTTCGTATTGATCCTAGCTATATAGGCAATATAGATTGCGCAATCTAGATTAACCGCATATTTCCTGTATTTCTTGCGCAGTCTCCCTATAATCTGACCATTTGTAAAATACTACGTTTAAAACAATTCCAACGATCGTGGCGGCCGGCGCTGCAAGCCCGATTTTTGTCAGGTTCGCATCAGGCTGAATACTCATGAAATACGCCAGCGGAAGCCGGACAAGCAGCGTCTGCACCGATCCCTGTATCATGACCCACAGAGTCTTGTCATGCCCGTTAAAATAACCTATCATGCTGAACAAAACTGCGGTCACGATCGTCTCTGGCGCAAATCCCTTTAAATAGTCATACCCATTTTGGACAACAGCCGCATCTGCTGTAAAGATCTGAGTCAAAAAGTCTCCCCGGAACCAAATGAAGGAAAACACGATGCACCCGATGGTCATCCCAACACCTATGCCGGTAAACATTGCCTTTTTAGCCCTCTTTTCATTTCCTGCCCCTACATTTTGCGATACAAAGGATGCCATAGACTGCATCAAAGAACTGGGGATCAGCATTGCGAAATTAACAAGTTTACATGCCACGCCGTACCCGGAAGACGCTTCCAGTCCAAGTCTGTTGACGAACGCGCAAAGGGCAAGAAAGGAGACCTGCGTCAGGAATTCCTGGAGCGCAAGAGGAAGCCCGATCTTAAGTGCCCGCCTGCATTGAAAATTCAGCCTGAAATCACGTTTGGCAAACCGGAACGGCAGTTTTCTTTTGAGCAGTAAAACCAGGGCGAAAACGACACTGATCGCCTGCGCAAAGACCGTTGCGACGGCCGCTCCGGCCGCATCCATGTGAAGTCCTGCCACCAGTACCAGGTCGCCTATGACATTCACAGTACAGGCAACGGCAACAAAAAGAAGAGGAGATCTGCTGTCCCCCAATCCCCTGAAAATCGCAGCCAACAGGTTGTATGCAACAATGAAAAAAATACCTGCTCCGCAAATCCGTACATAAACACAGGTCAGGTCAACAGCCTCCTCCGGAGCCTGCATCAGTACGGAAATGGGGCGCGAAAAGCACACCATTACCATGAACAGGGCCGCCGAAAGAAACATAAAGACCAGCGTTGCGCCGCCGATCAGGGGACCGATCTGTTCCGGCTTCTTTTCTCCGATATACCTTGCAATTGAAACGGTAATACCCATGGCAAGCTGTGTAATGACAAAAGTGACCAGATTAAGCACCTGGCTGCCGGTGGACACTGCCGAAAGTCCGGGGGTGGTTCCAAACCGTCCTACAACAAGCAAGTCCACAGCGCCGTAAGCAGCTTGTAATACCAGCGCGCCAAGTATGGGGATCATAAAGGAGATCAATTTTCGCAGAATGCTCCCCTGCGTAAAATCGGAATTTGAATCACTCAAGTTCGATCCTCCTTTCGCACATCACCTGATAAAGGCTTTCTAGCGTGCGAATCATACAATCTGCATCTTCTTCTGAAATATGGTCCAAATAGCGTGACAATTCGCCGTAATATTTTCTGTCGTATTTGTCAGATAATTTCTTTCCTTCCTCCGTAATGGCGACGTATGTGATACGGCCATCTTCCTCTGATGATATCTTATCAAGATATCCTTTCATCTCCATTTCTTTCACTGTTCTGGTAACGCCGGGCCTCGGGAGATTCAGGGCATCACTGATATCTGATATTTTTACTCGTCTGTTCTTCTTTTCCAATTTCCGAATGACATCCAGATAATGGATATAAGAAGGAGCTACCCCCTTGGGCAGTTCAGGAAGCATATCCCGGATCCGCTTTGCCAGATAACAGGCATCCATCATTTCTTTTATTTTGTCGGTCGTCATTTGCTCCTCCTTAATTACCAAAAATAATTATCTTTGATAAGTATATAGGGCCTCTCTCATTTTGTCAAGGGTTTTTATGGTTTCAGTCTGTAAACAGGGCAGCACCAGAAGGGGAAAACCCGCCCAGTGCTGCCCTGTTTACCTGACAAAAGTCGGTATGGATCATCGTTTGGCGATGGCCGCCCGGAAGCCTCACCGTCTGCAAACCGGCACCTCACCGCCCTGATACAATCCGGCGATCCAGTATTCAAAGGAGCCTTCCTTTTCGTCACAGATGGCAAAGAGACCCACGCCGTTTTCCAGAATGGCTTTTTCCAGCGGTGTCTGCGGCTGCAAGGTCCGCCAGAGCCGCGCATACTTCTGTGCATACTCCTTATCCCAGAACTCGGGACACTTCTGACCGCCCTCCTCCGGACGAATGGATGTGGAAAAGCCGATAAAGGTCATTGCGGGCTTGTGTTCATATGTAACATTCATTTGTGTGTCTCCTTGTTTATTTGGTTCTGTAAGCTCATTGTGTTTATACCGGCAAACTGGAAGCTGTCAGACTATGCAGTCTATCCTCTCAGATTTTTCAGAGCTTCTGGATTATTTGAGATAATCATCCCAACCGTCTGGCATTTTTCCATGTCCGGGCAGTCACCGCATGTCGTCACATCTTTTTTCAACGCACACTGACGGATCCCGCAAAGGCTTTCGCAGAATACAGTTTTCATCCCATCAACACGACAGCCTTGACAGTTGATATGTTCAGGCAGAATGGGAGCATTATTTAACTCAGCCCATAATTTTGCCGTTTTTTCACGCAATGCCTGATCGTCATTGATCGTTGCAAGATATGCGTCGCATTTTTCACAATCCAACCCGCAATATGCAATCATTTTTCTCATGGTTATGTACCTCCTCAAATTCCGATCTGATTAACATCATCGCTCTCTAACGGTATTGCCCGCACCGTGCTGTCCAATCATCCTGTTCATTTTTAATATAATGCTCTGTATTTCCTGTTCCGCTCAAATAAATTTTAATCATCTTCTATCACTGCGCAGATTCATTACTCATAATGTGAATGGTCCCTCTTGCGTGCCGGGCCTCAACCACGATCGTATAGACGCCGCCCTCCGGGATGTTTACGGTAAAATCTGTGGTTTCTTTTCCGTTCCCGCGGTAAAGCGCAGCCCCGTCCGGCGCTTTGATCTCCATGTACAGAGAGCCTTTCTCCCTTTCAAAATGGATCTGAAGAGAGTCGCCCTCCTGCAGTTCCAACGTATGCAGATCTGTTCCGTTCATTCTCTCAATGTCCAGCAGATAGGCATCCGGATTTTTAACACGGCTGCCTGTGAAGCCCTCCTGATCATAACAGGACAGGAACACGGCAGCCCCTGCAAGGAACAGCAGGGGAAGCACGATCAAAACAGCTTTATTCCGTTTCGTCATTGTCTTCGCCCCGAGTTTCCTTTTTGATACAGGTTCCGATGGCCAGACCGATCAGCATACCGAGGGGCAGCCCGATCCCAATGTTCACAGCGCCAGACGCTCCGATTGCTGAGCCCAAGCACATCCCCAGGCACATTCCCTCTGTTCCGTAGTCGCCGTATGTTTCTTTCTCCTTTTTTCTGTGTGCTGCTCTGGCAAAGAACACTGCAAGAAGCAGACCGATCACAACCCACGGCAGCGCCGCATGAACAAACGCAAATGCAGCTTTCATCATCAGAAGCTCTCCCTCCTTATCGCTTCAGAAAGCCGCCCTTTTCCTGGAGCAGCAGTCCGTAGCAGTGTTCATAGTTTTCGGCAAAGTAGAAATCGGCACAGCGGCCCAGCGGGCAATACACGATGCTCCACACGGTCTTTTCATAGCTGCCCTCTGTCTGCGGGTAGTTTTTCTGCGCCACGGATTCCAGCATGTCCCGGACATCCATTTCACCGGCAGGGCCGGTACAGGCAGAGAGGGTATCAAACCGGATATGGGACTGATTGGAACCCACGCCCTGCTTTTCACAGTCGCTGAGATAGTGGTTGGTGACCACCTTCGTCTCCGTGACCAGCATCTCGCCATCCACATACTCCACCACCACGCTTTTTCCGCTGGCGTCTGCAATGGAGAGATGGTGGGCAGAGCCGATGGAGGAGTTCATATCGTACTGGCCCAAAAGAGCGATGGCCTCATCCACATTTGCCGCCCGGTCCAGTAAAAGGCGAATGGCAGTGGTGGTCGTCAGATCGGGCTTGTCAGTCCGCTGATGGGTCTCCTCGTTGTCCCCGGCCATCAAATCGGCCACTACAAGTCCCTTCTCATTCATGCCGTCCAGCGGAACATAGATGGCCGCCAGGGTCTGCATCCGTTCCATCATGGAGCCGTCCGGCGTATAGTCCTCACTGAAGCCCAGAAAATCGAGACAGCAGGTGGAAATGGATTCATAGCCGTCTTTTGGCCCGGTATGTACGATCATGGTCTGGCACTCTTCCCAGTCATAGTTACGCCCGAAGAAGATGGTGCCGTGTTCATCCTGTGTGCAGATGGTGGAGCAGCCAAATTTCCCGGTCTGCACATCGCTTCCGATTTTGTAAAAGCCGCGGGACAAAAAGGCTGCCAGATAATCTGCCACTTCGCCATCACTGGCAGCGCCGCCCCGGGCGAGAAAGCCGTCAAGGCCGTAATCACCGCTGTACTCCATGGCGTACAGGCCGTTCTCCAGCTTTTCGATGCTGTTTGCCGCCGTGATAAAGTCTCCGAACAGCCACCAGCCGCCTGCGGCAAGGATGAGCAGCAGTACGGCGGCGATACCGCAGGTCCATTTGAGAACGGCTTTTATTTTATGGTTCATCATTTGTGTCCTCCAGTATCCTGCCGTCTGCGGTGACAGTCAGATACATTTTTTCCATACCGGCATCAAAGGCGAATTTGCCGGACGCCACCGCGGCTCCGTCTGCGTCTTTTACGGTCATGGTAAAGGGCACCGGGGCGCCCGCTTCCTTGGAAGCGATCATGATATCGTTATCCATAAAGCAGTATTCTCTGCTGTCCATGGCTGTGTGATCCGTGTGGCTCACGCCTCCGCTGAAACCGTTGTAGGACATGGAAACGGAATACACATCGTTTCCCTCCAGCTTGACATACACGCCATATTGCTCCGACTGGGAGAGAAAGCCGGTCTGCGCAGTCCAGACAGTGGTCTCGTTCATGCTGGTTTTCAGGATTACCTCGCTGATCTCGCCCTTGACCGGGATGGTGACATCAAAGTCCCCTGTCTCAAAGAAGCCGAACAGGCTGCTGAACCGGAAGCCCACATAGAGCTTGCCGCCCTGCTCCCTGGCATAGTAGCCGCAAAACCCCTCCGGGAACGAGCCGGGATAGAATCCTGTGATATGTACCGCCTTCCCGCTGACTTCCACAGAGGTGATCCCCGCACCCTGGCAGGCGCGGAAGCCGCCCAGCTTCCACCCATAGCGTCCGGCGAGAAAAATTGCCGTCAGGATCACTGCGGTCACCAGCAGCACAGCCGGTATTTTTTTCAGTGCTTTCATTCTCATTTTCTCCTATCATGTGGCCGGCATCCGAAGCAGCGCGTTGGCTCCGGATCGTCAGCCCTGGCGCCAGGGCCGGCTTTTCCCATGCCAGTTCCGCTTTTCCCAATAGCTATAATCCGGCTCCATGGGTGGGAAATGCCTGTGGGCAAAGCGCATCAGGTAAAACCACTTTTTCGCCCGGCTGTTGCAGCCGCGCCCGCCCGCATTTTTCCGGATCCGGCAGGCCAGCCGGTCCGTCTTTCTGTGGATCTTCCGCAGGATCCCGTCCGGGATCTCGTCCGCTTTGGCCGCCTGCACCCCAAGGCCCAGCTTATATACCTTGCGGATGCCCCACATTTCCAGGCTGTCTGCCATATCCTGCACGGTGCTTTTCATCCCGCCGCCGGCGGCAGTGGCTATGGCCACCGCCTGCTTTCTGCTCATTTCCGGCAAAGGCCTGTGGACCATCCACCAGGTCCCGAAGTGGTCCAGAAAGCTCATCATCGCTCCTGTGGCATGATACACATACACCGGGCTTTCCAGGATCAGCAGATCCGCATCCAGGATGGCCGCCACCAGCGGCTCCAGTTCTTTGTAATGCGGACAGTTGGATAAGTCTGTTTTGAAGCAGGTATAGCAGCCAAGGCAGGACTTGTTGAAATCCCGCGGCAGAAAAAACTCGCGGATTTCCCCGCCGACCTTGTTCGCAAGTTCCCTTGCCGCCATGCAGGTACTTCCCTCATGGCTCTGTCCGTGAATGATGGCAATTTTCATCGTTGCAATCCTCTCTGAATCACTTCGGTTTCCCCGCTCGTCTTTCAGTCCTGCGCTGCGCTTTCCGCTCCAGCTTTTCGCAGCGGGTCAGCAGTTTACGGCCGGATGCGTGATGGTGTTCCCGGCAGGCCGCGCAGTCACCGTGTCGGGGGCAGTTTACGCGCCTGCATGGGCAGGTATCCTGCTGCACATTTTCCATTACCGTTTCTCCAGCATGGCAAGACCTGCGCAGGCAAGGCCGATGCCGAGCATGGTAATGGCAGATCGTGTTTCCAGCTCACCCAGGCGGGACAGCACCACAACGGCAACACCCATGGCCAGCGCCAGCGCCCTGAAAATGGTGGAGATGATCTCGTGGACCGGTTTCTTTTCCATGTCTTTTTCCTCCCTGTATGACCGGGTATTCATATTTTTGATTTGTTCCCGGCTTTCGGCATCTTACATCCTATATTCTACAGGAGAAGTCCGGCTGCATATAGGCGCTTTTTGTATACATATGTGTCCGTTTTACAGATATTGCGCTTGCTTCTTTCCGATCCGTCTGTTACCCGTTGTCAGCCCCACTTGCGGGGCTCTCCTGCTCTCCATAAGCCCAACAGATCGTCATGTCCCCATAATCCATTTCCAGCTCTGCCGTTTCATTCTCTATGACAACGCGGAAGTCCCAGAGCTGTTGGGATCGCTCCAAATCAGAGGTCAGCTGCGCATGGATCACCCCATCCTCCAGGGTATAGGTCCCGTGCCATCCCTCCGCTCCGATGTACCAGCTCATTTGTCCGTCGCTCCGGATCTCCATACTGGCGCCCCACTCCCCATAGCCGGGGAACAAGTCCAGTGAATCCGCAAATGCGGCAAGATCATTCTTTTCATTGTCCAGATGCCATGGCCCGACCAACCCGGCATTTCGCTGCACAGGTTCTTTCGACGGTTCTGCCGCGTCCCCGTTATGGATGGAACTGCCGCTTTGCCCCTGCATCTCCTCAGAGCCTTCTGTATCGGCCGCTTCCGTATAGGTTTCCTGCGGGCTCTGTTCGGGTTCGGGCGCTTTGCTGCACGCCGCCAACCACAGGCACAGGATCGCCGCCAGAAACAGCGCAGTTGTTCTTTTCATACCAAAACGATCTCCTTTCACATGACCCGGTATCCTGATCTCATCAGTCCGGATATAAAGTCCCAAAACAGGCTTTCCGTTTTCATTACCATTCTGCCGTTATCGATTGCATGGAACGACACGATTTTGTTTTCCTCATCGATCCACGCAGTTTTTTCTTCTGTGTTCATATCCTTAAATTCCTTTCAAAACAGGCAAGAAAAATGCTGCCAACAGCACAAGAGGCAAAAGAGGGATCGCAAGAGATACCAACCCGGCGATAAACAACACAGTCAGCAGTGCGGGGATTCCAATCACGAAAAGGATCCCTTTCGTGATTCCCCATGCGGCCCTGCATGCAAAATGAACAAGCTTCGCTGTAACCACAATGATACCTATTACAAACAGTGCGATCATACGTGTCCTTCCTTTCCAGCAGGCACTAACTATCGTTCGGTAGTCAATAGTTTTTGAAATTTGTCCTTTCCCTGCCCCAATGCTGCGCCCCGTGCTCCAGCCGAAATGAAAGTGATGGAGCCGTGTCTCCGACACCACGATGGCGCCGACCCGAGGCGGTGAAAACCGAGGAATACCGCCGCCCGGCAGGGATGCAGGCGCTCCGGAGGAAAACGGGGTGCCTGTTCATTCAACCAAGCGGTCTGGGAAGTGGGCTCCCACATAGCCGCGTCAGGAGAGCCACGAGGTAAAGAAGCCCTGGCCAGTTTCCACATTGCAAAGGCCCCAGCCCTCCAACTGCTCGATCTCACCTTTGCGCCACTGATAGGCACCCGGCCACCAGTCCCGGCAATCCGCCGGAAGTTCATCTGCGGGTGTTCCCGGAGCGTACAGAATAAATGTATTTCCGCCGGTCACGCCGTATGGTTCCGCGGAAATATAGCGCACGCCGCCTTCGATCCAGGTCTGTTCCGCTTCTTTTTCCGTGGTCAGCTCCGACAGCTTCATGGACCAGGCGTAATCGCTGATCTGCTGAATGTCTGTAAAGCGGCCGGAAAACTCACTGACATAACGGGTGCCGTTGGGAAAATCCGTCGAGCTGACTCCCATTTCCGCGTCGCTGTATTGGCCTGTAAAGCTGCCGTCGGGCCGGAGCGTCAGCACCGTTTCCCACCCGCCCGCACCGCTGGCAAAGACAAGCTCCAGAGCTGTGTCCGGGAACTGCGCGGCGTTGGAGGTGAGCTTCCCCGCATCAGCAGTGCCATCAAGGGCGGCCTGAATTTCCTCCGGGTCAAACCGGACCGGATAGATCTGGGGCAAACTGGACGCGCTGACCGGTCGGTCCACAACGATCCCCTGCTCCGTGGACAGCAGTACGCTGCAATTTCTCAGAAGGATACCGACTTCTTTGGCAAACCGCGCCATCTCAGGCGTCTCCTCCACAGGAAGCGCAAAGTCCACAGACCATTCCGCTTTCACAGTCTCCTGCCCGCCCTCCAGGGAGAACACCGTGCAGGTATAGCTGCCCGCGCCCTGAAACATGGCGGGCAGATACTGCACCAGATAATCGCCTTCACTGTCGCTGCAGAGCATAATGGTGTTCCAGCCCGCATGGGCAGGACTGGCCTGTGTTGACCAGATCTCCGTGCCGTTTTCTTCCACCGTCAGCTCATAGAGCATACCCGGTTCCACTTCCCGCACCACGATATTCTCATTCACGCGGTTATGATTCAAGTCAGAAAAAGCAATGATCGCGGCATGATCGGAGAGGACAAGGGATGCGCCTATGTTGTCAGCATTCTGCCGCAGTGCCAGAAGATAGGTACCGCCCAGCCTTGCCTCATAGAAGCTCTGGCCGTTTTCTGTTCCGGTCCGGGTGATCTCCAATACGCCTGTATAGAGAATCTCTCCGCCGTCGTATACAGTAAAGCGGATCGTCGCCGCTTCCGCCGTATCTGTGAGCGTTTCACCGTCGATCCCCGGACTCCAGCAGACCGGCTCGCCCGCTTCAAAACGCAGCGTTTTTTCCCTGGGCTGTCCCTCCGCGTCCGGGTTCCACAGCATTCCGTTGTCGCAGGACGCCTCAATATGGGAGTAATTCAGGTCGAAACGGAAGTGGAACGCCGCGTGCCAGGTGGCGCTCATCATAGGAGAATAAGTCCACAATGCAGGCTCTGTCTGGACGGAAGCGAGTTCCGGATTCGCTATATCGTTTACTTTGATGTGTTCAATCAGTCCGTCCCGGTCGTAGTAGACGATCACCTCGGCCAATCCGGTAAGTTCCCAAATATCTCCCCAGAATCCGGACAGCATACCATCCGGTTCACCCCAGTAATGAATCAAACTATCGCGGGGGCACCCCTTCAGACCAACATCGAAATCTTCACCCTTGCTTGAAATGGCCAAATATGTTTGCTCAAGGGTCGGAAGGCCTTCAGGATTTTCTTCGGGATTGGTCAGCAGGCACACGGCTGCCACAGCGCAAAGGATCGCTGAAGTCAATATAACCAGGAAGGCAGGCTTTTTCCAGTTTGCGAGATTGCGGACACGGCCCTTGGTATCTCCCTCCCCAAATGCCAGAGGCGTCCCGGCGATGATGCGGCGGCCGGTGGCAAGGCTCAGGAGGGACGCGGAGTAATCCGCCCGGATGCCCTCGCCCAGCTTCTTCACCACCGCCTCGTCGCAGCTCATCTCCATGTCCCTGGAGGACAGGATAAAGGCCGCCCAGACCAGCGGATTGAACCAGTGGACGCACAGGGCGATAAAAGCAAGGCCCTTGATGATATGGTCTCCCCGGCGGATGTGGTGCTGCTCATGGAGGATGATATAGCCCTGCTCCTGCTCCGGCAGGGAGGAGGGGAGATAGATCTTCGGGCGAAGGATACCCATAACAAAAGGAGACTCGATATAGTCAGCCAGATAGATATTACCTCGCAGCGGTACGGCCTCCGCCAGCCTGCGGCGGAGCCGGAGCAGGGACGCCACACTGTAAGCGGCCATAACACCAATTCCCGCCAGCCACGTCAGCGCAGCCAGCGCGGCAGGGACTTCCAGCGGGTCCGCCGCCGTCTGCTCTTCCCCCTGCGGGAGCGCTTCATTGACAGCCTGATCCACCTCCGGCACAGGAAGTTTTACTCCGGAATCGGGGGTGTGGACCACGTTCTGCGGAATGTATTCCACCGCTGTGGTGTGGGTCGTGGTTTCGGTTACAGGCGCATCAAGCAAACCCAGCAGGGAGAAGCCTGTGGTGACGGACACCGGGCAGAGCAGCCGAAACAGCACCACCGCCCAAAGCGCGTAGGAAAAGATCTTCGGTGCCTTTTTCAGCGGCAATCTCGCCAGCAATACAAACAGGATTACCACGCTGGCCGTCACGCTCATGTTGATCACGGCAGGAAACAGCTCATAGGAAAGAACGCCCATTCCTGTCACCTCCTGCTCTGGTCGATCAGCGCCTGCAGTTCTGTGATTTCCTCCTCGGACAGTTTCTTTCTGGTGGTAAAGGCAGCCAGAAACGCCGGGAGGGAGCCGGAGAAGGTCTCCTCTACAAACTTCTCGCTCTGCACCGCGTAAAAATCCTGCCGGGAGATCAGGGAGGTCACGATACCGCCCTGGTTTTGAAAAATGCCCCGTTCACACAGCCGCTTCAGCACGGTGTATGTGGTGGATTTCTTCCAACTCAGTTCCCGTTCCGCCAGCTTTACCAGTTCCGGGGAAGGGACAGGTTCGTTTTCCCAGATCATATCCGCAAAGCGGGATTCAATGGCTCCCATTCTCAGTTCACTCATCACACAGCCTCCAGTCTACAGTTTGTAGTCTTCGATAGAAGTCTACATGATGTAAACTGCCCTGTCAACAGTTTTCCCAATCTTTTTTGAAACCCGTAATATGCCCTGTTCTCCTACTATACCTTGCCAGCCTATACTCCTGCGGAAAATCAAAGCAGCCCGCTTTTGAAAAACAAGTCAAATATAACCCGGAAATCATTGCGGCGTAATGATTTCCGGGTTTGCATCTTTGTAATTCCTCACGGGATGCGAAAGGCCTCTTCCGTGGAACGTGCTGCGGGCATCTTCATTCTAGCCATGTTAGGTGTTCTCCTGATTCATCAAAATTCCAACGAAAAAACAGGAGGTCACTCCTTTGCGGAAAAATAAAAAAATCCTTGGAAACACTTGGTTTCCAAGGATTTGGTGGAGACTACTGGACTCGAACCAGTGACCTCCTGCGTGTGAAGCAGGCGCTCTAACCAGCTGAGCTAAGCCTCCAATTGGCGGGAGCGATTCCTCTCCCGTCATGGTGACGCGTACGGGAATCGAACCCGTGTTACCGCCGTGAAAGGGCGGTGTCTTAGCCGCTTGACCAACGCGCCAAGCGAAATGTGACTCACATGGAGCCATGGTAGCGGCACCTGGATTTGAACCGGGGACACTGCGGGTATGAACCGCATGCTCTAGCCAACTGAGCTATGCCGCCATCTAAGCCGCTGCTCTTAAACAGGGCAAGAGTTAGTATACCCGAAGCCCGCCTTTTTGTCAACAGAAATGTGCAAAAATTTCAGGAATTTTTCCACGGCCTCCGTCAGGCATACCGGCAGAGGCCGCGTCTATTCTATTGGCTCAGAGGGATCGTGAACTCCTGAATCCCCATGGAACCGGGGGCGATCTCATACTTTTCAAAGAGCACCACCGGTTCGCCCCGGTCATTGAGGTAGAACTTCTGGCCTGCCCCGATCCCCTGAAAGCTGTCGCCGTCCCGGTCCGCCCGGAAGTAGACTGCGCCCTCCTCCCGCTCTCTCCGGTCCATTTCGGACCGGATGACCGCGTCGGCCCGGCTTTGGAAATCCGGCCCCAGAATATCCCGCAGCGTCAGCTCCTTCCCCACCGTCAGGTCCAGATTATAGGCATAGAGCTCCGTATAGGCGCTGGCCAGCGTCTCGGTCTTCCAGATGAGGAAGGAGAGGTACCGGCCGTCGGAGCACTTCACCTCATAATCCACGTCGATGATGATGGGAATAAACTCCTCCTCCGTTCCGCCGGTCTCCACATAGGCCTCCCGGGTCTCCCTGGCCCGCTCCTCCGCCTCATCCAGCACATCATCGATGCGCTTTTTGATCTCCAGATTGATGCGCTGCTCCAGATCGGTATTCCCGGTATCGGCCAGGGCGGGCAGCCGCACATCGATGAGGTGGTCCCGGTCCCGGCGCTGATAGCGCTCCGCCGTAAAGATCCGCGCCAGGCCCCCCAGCACCGGCACCTCGGCCACCGCGCTGGCAAAGGCGGGGTTCACGTTCACCAGCAGGCAGAAGCAGGCGCAGGCCGCCAATGCCGCGCCCCATCCCCGCCGGACGGCCCTGCGGGACGCCTGCCGGCGCGTTCCCTCCCGGAGGGCGGCGCTCACCACACCGGACAATTCTTCCGGTATCTCCGCCGACTCATAGCGCTCCCGCGCTTTTTCCCAGGCTTCCTTCTCCTTCATGGCGTCTCCTCCTCTCCGGTCCATTCCTTCAGGCGTTTCAGGCTCTTATACAGTCTGGATTTCACGGTGTTCAGGTTGGTCCCCGTGATCCGGGCGATCTCTTCCAGCTTCATATCCTCAAAAAAACGCAGGCGGATGATGGTCCGCTCCTTCTCCTCCAGCCGCTCGATGGCGTCATACAGGTCCAGCCGGGCCTCATGGTCCCGCTCGCTCCCGCCGGGGGACTCGGGCAGCTCCTCCATGGGCAGCACCCGCCGGCGGTAGCGGTGCCAGTTCATGCACTCGTTGATGAGGATGCGGTAGAACCAGGTCTTGACATAGGCCGGCTCCCGCAGGGTATCCGATTTGCTCAGCGCCTTGACGATGCTCTCCTGTACCACATCCAGCGCCGTATCCCGGTCCTTCACGTAGCTGTAGGCCAGACGGTAAAAATCCGCCTGGCCCGCCACGATGAATTCCGTCAGGCGCTGCCGTTTGTCTCCGGTGTCTGTCACCGCGGTCCGTTCCTTTCCCCTTCCGGGCGGGCGCATGGAGATGCTCCCCCGGAGGCTCTTGTATTTCTTTGACGGTTCCGGCCCCCAAAAAGTTTTGCCGCCTCTGTTTTTTACTCCTGAAAGCCCTTGCCAGCCGTCCCGCCATGGGATATAATACGCTAGTAAATTAGCTTGTAAAATCGAGGGGCCCCCTCGTATGCTGATGTAAAGGAGTTCTCGCTATGCTCAAGACCGTGATCCCCGCGGGCTATGCCCCCTGTCTCAACCTGTATGATACCCAGAAGGCCATCGGTCTTCTCAAGCGCCTCTTTGAGGACACGCTTGGCGGGGCCCTCAATCTCCGCCGGGTCTCCGCCCCCCTCTTTGTGGAGGCGGCCACCGGCCTGAACGACGACCTGAACGGTGTGGAGCGCCCGGTTTCCTTCGACATTCCCGCCTGCGGCCGGGACGCCCAGGTGGTCCACTCCCTGGCCAAGTGGAAGCGCATGGCCCTGTACCGCTATCAGTTCTCGGTGGGCGAGGGCCTGTTTACCGACATGAACGCCATCCGCCGGGACGAGGAGCTGGACAACCTCCACTCGGTCTATGTGGACCAGTGGGACTGGGAAAAGGTGCTGGCCCCCCGGGACCGGAACGTGGAGTACCTGCAGAACACCGTGCGCACCATCGTCAAGGCCATCTGCGAGACCCAGTCCACCCTGCGCTCGGTCTATCCCCAGCTCACCGCCCTGCCCCCCGTGTGCCCTGACGTGTCCTTCGTCACCGCCCAGGAGCTGGAGGACAAGTGGCCCGACCTGACCCCCAAGGAGCGGGAGAACGCCTGGGTGAAGGACCACCCCACCACCTTCGTCATGGGCATCGGCGCCGCCCTCAAGTCGGGCAAGCCCCACGACGGCCGCGCCCCCGACTATGACGACTGGTCCCTCAACGGCGACATTCTGGTGTGGAACCCGGTGCTGGAGAGCGCCTTCGAGCTCTCCTCCATGGGCATCCGGGTGAGTCCCGAGTCCCTGGACCGCCAGCTCACCGTGGCCGGCTGCGACAGCCGCCGCTCCCTCACCTTCCACAAGCTGCTGCTGGAGGGCAAGCTCCCCCTGACCATCGGCGGCGGTATCGGCCAGTCCCGGCTGTGCATGTTCCTGCTGGGCAAGGCCCACATCGGCGAGGTCCAGGCCAGCGTCTGGGATCCCGACACCATTGCCGCCTGCAAGGACGCAGGGGTCATTCTCCTCTGATAAATTGCCATACAAAGCGCCGGGCCGTCTGGTCCGGCGCTTTTTCGCTCATACCGCCCGAAACACGTGGATACGGAAGCTGGCCCGCACATCCAGGGCGCCCAGCGCCTTGAGCCGTTCCACCCCTTCTTTGGGCGTTTTCCAGGCGTAGGGGGTCATGCCGAACAGGTCCATGAGCTCCGGCCCCGTCAGATGGAGCATGGTCTCCACCGGGACCATCTCCAGAAAGCGGAACCCCTCGTAGAGGATGGTCTCGTCCGGGTTGGGGTAGGGCTTCTCATAGAGGACCTCCTTCATCTCCCACAGGTGCTCCGGCGCCGGGACCACGTAGAAAAAGACTCCGCCCGGCCTGAGCACCCGGTGGAACTCCTCCGCCGCCAGGGGAGAGAAGCAGTTGATCAGCAGGTCGGCCCGGTGGCCGGATACCGGCAGGTGGTAGGCCGAGCCCACGGCGAACTCGGTCTCCCGGGAGCGCCGGGCGGCATGGCGCAGGGCAAATTTGGAGATATCCACCCCCGCCGCCTCCACAGTCCGTCCGTCCTGCCCCAGGGCGGAGACCACTCCGGCGGTGTAGTACCCCTCGCCGCAGCCCGAGTCCACCAGCGTTACCTGCTCCCCCGTATACCGGAGCGCCAGCTCCTCCAGCGCCTGCCGCAGGGGAGCGTAGTGCCCGGCGGAGAGGAAGCGGTTCCGGGCGGCCACCATGGCCTTGTCGTCCCCCGGGGCTTTGGAGTGCTTCTGATTGGCGGGCAGCAGGTGGACATAGCCCTCCCGGGCAATATCGTAGCTGTGCCCTTTGGGGCAGGTATAGGCCCGCTCGCCCCGCCGGAGGGGCGAGGAGCAGATGGGACAGCGAAACAGACTCAACGGGCATCGCTCCTTTCCGCGATTACGGCTATTATACCAGAAGATCCCGCCCCGGTACAGAGCAGCCGGTCTTTTCTTCTTCTCGCTCTTGTTTTGCGGCGGATTTATGATATACTGATTAGGCTAATTTACTATTTTAAGGAGTATGACATGATCACCGTTTCCGATCTCACCCTGCAATACAGCGGACAGGCCCTGTTCAGCCATGTGGACCTGCAGTTCACCAAGGGCAACTGCTACGGCATCATCGGCGCCAACGGCGCGGGCAAGTCCACCTTTCTGAAGATTCTCTCCGGCGAGCTGGAGCCCACCAAGGGCGAGGTCTCCATCCTGCCCAACGTCCGTATGTCCATCCTCAAGCAGAACCAGAACGCCTATGACGCCTACAACGTGATGGACACCGTCATCATGGGCAACCAGCGGCTCTACGACATCGGCAAGGAGAAGGAGGCCCTCTACGCCAAGGAGGAGATGACCGAGGAGGACGGCATCCGGGCCTGCGAGCTGGAGGAGGAGTATTCCGAGCTGGGCGGCTGGGAGGCCGAGAGCGACGCCAGCCGTATCCTCCAGGGTCTGGGCATCGGCACCGAGCTGCATTACAACGACATGGCCACCCTGGACGCCCGCCTCAAGGTGAAGGTGCTGCTGGCCCAGGCTCTCTTCGGCAATCCCGACATCCTGATGATGGACGAGCCCACCAACAACCTGGACATCGACGCCATCAACTGGCTGGAGGACTTCCTGCTGGACTTTGAGGGCACCGTCATCGTGGTCAGCCATGACCGCCACTTCCTCAACACCATCTGCACCCACATCGTGGACATCGACTACAACAAGATCAAGCTCTACGTGGGCAACTACGACTTCTGGTACGAGTCCTCCCAGCTGGTGCAGTCCCTCATCAAGAACCAGAACAAGCGCAACGAGGAGAAAATCAGGGAGCTGCAGGAGTTCATCTCCCGCTTCTCCGCCAACAAATCCAAGAGCAAGCAGGCCACTGCCCGGCGCAAGCTGCTGGACAAGCTGACCGTGGAGGAGATGCCCGCCTCCTCCCGCCGCTATCCCTGGGTGGCTTTCAACCCCGAGCGGGAGGTGGGCAAGGACATCCTCTTCGTCACCGACGTGAGCAAGACCATCGACGGCGTGAAGGTGCTGGACAAGGTCTCCTTCATCGTGGGCCACGGGGACAAGATCGCCTTCGTGGGCGACAATGAAAACGCCCACACCGCCCTTTTCAAGATCCTCACCGGCGAGCTGGAGCCCGACGAGGGTACCGTCAAGTGGGGCCAGACCGCCACATTCTCCTACTTCCCCAAGGACAACAACTCCTTCTTCGAGGGACATGACGAGAACCTGGTGGAGTGGCTGCGGGAGTTCTCTCCCGACCCCCACGAGAGCTATCTCCGGGGCTTTTTGGGCCGGATGCTCTTCTCCGGCGACGACGTGTACAAGTCGGTGAAGGTCCTCTCCGGCGGCGAGAAGGTCCGGTGCATGCTCTCCCGGATGATGCTCTCCGGGGCCAACGTGCTGCTGCTGGACCAGCCCACCAACCACCTGGACCTGGAGTCCATCACCGCCGTCAACAACGGCCTGGAGGCCGTGAAGTGCAACGTGCTCTTCTCCTCCCACGACCATCAGATGGTCCAGACCGTGGCCAACCGCATCTTTGATTTCACCGCCGACGGCAGGCTCATCGACCGTAAGATGAGCTACGACGAATATCTGGAGTCCATGCACCCCGGCGTATAGGCTCCGCCTGGAAGCGCCCGGAGAGAGACTCCGGGCGCTTCCCCGTTTCCGGCGCGGTATGTCACATTACGTGTTATGTGACGCAAATGCTTGTGATTCGGGGGTTATTCTCCTTTACTTTCCACCTGGTGATGTGATACAATATATGCCACTGGTCATCTATCATCCGGAATACGCCCCCGCAGGGAGGAACTGATATGGAAGAGCTTCAGGAATTGAAAGAGCGCATGGGCGGGCAGCGCCCGGTGGACTGGGAGTCCTTCCCTGACATCGGACTGTATATGGACCAGGTCATCTCCTACCTGCCCCGGCAGCTCATCCACTACGGCGAGGGGGACGTGCTCACCTCCGCCATGGTCAACAACTACATCAAGGACGGGCTGCTCCCCCGGGCCGAGGGCAAGCGTTATTCCCGCAGGCACCTGGCCTACCTCACCGCCATCTGCGTGCTCAAGCAGGTCCTCTCGGTGAAGGAGACCAGCCGTCTGATCGCCGCGGGAGTGGAGCGCAAGAGCTCCGAGGAGGAGGTATACGCCTACTTCTGCCGCCAGCTGGACGCCGCCCTTACCGAGACGGCAGACAGCCTGCCGGAAGAGGGGGAGGCCGACGACCTGCCCCGGCTGGCCCTGAACCTGGCCCTGCGCAGCTATGCCGACCGTCTGGCCTGCCAGCGGGTGCTGGACATCATGGCCCAGCGGGACCCACAGCCCGAGAAGGGCGGAAAAAAGCGGGACCGGCAGAGCCGGTAAGCCCCCGAAATACCAAACTATGCGCCGCCGGCCCACGGGTCCCGCCGCGCCGCAACATGGAGGTCTCACTATGAGCGAGTACATCATCGTCACTGATTCCGCCGCCGATCTGCCGGCGTCCATGGTGGAGGAGCTGGGGGTGGAGGTCCTGCCCCTGTCCTTTACCATCGAGGATCATACCTACGAGGACCACCCCGACCGCCGGGCCATGCCCATTGAGCAGTTCTACGGCCTGCTGCGCCAGGGCAAGATGGCCACCACCTCCGCCGTCAACGTGTCCCAGTATACCGAGCTGCTGGAGCCTGTCCTTCAGTCGGGCAGGGACGTGCTGGTGCTGGCCTTCTCCTCCGGATTGTCCACCACCTACAACTCCTCCGCCATCGCCGTGGAGGAGCTGCGGGAGAAGTACCCGGAGCGGAAGATCTTTACCGTGGACACCCTGTGCGCCTCTCTGGGCGAGGGGCTTCTGGTGTGGTACGCCGCCCGCATGCGCCAGGCGGGCAAGAGCATCGAGGAGGT
>JALEZN010000082.1 GCA_022772585.1 Clostridiales bacterium
GCTGGAGCGGGAGATCGAGGAGGCACGCCTGTCTTCTCTGCTCACCGGAGAGTATGATAATTCCAACGCCATCCTCACCATCCACGCCGGCGCCGGCGGCACCGAGGCCCAGGACTGGGCCCAGATGCTCTACCGCATGTACACCCGCTGGGCTGAGCGCCACGGGTATGCCTGCAAGACCATGGACTACCAGGACTGCGAGGAGGGCGGCATCAAGAGTGCCACCATCACCATCTCCGGTGAGAACGCCTACGGTCACCTGAAGAGCGAGCACGGCGTCCACCGTCTGGTCCGCGTCTCCCCCTTCGACGCCCAGGCCCGCCGCCAGACCTCTTTCTCCGCGGTGGAGGTCATGCCCGAACTGCCCGACGACGTGGAGGTGGATATCCGTCCCGAGGACATCGAGATGCAGGTCTATCGCTCCTCCGGCGCGGGCGGCCAGCATGTCAACAAGACCTCCTCCGCCGTGCGCCTGATCCATAAGCCCACCGGCGTGGTGGTCTCCTGCCAGACCGAGCGCAGCCAGTTCCAGAACCGGGACAACTGTATGCGCATGCTCCGCTCCCGCCTGGTGCAGCTCAAGATGGAGGCCCATCTGGAGAAGATCTCCGACATCAAGGGTGTCCAGCTCAAGATCGAGTGGGGCAGCCAGATCCGCTCCTATGTGTTCATGCCCTACCAGCTGGTGAAGGACAACCGCACCGGCTATGAGACCAGCAACATCAACGCCGTGATGGACGGCGACCTGGACGGTTTCATCAACGCCTACCTGAAGGCCAGCGCCACCGGCAACTGGGCCGCCAAGTGATCTGATATATTATTATATATATTATAAAAGGTAAGACAGCGCCCCCGGCGCAGGCGTAAGCCTGTACCGGGGGCGCTGTTATTTTGAAAAGGTTTTGGGTTCCGTCCAGGGTTGGGCCGTGCCGGAAGCCTCCGGAGGTGATAATGGAGAAACAGTGCCTTATGAGACCGGCGGACAGCAATGAGCCCGCTTCCACACCGGAAAAACACATTCAGCGCTCTGAAAAGAAGCGGCCTGCCTGGATACGGATCCCCTTTGTCTGCTTCTGGGCAGGAGACAGGTGACATAACGTAAAAATATTGGAAAATTGCACGGGCGGGGCTTGTATTCCCGTAACCGTTTTGTTACTATTAGAGTGTCCAAGTTTGGGGAAGCTACCCCGGATACGACGAGACGAAAGGTGGAATGTTTGAATGAAACGCACAAGCAAGCTCCTTTCCCTGTTCCTGGCGCTGACCATGGCCATCGGCCTGGTCACTCCCGCCATGGCAGTGGAGGTGCCCGAGGCTGGCGACAGCATGGCGGGCAAGGTAGTCATCCTGCATACCAACGACACCCACGGCGGCGACGCAGCCGGTGAGAAGAGCATCGGCACCGCCGGCGTGGCCCAGTTGAAGAAGGACTTCGAGGCGGCCGGCGCCACGGTCCTGCTCCTCTCCGCCGGCGACGCCATCCAGGGCGACCCTCTGGTCAACCTGGACAAGGGCGCCTCTGCCATCGAGTTCATGAATGCCGCGGGCTATGACGCCATGTGCCCCGGCAACCATGAGTTCGACTACGGCCGGGACAACCTGGAGGAACTGGCCGGCAAGGCTGAGTTCCCCATCCTGTGTGCCAACCTGGTGAACAAGAGCACCGGCAAGCCCATCTTCGAGGCCAACAAGGTCTTTGAACTGGAGGGCGGCAAGAAGATCGGCGTGTTCGGCCTGGCCACCCCCGAGACCGCTTCCAAGGCCAATCCCAAGTATGTGGAGGGCCTGGAGTTCCTGCAGGGCGAGAAGCTCTATGAGTGTGCCCAGAAGCAGGTGGACGAGCTGAAGGCCGCCGGGTGCGACCTCATCGTCTGCCTGGGCCACCTGGGCGTGGACGAGGGCAGCGAGCCCAACCGCTCCATCGATGTGGCTTCCCACGTCAACGGCATCGACCTGTTTGTTGACGGCCACAGCCATTCCGACAATGAGACCATTGCCGCCGCCGCCGGCGGGAGCAATGTAGTCAACGGCGCCCTCATCGTTTCCACCGGCACCAAGCTGGCCAACGTGGGCGTGTATATCTGCGGCGAGGAGCCTGAGTACGGCTATGTCAGCGCCGGCGAGTACACCGGCAGCGACCCCGATGTGGCCAAGCTGATCGACGAGCGCAGCGCCGCTGTGGACAGCGAGCTCTCTGCGGTCTTTGCCAAGAGCGAGGTCCTGCTGGACGGCAACCGCGCCCCCGGCGTCCGTACTCAGGAGACCAACCTGGGTGACTTCGCCGCCGACGCCATCCTGTGGCAGGCCCGTGAGTACCTGGGCGGCGATGACAAGGTGGACGCCGCCTTCACCAACGGCGGCGGCATCCGCGACTCCATTGCTGCCGGTGACGTGACCATGAAGACCATGAAGACCGTGTTCCCCTTCGGCAACGCCGTCTACACCCTGGACCTGACCGGCGCGCAGATCCTGGAGATGCTGGAGGCCAACACCAATACCACCCCCACCGCCAACGGCGGCTTCCCCCAGGTGTCCGGCCTGAGCTTCACCATCGACACCACCGTTCCCTATGTCAACGGTGAGAAGTACGGCGACACTACCTTCTACGCTCCCGCCGAGCCCGGCGCCCGCGTGAAGGACGTGAAGGTGGGCGGCGAGCCCCTGGACCTGGACAAGACCTACACCCTGGCCACCAACGACTTTACCGCCGCCGGCGGCGACGCCTACTATGTGCTGACCCAGGCCGCCAACGGCTACAACACCACCGTGTCCCTGGAGGACGCCCTGGTCAACTACACCCGCGAGGTCCTGGGCGGCGTCATCACCGCTGAGAAGTACGGCGAGAGCGCCGGCCGCATCAAAGTCCTCACGGAGGCGGATATTCCCGCTGGTGGCGGCAACAGCAGTTCTTCTACTCCGTCCTATTCCATTGGAAACAGTGCTACTGAAGTAGAGAATGGTTCTATCACCTTGGATAAGACCAGCGCCAAAGCCGGGGCTACCGTTACTATTACTACCAAGCCCGCTGAGGGTTATGTGGTAGACAACATCACCGTGAAGACTGCCGATGGAAAGACGGTTGAGGTGAAGACCAACGAGGATGGAACCTATAGCTTTACTATGCCTAGTGGAAAGGTTACTGTAGAGGCCGCTTTCAAGGAGAAGGAGGTTGATATTCTCTCCGACTACGCCGACCTGGAGTCCGGCGCCTGGTATGCCGGCGCGGCGCGCTACGTGCTCACCGAGGGCTATATGGCCGGCACCGGCAAGGGCAACTTCTCCCCCAACGGCACTGTGACCCGCGGCACCGTGTACCAGACCCTGTACAACATGGCCGGTAAGCCCGCTGTGGCTGAGCCCGCCACCTTCACCGACGTGGCCGGCAAGTGGTATGCCGACGCCGCCGCCTGGGCCGAGGACGAGGGCCTCACCACCGGCACCGGCAAGGGCGAGTTCTCCGGCGACAAGGCCATGACCCGCCAGGAGCTGGCCAAGGTCTTCTCCGACTACGCGGCCATGAACTGCATCCTGTCCACCGAGGAGGCCGACCTGTCCGCCTACAGCGACGCCGACCAGGTGGCCGCCTGGGCCAAGGACGGCGTGGAGAGCGCCGTGGCCCTGGGCATCATCAAGGGCAACAAGGACAAGCTCAACCCCACCGGCACCGCTGTCCGCACCGAGCTGGCCCAGATCCTGAAGAACTACGACGCCCTGGAGCCCACCTATGTGGAGACCGTGGTCTCCATTGAGGTCCCCGCTCAGGACGGCATCCCCGCCCACACCGTGCCCGGCACCCTGACCCTGCCCACCTCCGCGTCCAAGGACGCCCAGGTCTCCGGCGTGGTCATGCTGCACGGCACCGGCTCCAACCGGGATGAGGCCGGCGGCGGCTACGCTATCGCCGCGCCCGTCATGGCAGCTTACGGCATCGCCACCCTGCGCATCGACTTCATGGGCAACGGTGACTCCACCGCCAGCTACACCGATTACTGCTTTACCTCCGCCAACATTGACGCCAAGGCCGCTGCCGACTATCTGGCCAAGCTGGACGTGGTGGACGGCGACGCCCTGGGCGTCATGGGCTGGAGCCAGGGCGGCACCAACGCCCTGCTGGCCGCCGCGGCCTACCCCAATACCTTCAAGGCTGTGGTCACCTGGGCCGGGGCCATGCGGCTCAACGGAGCGGATTTCTTCGAGGACTACAACGCTGCCTATGAGACCGCCAAGAAGGACGGCTACGTGGAGCTGACCTTTGATTGGCGCGAGCCACTGCACATCGGTCCCCGCTGGTTCGAGGAGTGCCTGAACACCGATAAGGCCGCCGAGGTGGCCAAGATCAAGGGGCCCATCCTGGCCATTAACGGTCTTTCCGACACGACCGTGACCCCCGATAACGCGGATCAGATCGTGGCTGCTTCCACCAATGACGCTTCCATGACCTACTTTATCGAGGACTGCGACCATACCTTTAACGTGTTCAGCGGCGACTTCAGCGCCCTGGGCGAGGCTGTGGGCGCCGGTATCGCCTTCTTCCAGGAGGTCCTGGGCGGAGTCAGCGCTGACGCCGCCGCCTGATCGGATACCTGCATTCTGTCATTTGATTCAATCAACTCAGCTGGGACCGGCCCGCGCCGGTCCCAGCTGAGTTATACTGATTTGCTTAAGAAATGAGGCGCGTGAAGTATGAAGAAACAGATCCTGTCCCTGACCCTGGCGGGCGCGATGATGCTCTCCATGGCCGCTCCCGCCTTGGCCGCCGATGGCAAGGGCTTTGCTGATGTGGCGGAGGACGCCTGGTATGCCCCTGCCGTGGCCTACGCGGCGGAGAAGGGCCTGATGGCCGGCACCGGCGCGGACAAGTTCTCCCCCGACGGCACCGTGACCCGGGGCACTGTGTTCCAGACCCTGTACAACCTGGCCGGCAAGCCCGAGGCCGGTGAGACCAGCTTCGTGGATGTGGAGGGCAAGTGGTACGCTGCTGCCGCCGCCTGGGCCGAGGCTCAGGGCCTGGCCGCCGTCCCCGCGGACAAGACCTTTGCCGGCGACCGGGCCATCACCCGCATGGAGATTGCCGCTATCCTGGCCCGGTATGCCGAGACGGCCCATCTGCCCGCCGGCGCCGACCACGGCAAGACCGAGAGCGCCCCTGACTATGCCGCTATCCCCGAGTGGGCCATGGAGGGCATGGAGTGGTGCGTCAACACCGGCGTCCTCAGCGGCGACAGCAAGGGCAGCCTGAACCCCGCCGGTACTGCCCGGCGCGCCGAGCTGGCCCAGATGCTCAAGCAGTTCACCGGCATGGAGATCGTGTCCATGGCCGACTACCTGAAGGAGCATGAGGACCAGTTCTTCCTCACCGGCAAGACCGAGTACACCATTCAGGGCAAGATAGTATCTGCCGAGACCCACATCCACAATGAGCTGGAGGATGTGGATTACACCGTTACCGACGACGGCGTCAGCGTGATCCTCAAGGGCACCGTGGGCGAGGAGTGGGTGACCAAGCTGGAGAAGGTCCTCAAGACCTATACCAAGGCCGACGGCTCCGCCCTCACCGCCGAGGATTTCACTGACAGCAAGGATACCTACATCGACCTGAAGACCAAGGCCAGTCCCGACGCCAACTTCGCCTGCTATGTGCCTGCCGGCACCGCGGTGCAGGTGGACACTGCCTGGGGCGACGTGCTCTACGCCAACCGTACCGGCGTGCCCCACGGCTCCGGCGACTACCTGGTGTGCAACAACAAAGACGGCGAGCCCGACTTCTCCGACGTGTGGGTGGTCAACGGCGCGGTCTTTGACTCCACCTATGACATGAGCCGCGCTCCCCAGATGGGCACTGTGAAAGAGATCGAGAAGTACGGCCACGCTGTGCTGGACATCACCATCGAGGACTTTGAGAAGGCCGGTTTCGAGCTGGGCGACACCGTCAACGTGACCTTCGACAACGGCTATGAGCTCAAGGGGATCCCCTTCTTTGACGGATACTATGTAGCCAAGGGCGAGCCCATGCTGCGCGCCTATCCCGGCCACACCAACATCGCTGTGTGCATCAACTACGGCAAGCTGAACGTGGTGGCCAATGTGGCTCCCGGCAGCGTGGCCGCCGTCTCCATGGCGGTCAAGGGCGGCGAGAAGGCCGCTCAGGAGCTCAACTCCCTGGTCTACACCGATGAGCGCAGCGACTACGCCAGCGACGAGATCTTTGCCAACTTCCGGGTGGTCTCGGCGGGCGATTTGGGCGAGGGCGCCCTGGTCCGCTCCGCCAGCCCCGTGAGCAACGAGCACGGCCGCGCCGCCTATGCCGACGCCCTCATTGAGAAGGCCGGCGTAGCCGCTGTCCTCAACCTGGCCGACACCGACGAGGAGATCCAGGGCTACATCGCCGGGGAGGGCTTTGCCTCCGGTTACTACAAGAGCCTCTATGAGGATGGCAAGGTCATTGCCCTGGGCATGCCGGTGGACTACTCCTCCGACAGTTTTGGTGACACGCTGGCGGGCGGCCTGGCCCGCCTCTCCGAGCTGAAGGGCCCCTATCTGGTCCACTGCACCGAGGGCAAGGACCGGGCCGGCTTCACCTCCGCCCTGCTGGAGTGCCTGATGGGCGCCTCCCTGGAGGAAGTGGTGGCCGACTACATGGTGTCCTATGAGAACTATTACGGCGTCACCAAGGCCGGTGACGGCGAGAAGTATGATCTCATCGTCAATAACAACATCATGGGCATGCTCCGGGCCATTGCCGGCGTGGATAAGACCGCCGACCTGAGCCAGGTGGACCTGCAGAAGGCTGCCGAGAGCTACCTCACCGCCCACGGTATGACCGCTGAGCAGGTGACCGCCCTTAAGGCCAATCTGTCCGCCCCCGCGGCGGAGTAAACGCTCCCATACATCAAAAAACGTGCGCCGGTTTCCGCCTTAACGGGGACCGGCGCACATTTTTATTTTTCGGGCAGTTTTGCCCAAAAACCTTGCACCCGAACAAAGCTGTAAGCCTTGGCTTTCAAGGCTTACAGCTTTGTTCAGTACGCATTATGATAGGCACCTGCAAACGTTCAATACCCAGAATGACCGTAGCCGCCATGGGGACATGGCCATCCGGCTGTCCCTGATGGAACAGGAAGCCGCAACAGATGCCGGTCACAGAATCGGTAAACGCGGAGGTGGGACCAGATCGCCGTCATAAACAGCCGGGACCCGGAAGGTACTTTACGCTTCGTCAGCGTCGATGTGCGCTCTTTTTCCGTATACTGCTGTGGAACTGATGGTCATGATACCCCATTCCATTCGCCTCATGTCGATTTATAAATATTTGCTTCCCCACAAAGCCATTTCATAAAAAATGGGATACAACTCTTTTCCGCTGTCAGAGAGAGAATATTCCACGTGGGGAGGGATTTCATTGAATTGCGCCCTTAAAACGATCCCCTCCTGCTCCAACTCTTTTAATGTGTTTGCGAGCATGGTGTTGGTGATATCGCCGATGCGCTTTTTTAATGCACCAAAACGTATCGTATCCACTTTTGTTAATTCAAAAATAATGCGGATATGCCACTTGCCCGAAAAAATATTGAGCAGTTTTTTTACTGGGCATTCAGAGTTTAAATCCGTTTTGGCACGCCGCGGCAGCAAAAGCACCCCATCAGCCTGATTTGGAGAAGATCATTTACGTTGGCTGACCGCATGGGAGCAGGCTGCGAAAATAATGGTGCAGGCAGCCTCAGCGTCAATTTATAAAGCAGTATATTCCGGGCGCAAGCGCTTTTCGTGGGACAGTTTTTCCTGCTGCCCAACTTTTACTCACTGAGTCCAAACTATTACATTTTGGGACAAAAAGACAAAATTGTCCCAAAGAGTTTTCCCCGGCGGCGTTGATTTTTAGTGCTCCTTTTGCTATATTAAAAAGAAATAAGGGAGTAGTCAGCACAGCTTTGTGTGATGAAGTCAACAGACTGGAGTGTATCCTGGCCTCATCTTAAATGGCGAGACTTATCTGCGGCAGCGGGTGGGTCTCGCATTTTTATATCCTCCGTTGTCGAAAACCGTCAAAGGAGTCATGATGTATGGGATTAGGAGAATTGCTGATGATTGCGGTAGGACTGTCTATGGATGCGTTTGCGATCGCAATTTGCAAAGGTCTGTCCGTGGGCAGGTTGGAGATGAAGCACCTTTTATGTACAGGCCTTTGGTTCGGTGGAGCGCAGGCCCTCATGCCGCTGTTGGGTTATGCATTGGGGACCGGATTCCAGTCGCTTATCGAGCAAATCGATCACTGGGTCGCATTCATTCTGTTAGGACTGATCGGCCTCGGGATGATCAGGGAGTCCGGAGAACAGTCAAAACCGCTGGACGCCTCATTCTCCGCGAAAGTGATGTTTCCCCTGGCGATTGCGGACAGCATCGATGCGCTTGCCGCCGGGGTGACGTTTGCGTTTCTGGAAGTCGGGATCATTCCGGCCATCGCCGTGATCGGCGTGATCACATTTCTCCTGTCTGCTGTGGGCGTTAAGATCGGAAATCAGTTTGGAGAAAGGTATCGTTCAAAAGCAGAATTGGCAGGCGGCATTATTTTGATTCTCATGGGTGTGAAGATCTTGCTGGAGCATCTTGGATGCTTATGACGAAAGCGGGGTGACAAAATTGCCTGACTCTGGTATCACAAAACGGGCATTGGCGAATGCCCTGAAGGAACTGGTAGTGACCGAACCATTTTCCAAAATCAGCGTTGCGGACATCTGTGAGAAGTGCGATATGAACCGCAAGAGTTTTTATTACCATTTCAAGGATAAGTATGATCTGGTCAATTGGATCTTTGATACAGAGTTCATTGCGGTGGCCGTGAAAAAAGATTATGACAACTACTGGGATAGGGTTGCCGGTATTTGTCAGTATTTTTATACCAACCACAATTTCTATCGCAAGGTACTGAATGTATCGGGGCAGAATTCTTTTTATGACCATTTCAGTGAGGTCGTGAGACCTGCGATCGCCTACCGCATGGAGGGTGTGTTTTTCTCTGATAAGGCCAGAGAGCTGCAAGCCAACTTCTTTTCCGATGCACTGGTCATGGCGGTGCAGCGATGGCTGCAGGACAAAGAACCGATGCCCGTCGGGGAGTTTGTGGAACAGGTCAGACTCTGTATGCAGCTTTTCCTGGATCGCCTCAATCAGCTGAAAGAAGAAAATGTGATATGACGCAAAAGGTGAAGGTCCGTTTAAACGGTACCCTTCACCTTTTTCCTATCTTAATTCTGAATTACCATAATACTTACTATATGTAAAGCGCGGATCCCGCTCTTTTGAATGAGATCCCCACCAATTCGATTGTCTGCGCGACCTGCTGAAGCGGCTGTTTTCCATCAACAGTTTTGGCTGTGTTTGGGCAGTGCTTTTTTGAACAGAGTCTTCAAGTCGCTGCTGAACAAATTGTACGCAGTTGCTTCCTCTCTTGTATGCCAGATGTGAAGATATCCGTCGGAATCGAAGGCTACGGTGCAAGGCTCGGTAGAGATCACGCCGTCGATCATACTGGAATCGTAAGTGAGCTCCCATGGAACGGTCTGGACTGCCTGTTCAGCGCGCAGAGCACAGACGTCGGCATAGACCTGTTCGCGCGTTTCAACGGGGCAGCCCCTCGCCGCTGTGAGCGCAGTAAAGAAAGGGTGCATTTGTTCGGCGCTATAGAACAGGTCCCCACTGGAGATCTGCGCTTCATCTTCTGCGGTGTAAGCAAAATACACGGAATACAGAAGCTTTCTTTCCCGCAGCATTTGACATACACCGGCTGTATCGTAGTCCAAGCGCAGGGTCAGCATAACATTGTTCAGCGGGCTTATTTCGTCTAAAAACGTCTGTGTAATGTCCCGGGGATCGCAGAGAAGAATGAAGGCGCAATCCGTATGTGCCTTCACCAAGGGAAGAAGGATCTCGGGTTTTTCTCCAGCGCACATCTGCCATGTGTATATTCCCATCTGCTTGCCCTGTGTGACTGCAGATTGATATGCTTCCTGATGCGCCAAATATTGTTGCGGGTCCATCATAAATGTGACCGACCAGGGCACATGATATCCCTGCTCTTCCTCGATCTTGCGGATCGTTTTTGCTCCTGACGTGCAGCTGTTGTACCCAAGATTTATGCCAAATGTGACGATGCGGTCCGTATCGATGTGTGTTACAGCATCATAGACCAGATCGTAATAGCGGCTGTTTTCGTTCTTCAGCATCTTTTGCGCAGACCGGAAAAAATATTTCTGGAACCTTCCTTCGGCAAAATTCAGTGCCATATCAACCAGATTCCGTGTGCTTCGTCTTGGCGAATCACTGATATCCCGGATGGCTTTGCGAACTACTGTTTCAATAATTGCCCGTGAAGTGGTATTTTCCATAGAGGTTCCTTCTTTCGTAATAATTGCCATCTTCGTTCCAAATGCCGATTGGACAAATATACGAATAAAAGGATATCTGTGTTGACAGCATTCCTCAAGGGACAAACGGCCCATTGTGTCTAAAAAGGTAACAGTTTTCCTTTTTGTCGCATTTTGGGACAGCAATATTCACCTGTCCGGTGATTTTTCTGCGGTGCGCTCCTATAATTTGCTCAAGTTGATTTTCTGAAAAATATCATGACATAGACATATCAGAAAGGAAGATCTCTATGAGCAGCATCAAAGACACCATGCAGAATTTTGCAGTCAACCAGGCCCTCAAATACATCGAAGGCAACCCCGAGGAGAATATCCCCAAACTGATGGCTCTGGTGGACAAATACTCTCCCGACGGCTGGTACGGGAGCCAACGCGATGCAATCCGAACGGTCATCGACGAAAAGGGCAATTGGTATCAGCTGATCCTCAAGCTGTACGAGCTGGACCCCGGTGTACGCAAAGCCTTTCTCCAGAACTTCCTGCTCAATGCCAGCCTGAAAGGCAGCGCCACCCAGGAGGAATGGTCAAGGAAGGAAGGCTGCAATGTTCCCTGGGCCATCCTGCTTGACCCTACTTCTGCCTGCAACCTGCATTGTACCGGATGCTGGGCTGCCGAATACGGCCATCAGCTGAATTTGAGTCTGGAGGACATTGACTCTATCATCCGCCAGGGCAAAGAGCTGGGTACATATATGTATATCTACACCGGCGGTGAGCCCCTGGTTCGCAAGAAAGATGTGATCAAAATCTGTGAGATGCACCCGGACTGCGAGTTCCTGTCCTTCACCAACGGCACTTTGATCGATGAGGAATTCTGCCGGGAGATGCTGCGGGTGAAGAACTTTGTCCCCGCCATTTCGCTGGAGGGATTTGAAGAAGCCAATGATTCCCGCCGCGGCGATGGCATTTATCAGAAGGTGGCTGACGCTATGCAGCTGCTGAAGAAGCATAATCTGCCCTTCGGTATCTCTGCCTGCTACACCAGCCGGAATTATGCCGACATTTCCAGCGAGGAATTTTTCGATTACATGATCGACTCCGGTGCTCTGTTCGTGTGGTTCTTCCACTATATGCCGGTGGGCAACGACGCCGCTGCCGAACTACTGCCTACCCCCGAACAGCGTGAGACCGTGTACCGCCGCATTCGGGAGTACCGCAGCACCAAAGCCATCTTCTCCATGGATTTCCAGAATGACGCCGAGTTTGTCGGCGGCTGTATTGCCGGCGGCCGCCGTTATCTGCACATCAATGCCAAGGGCGATGTGGAGCCCTGTGTGTTCATTCACTATTCCAACTGCAATATCCATGACGTCAGCCTGCTGGACGCGCTGAAGAGCCCTCTGTTCATGGCTTACCATGACAATCAGCCCTTCAACGAGAATATGTTCCGGCCCTGTCCTATGCTGGAAAACCCGGAGCGAATCCGCAAGATGGTCAAGGAGACCGGCGCTGTCAATACCGACTACATAAATCAGGAGAGCGTGGATCATCTGAGCGATAAGACTACGCCTTATGCTGAGGCCTGGAAGCCCAAGGCCGATGAACTTTGGGCCGAGCGATGCGCCAAATGCGGAAAGTGCAAATAAAATGAGCTATCAGATCTTCACGGATGCCACAGCAGACCATAGCAGTTCTATGATGGCTGGATTGCCTCCGGTGGAAGTCATTCCCATGCAGGTGGAAATCGGGGGCCGTGAGTACACTTACGGCCCCCATGGGACGATCTCTGCGGAGGAGTTTTATGCTTTGCAAAAGGCGGGAAACTTTGCAGCAACTTCGCAGATCAATCCGGCTGTATATTTTGAATGCTTTGAGCCCTGCTTGAAAGAAGGGAAAGACATTCTGTATCTGTGCTTTTCCTCCGGTATGTCGGGAACATACCAGTCAGCGCAGATCTGTGTTGAAGAGCTCCGAAAAGAGTATCCCGACAGAACGATCATCTGTATTGACACCCTCGACGCCTCTGTCGGCGAGGGACTTCTGGTCTGCGAGGCCGCCAGGAAACAGGCAGAAGGATTTTCTTTGCATGAGTTGGCAGATTGGGTGATGGAACACCGTCTTCAGGTTTGCCACTGGTTCACGGTAGATGCGTTCGACCATCTGCATCACGGCGGCCGCGTTTCAGCTGTTGCCGCTGTGGTGGGGACGATGTTGAGCGTAAAGCCTTTGCTGCACGTAGATAAGGCGGGCAAACTGGTTGTCACAGAGAAACCTCGTGGTCGAAAACGGGCCATCGCCGCACAGCTTGCCCGGATGAAAGCGGGATGGACACCGGACACCAGCAAGCAGGTGATAATCGGTCACGGCGACTGCCCTGACGGGGCGCAGCAGCTGAAAAAAACTGTTTTGGCTGAATTCCACGATGCAGAAATTGCTGTTGCAGACATTGGTCCCATTATTGGCTCTCATACCGGCCCTGGTATGCTGGCGCTGATCTATTGGGGAAGCAACCGCTAAAAACAGGAGGACTATTTGGAGACCGCCTCAACTGCCAGCCTCATGTCCTGCGTCATAAAACTTTTAGCGGGGATTTCCGGCTGTGTCCTGAAGCGGCTGCCGGTATTCTGACTTTCATTTTTAGAAAAAGATAAAAATCTTTAGCCGCCG
>JALEZN010000111.1 GCA_022772585.1 Clostridiales bacterium
CATCTGGACATTCCCGCCCCGGAGCAGACATTCTTCGCCAAGGGCCTGGGCCACGGCGACTGGGGCGCGAAAAACCGTCTCTCCCGCCTCTTTAACCCCAGGAGCGGCAACACTGTAATGCTGGCCTTTGACCACGGCTACATCATGGGCTCCACCGCGGGCCTGGAGCACATGGACGTGACCATCGCCCCCCTGTGCCAGTATGCCGACGTGCTCATGGCCACCCGGGGCGCCATCCGCTCCTGCATCCCGCCCACGGTACAAAAGCCCATCTGCCTGCGGGCCACCTATGACGCCAGCGTTCTCAAGGACGACATGAGCACCGGCAACGGCCTGGGCGCCGACATGGAAGCCGCCATCCGCATGAACGCCTCCGCCGTGGCCATGCAGTGCTTCATCGGCGGCGCGGGCGAGGCCCGGTCTCTGGAGACCCTCTGCCGTGCCGTGGACGCCGGCGAGCGCTACGGCATCCCCGTTCTGGGCGTCACCGCGGTGGGCAAGGAGATGGAGCGCACCACCCAGTATTTCCTGCTGGCCACCCGGATGCTGGCTGAGCTGGGCGCATCCTTTGTCAAGACCTACTACTGCGACGATTTTGAAAAGGTAGTGGCCGCCTGCCCCGTGCCCATCGTCATTGCCGGCGGCAAAAAGCTGCCCGAGGACGAGGCGCTGACCATGGCCTACCGCGCCATCTCCGACGGCGCCCGGGGCGTGGACATGGGCCGCAACATTTTCCAGAGCAAACACCCCGCCGCCATATGCCAGGCGGTAGCCAAGATCGTACATGAGAAGTTCACCGACCGGGAGGCGTATCAGTTCTATCAGGAGCTGGCTTCCGAATCATAAAGACAGGAGGAACTGCCATGGCAGCCGAATATATGCACATCGGTATCCCCGTGCTCAACAAAAAGCCCAACATGGTCTATAACGAGTGGGGCGGCTTCTGGGTCAACGAAAGCGTTGACGCCTACGACTATAAGATCGAGTACCTGAAGTTTGAAGAGGGCACCCGGTTCCCCGAGATCCTCTCCAAGCAGCCCCATGTGGCCTACAAGGTGGATGACATGGACCCCTATATTGCCCAGGCCCAGCGGGTCATTTTCGGGCCCGAGGTGCTCAGCGACACCGTCCGTCTGGCCTTTGTCATCCACGATGACGCCATTATCGAGCTCTATGAAGAAAAATAAGGCAGCCTGCTGATTATGATCGCTTTGCAGCAGCGTCCCCGGCCGGGGACGCTGCTTTTTTCATCTGCCGTCCCTTTGCCCCCCCGGAATGCACAAATCCCCTCATCTGGTGCAAAAATCCTATTCAAAATGCAAATATTCTGTGGATTCTTACATCGGAAAACCCAATTTAACATGTACAGGCATTTATGATACAGTAACACTGTTGATTTATCCTTCTATTCCCACATAACTCCACATACAAACTGCGTTTTGACCGGAGGGGATGAAATGATCGAGATCAGGCATCTGCAAAAGTCCTTTGGCAGCAATGAAGTTTTGAAGAATATCGACATCACGATCCGGGACGGAGAGATCTACGGGCTCATCGGCGTCAGCGGCGCGGGGAAATCCACACTGCTGCGCTGCATCAACGGTCTTGAGCCCTATGACGGCGGAAGCCTGAAGATCGACGGCGTGGAGGTCAGCCAGCTGAACAAGCAGGAGATGCGCCGCTTCCGCAGCAACATCGGCATGATCTTTCAGCAGTTTCTTCTGATGGACCGCATGACCGTATACCAGAATATCGCCCTGCCCATGAAGTGCTGGAAGCGTTCCTCCGCCGAGATCGACAGGCGGGTCAGCGAGCTTTTGTCCCTGGTGGAGCTCAGCGACAAGAAAAACGCCCGCCCCAGGGAGCTCAGCGGCGGCCAGAAGCAGCGGGTGGCCATTGCCAGGGCGCTGGCCATGGAGCCCCGTATCCTGCTCTGTGACGAGGCCACCTCAGCCCTGGACCCCAATATCACCATTTCCATCCTGGAGCTGCTGAAAAAGATCAACCGGGAGCTGGGGCTCACCATCATCGTGGTCACCCACCAGATGGATGTGGTCAAGCAGATTTGCAGCCGGGTGTCGGTCCTGAGCCACGGCGTGCTCACGTGCACCGGCGAGGTGAAGGACATTTTTCTCAAGCAGCCCCAGGTCCTGTCCGAGCTGCTCAGTGAGGCCTCCAGCCAGTCCCTTCCCGCCGGAGGCGTCAACGTGGAGATCATCTATCCCATGGACACCGCCTCCACCCTGCTCTCCCGCATGGCGCTGGAGACCGGCATCGCCTATGAGCTGGTACGGGACCGGGTGGAAACTTACTGCACCGGCACCTACGGCTGCTGTACCATACATATTGCCGGCCATGAGCTGGCAGCGCTGGAAGTATTTCTGAAGCGGGCTCAGGTAGAATGGAGGGTACTGCAGGATGTTTTATAAGGATGTTCCCACACTGATCCGGCGCATCGTGATCCCCGGGTTCTGGACGACGGTGTACATGCTTGCCTTTGCCTCCGTCACCTGCACCATCTGCGGCTTTGCCATTGCCATTGTCCTGGTACTGACCGACAAACAGGGCCTGCGCCCCAACCGCTTTATTTACGAGACCCTGAGTATTCTCATCAACATCGTCCGCTCCACCCCCTTTGTGATCCTGATCATCTCCATCATCCCCATCACCCGTCTGGTGGTAGGCCGGTCCATTGGTCCCAACGCGGCTGTTTTCGCCATCACGGTGGCCGGCTCTCCGCTGGTGGCCAGGCTGATGGAGACCAGCCTGAAGGAAGTGGACCCCGGGCTGATCGAGGCCGCCAAGTCTTTCGGCGCGTCGGACTGGCAGATCGTGGTCCACGTCCTCATCCACGAGGCGGTGCCCTCCATCGTCTCCAATCTGACGCTGGCCGTGGTGTCCATCCTGGGCTACACCGCCATGGCGGGCATCGTGGGCGCCGGCGGCCTGGGCGCCGTGGCGCTGACTTACGGATACCAGAACTTCGACGACCGGGTGATGTACAGTACGGTCCTGATCCTGATCATCTTCGTACAGATCATCCAGCACGTGGGTCTTGCCATCTATCAGAAGCTGAAATGATTTCCCGCGGCCATGGCTGTTTGCCGGCCGCCGGATATAAAAAACAAAGGAGAGTGCCCCATGAAAAAGAAAACCGTTTCCCTGCTGCTGGCCACCGCCATGCTGCTGGCCCTGCTCTGTGCCTGCGGCGGTCAGAGCGCCGCCACTCCCGCGCCTTCCTCCGCGCCCGCTCCCTCCTCCGAGCCCGCTCCTGCTCCCACTCCCACGCCGGAGGAAAAGACCGTCATCACCGTGGGCTGTCTGGCCCGTGAGGAGCCCGATATCCTCTATGTGGCCGAAGCCCTGAAGGATTCCAAGTATGAGATCCGTCCCCAGGTCTTCAGCGATGTGATCACCACCAACATGGCCACCCAGGAGGGCGAGATCGACGCCAACTTCACGCAGAACAAGAAGTATCTGGCTGCGTTCAACGAGAGCAACGGCACCACCCTGGTAGCTCCCGGCGAGCCCATCTCCACCTTCCCTGAGGGTCTCTACTCCCGCAAGTACACCTCTCTGGATCAGCTGCCTGACGGCGCCGTCATTGCGATCTCCAACGACTCCGTCAACCGCGCCAGAGAGCTGGATATCCTGGAGTCCTGCGGCCTGATCGAGCTGGACCACACCGAGGATTATCCCACCGTACTGGATATCACCTCCAATCCCAAGAACATCGAGATCCTGGAGATGGAGTCCAGAAGCAAGTGGGGCGCTTTTGACGATGTGGACTGCATCACCGTCACCGCTGTTACCGTCTATCTCTCCGATGATCCCGCCAAGCCCGCCCACCTGCTGGCCATCGAGGGCATGGACGTCACCATGACCGTGGCCGGTACCTGCCTGGTGGTGGCCGAGGAGAACGCGGACGCGGAGTGGCTGAAGCTGATGGACGACGCCATGCACACCGATGAGTACGCCGCCCATCTGGCCGAGACCTACAAGGGCGCCAAGGTCCCCATGTTCGAGTCTGACGCCTTCAACGTCAACTACTTTGAATAATTACCGGAAGCAGGAAGTGACAGGATGAAGCATCGTACACAGGCCAGCTTTCCCGGCGGTTACCGGACCGATATCCAGGTACTCAGCCCCGGCAGCGGCAAGGTGGTGGAATTCCATACCGACTACTCCAAGGAATACGGCGGCGACGGCAGCGCGCCCACCCCCTGGGACACCTTCCTGGCTGCCATGACCGCCTGCCAGGGCATCCATGTGCGGAATTTCTGCGCCGAGCACCACATCCCCACCGAAGCCCTCCGCGTCCAGATGGACCTGGTGCTGGCTGAGGACAACCGGGAGGTCAGGGAGTTCCGGACCAATATCGTGCTCCCCCGGGAATTTCCCGAAGAGCTGAAAGAGCAGCTCATTGCTGAAGCCAGACACTGCAAGGTGGTGCAGCATCTGCTGGATTTTGAGCCCACAGTGATCTACAGCACCGAGCGCGAGCCCTGAATCAACAGGCCGCCGCAGAGCGTTCCTCTGCGGCGGCCTGTTTCGCTCCCGGACGCCGTCCCTCCCTCTTGCCGCCGGCGGCGGGACTTGCTATAATCTGAGACAGATATTTCATCTTACCGCAAGAAGGAGGCGGCTGTTCCATGGAGCCATCCACCCCGGCGCGGGCCGCATCACCCACCGCCGATCCCGCCCGGAACGAGGCGGTCCTCTCCTGCATCCTGGACATGGGGGAGCTGCTGCTCACCAGCGGCGCCGAAGTGATGCGGGTGGAGGACACCATCTCCCGGCTGTGCGCCGTTTACGGCTTCTCCAAGGCCGACGTGTTCACCATTACCTCCAGCATCGTACTCACCGTCCACACGCCGGAGGGCCGGGTCATCACCCAGACCCGTCGCATCATGGCCCGGGATACCGATCTGGGCCGGGTGGAGCGGGTCAACGCCCTGTCCCGCTCCCTCTGCGCCCGGCCTGTGGACGTGCCCCGCTTCCGGCAGGCTGTGGACGGGCTGCGCCGGGCGCCCGCGTATCCGCTTCAGGCCCAGTGCGCCATGTATGCCATGATCTCGGCCGCCTTCTCCATCTTCTTCGGGGGCACCTTCTCCGACGCGCTGGCCGCCGCCTGCTCCGGTGTTCTCCTCTTCGCCTCCCTGCGCTTTGGCGCCCGGCTGCGGCTCAACAGCATCCTGCTCAACCTGCTCAGCAGCATGCTGGCCGCCCTGGCGGTGGTGGCCATGGTCTCCCTGGGACTGGGACAGAATCCCGACAAGATCACCATCGGCAACATCATGCTCCTCATCCCAGGCATCGCCTTTACCACCTCTCTGCGGGATATGATCAGCGGCGACACCATTTCCGGCCTTCTGGGCATCAGCGAGGCCATTTTGAAAGCTCTGGCCATCGCCATCGGCTTTGCTGTAGTGCTGATGCATTTCTGGAGGTGAGGGCATGGCGTGGTATGTTCTTCAGACCGCCATGGGCTGCGTGGGCGCCCTGGGCTTTTCCATTCTCTTCAACATCCGGGGCCGGAAGCTGATCTGGTCCATGCTGGGGGGCGGCCTGGGCTGGGTGGTCTATCTGGCCGGCGTGTGCCACGGGCTGGACGTATTCCCCGCCCTGCTCTGCGCCACCCTGGCTGTGGCCCTGCTCAGCGAGGTACTGGCCCGGGTGCTCAAGGCTCCCGTGCTCATGCTGCTGGTCCCCATGCTTGTTCCCCTTATCCCCGGCGGCGACCTGTACTATATGATGAGCTTCTTCGTCCGGGGAGACTATGAGTCCTTCGGCCAGCGGGCCCGGCTTCTCCTCTCCGAGGCGGGAGCCATTGCCCTGGGCATCCTCTGCGCCGCCTCCCTGGCCAGTCTGGCTGTCAGCCTTCATGAACGGCGCGGCGCCGGCCGCTGAACACGCCGCTGAACACATAAAAACGCTCCCCCGGCACGCGAATGCCGGGGGAGCGCTGTTTTTTACGGTCAGTTGTCCAGGTCCTGAATGGCCTTGGCGGCGTCGATGGCCTTCTGCTGGGCCACGGGAGGAGCCTCCTCATAGCGGACAAAGTGGAAGGTGAAGGAGCCACGGCTCTGGGTCATGGAGCGCAGGTCGATGGCGTAGGTCATCATCTCGGCCATGGGGACCTCGGCCTCCACGATCTGGTTGCCCTTGCCGTCGGGGTTCATGCCCATGACGCGGCCGCGCCGCTTGTTCAGGTCGCCGATGATGTCGCCCATGTAGCTGTCGGGGATGGTGACCTTCAGCTCGCCGATGGGCTCCAGGATGGTGGGGTTGGCGTCGGGCAGGCCGGCCTTGTAGGCCAGCTGGGCCGCCGTCTTGAACGCCATTTCGGAGGAGTCCACGGGATGGTAGGAGCCATCGTACAGGGTGGCCTTCAGGTTGACCACGGGATAGCCGGCCAGCACACCGCGCTGCACGGCCTCACGCAGGCCCTTCTCCACGGCGGGGAAGTAGTTCTTGGGCACCGCGCCGCCGAAGACCTCCTCGCAGAACTCCAGCTCCTCGCTCTCGCCGGGCTCGAAGCGGATCTTGACGTCGCCGAACTGGCCGTGGCCGCCGGACTGCTTCTTGTGGCGGCCCTGGACCTCCACCTTCTTGCGGATCTTCTCGCGGTAGGCCACGCGGGGGATAGAGAGCTCGGCCTCCACGCTGAAGCGGTTCTTCAGCTTGGACACCAGCACGTCCATCTGCATATCGCCGGTGCCGGAGACCACCATCTGGCGGGTCTCGGCGTTGCTCATCCAGTTAAAGGTCAGGTCCTCCTCATTCAGACGGGTCAGACCGGCGGCGATCTTGTCCTCCTGGCCCTTGGTCTTGGGGGCGATGGCCACGGAATAGCAGGGCTCGGGGAGGGGCAGGGGGGCGACCTTGATGACCTTGCGGCTGTCGCACAGGGTATCGCCGGTCTTGAGGGCGTCCATCTTGGCCACAGCGCCGATGTCGCCGCAGACCAGCTCCTTGACCTCCTCGGTCTTCTTGCCCTTGACCACATACAGGCGGCCCAGCTTCATGGTCTCGCCGGTGCGGGCATTGACCATGGGCATATCGGGGGTGATGGAACCGGAGAGCACCTTCACGTAGGAGTACTTGCCGTACTGGTCGGAGGTGGTCTTAAACACATAGGCGCAGGGATAGGCGCGGTCGGACAGGACATACTCCTCCAGCTCGCCGTCGGCATTCTCCACCACCTCGGGGGAACCCTCCAGCGGGTTGGGGACCAGGTCCACAATGGTGTCCAGCAGCATCAGGGTGCCCAGGCCCTGGACGGCGGAGCCGCAGACCACGGGGAAGAGGGACAGGTCCCGCACGCCCTGGCGCAGGCCCTGGACCATCTCGGCGTAGGTGAAGTCCTCGCCGTTGAAGTACTTGTCCATGAACTCCTCGCTGGTCTCGGCCACCGACTCCTTCAGGGCGTCGTACAGCTCGTCCAGCACGGCCAGCTTGTCGTCGGGCACCTGGATCTCCACCCGCTTGCCGCCGCGCATCTCGTAGGCCCGCTTATGGAGCACGTCGATGATGCCGATGACCTTCTTGTCCGCGTCCCAGATGGGGGCCACCACGGGGGCGATATTCTTGCCGAAGCGCTCGCGCAGAGTGGCGAAGGCGGCGTTATAGTCGGAGTTCTCCTCGTCGGTCTTGGAGATGTAGAGGATGCGGGGCATCTTGCGGGACTCGCAGTACTCCCACGCCTTCTCGGCGCCCACGCTCATGCCCGCCTTGGCGGAACAGACGATGACGGCCGCGCCCGAGACGCTCAGGGCCTCGATGGCCTCGCCGCAGAAGTCGAAGTAGCCCGGCGTATCCAGCACATTGATCTTGCAGCCCTTATACTCCACGGGAGCCACCGCCAGGGAGATGGAAATCTGACGGCGGATCTCCTCGGGATCGTAATCACAAACGGTATTGCCGTCCACAGGAGAACCCATGCGGATGGAGCCGCCGGTGAGATACAGCATGTTCTCTGCCAGGGTGGTCTTGCCGTTGCTGCCGTGGCCAAGCAGGCAGATGTTGCGGATGTTTTGCGCGGAATAGCTCATATGTTTCCTCTCCTTGCGTTTGAAATCGGGCCAGCAGTGTGCCCCGATGGATCATCACGACTGACATTAGTCATTATAACTCAAAACCAGCATCATGGCAACTGCAATTTTAGAAAAATAGTGCAAATCACGCAAATCAGCAAAAAAACAGGAAAAAAGGTCTGTGGAGATTGCCCACAGACCTTTTCAGACGTAAAAACCGAATTGTTCATTGTGTCAAATCAGGGCTCAGAGGGTTCTTCCGTCACCGCGCCCCCGTCCAGCTCCACCAGATAGCGGGCCACCGGGGTCCCGTCCCCCCGCTCCAGCCGGAAGGCACAGCTCCCGCCGTCCTCCGTCAGGCCGTCGCAGGTGAGGATCAGCTTCTCCCCGTCCCGCTCCGTCATGGCTGCTTCGGGCGAGAGCCAGGTATAGTCTTCCCACTCCAGCTCCTCCAGCAGCCGCTCCATGGCGGCGCTCTCCTCTTCGCCAAGGGCATCCGGCACAGCAGAAAACAGGGCCGGTCCTGTTTTCTTATCTTCGGCAGAGCCGTTTTCCCCGCCGTCCGTCCTTTCGGCTCCCTCCGCCGGGGCGGCGCTCTCCGGGGCGCCGCCGCCATAGACGTCGGAAGCGGTTCCGCCGCTCCTCCCGGCGGCGGCCGTCTCAGGCTCAGGGACCGGGGCGGTGCTGCCGGAGGTGGTCTCGATCCGGGCGCCCTGTGCCGCCGTGGCCTCGTTGGCAGCGGGGGCCGTCTCATGCCGCAGCGTGCCTGCCCCCAGAAGCACCACGGCGAATACCGCGGCGCTGGCCGCCCAGGTTCTCCAGCGCTTCCGGGCAGAACGGACGGGCTTCATGGGGACCACCTTTTCCGCCCGCACCCGCTCCATGACTCCCCGGGTCAGGCCGGCGGGCGCCGGGACGTTCAGGCCGGGCATCTCCTCATGGATGGACCGGAGCTCCTCCAGGAGCGCCCGGCACGCCTGGCAATGATCCAGATGCTCTTCCAATATACGCGTTTCTTCCGCTGTAAGCTCGCCGTCCACTCCGGCGCTGATCAGCTCCAGCGCCTCGTCACAGGAGACCATGGGCACTCCCTCCTTTCTCTCCGGGGATCAGATGGGCTGTTACTGTCCTGTAGACGAACCTGAGCCGGAAAAGTTCCCGGTGGACAGCAAATACTTCCGCAGGGCCAGCCGTGCCCGGGCGATGCGGGATTTCACCGTCCCCTCCTCCAGCTTTAAAAGGCCGGCGATCTCGGCATAAGAGAATCCGTCCAGCTCCCGCAGCACCAGCACCTGCCGGTGCTCCTCAGACATCTGTGCCAGTCCGCCCCGGATAGCCTCCCGCAGCTCCCGCCGCTCAGCCTCCCGGTGGGGATCATAGCGATGGTCGGGCACCTCGGCCTGCCGCTCCTCTTCGTCACCGTCCAGCGAGATGGTCATGGACAGCGCGCCGCGCCGCTTCTCCCGGCGCAGAAAATCGATACACACATTGGTGGTCAGGCGGTAGAGCCAGGTGGCAAAGGAGCTCTCTCCCTGAAACCTGGCCAGCCCCCGCCAGGCGTTGACAAAGGCCTCCTGGGCCAGGTCGGCGGCGTCCTCCGGGTTTCCCGTCATCCGCAGGGCCAGGTTGTACACCCGGCTCTGGTGTTCTTCCACCAGGGCGGCGAAGGCCGCCTCGTCCCCCTGCCTGGCCCGGGCGATGCGCTCCGATTCGGTTGACACGGCTTCACCGTCCTTTCTCTCAAAGCTTCCCGCGGGACTTACCGCAGGTCCCGCTTGATTCCTTCTGTAATCCGGTAAATATCCTCCATGGCGGAGATCTTTGAGATCTGCTCCTTATAATAGCCCGCGTAGGGCACGCCTTTGAGATACCAGGCGTAGTGCCGCCGGGCCTCCAGACAGGCGATCTTCTCCCCCTTGTGGGCGGCGTTGAGCTCGAACTGCCGCACCGCCGTGTCGCACCGCTGTGTCAGCGGGGGTAATTCGGGGATCTCCTCCCCCTTCAGGGCGGCGGCGCACTGCTGCAGCAGCCAAGGATTGCCGAAGGCCCCCCGGCCCACCATGACCATGTCCGCCCCGGTGACCTTGCGGATGCGCAGGGCGGCCTGGGGAGAGAACACGTCGCCGTTGGCAATGACCGGAACACTCACCGCCTCCTTCACCAGGCGGATATAGTCCCAGTTGGCCTCCCCGGCGTACATCTGCTTGCGGGTGCGGCCGTGGACCGTGACGGCGGCGGCCCCCGCCTGCTCCATCATCCGGGCGAACTCCACGCAGTTGATGGAGCCCTTGTCCCAGCCCAGGCGGAATTTCACCGTCACCGGGCGGCCGCCCGCCCCCCGGACCACCGCCTCCAGCACCCGGGCGGCCAGCTCCGGGGTGCGCATCAGGCCGGAGCCGTCCCCGCTCTGGGCCACCTTGGGCACGGGACAGCCCATGTTGATGTCGATGATCTCCGCCCCCGACACCTCCCCGGCGATGCCTGCGGCCTGCTCCATACACGCCGGGTCGCTGCCGAAGATCTGAGCCGCGGCGGGGTGCTCCCCCTCCGCCAGCTTCAGCAGGGGGATGGATTTTTTGTCCTGGTAGCACAGGGCCTTGGAGCTGACCATCTCGGTAATGGTATAGCAGCCGCTCAGCTCCCGGCACACGGCCCGGAAGCCCAGGTCGGTGACCCCCGCCATGGGGGCCAGCGCCAGCGGCGTCGGTATGGTGACATTGCCTATCTTCACGGTGATTCCTCACTGTTCCATCGGTTTCTCATTCTGTTCATCATACCATATCGCGGAGCTTCGGGCAAGCGCTTTCCGGCGGGCCTGATTTCCCCGGCTTCTCCTCCTCTTCCGACCATCTTTTTCCATAATATGGTTTATACTCAAGTGGAACAAAAGACCACGCATCTGCGCGGAACAGACAGGAGGAGCCGAGATGGCAGCAAAAAACGATCTGAGAACCCGGGCGGCCCGGGTCAGCGAGGAGATGCGGGAGACCGGGCGGCTGGTGCTGCGGGCGCCGGCGCTGGTGCGGTGCGCCGAGTGCGCCATGCGCTTCCTGCTCAGCGCGGTCCTGGCGGGGGCGGAGCTCTTCGGCGGATACGCCCCCTTTGGACTGGGAATGGTGGCGGCCTCCGGCTCGGGACTGGACGGCTTTTCCGCCCTGCTGGGCGCCTGCTTCGGCTACCTGGTCTTTCTGGGTTTTGCCGAGGGGCTGCGGTACGCGGCGGCGGCCATTCTGGTGTTCTCGGTGGCCTTCGCCTTTTATGACATTCGCCCCTACCGGGCGGCCTGGTTCATGCCCCTGGCTGCCGCCGGGATGGACGCGGTCACCGGCTTCGTCTACCTCTCCGACCGGGGCTGGACGCCGGAGAACCTGATCTTTTTCGGCACGGAGATACTCCTCGCCGGCGCGTCGGCCTACTTCTACCGCATTGCCTTTTCCCCCTGGCGGGAAAACCGGGAGGAGGACCCCCTCACCCTGCGGCAGACGGTGAGCCTGCTCATCCTGGGGGGCACGGTGCTCCTGACCCTGTCCAGGGTCACCTTCCTGGGGGATCTCTCAGTGGGGCGGCTGGCCGCCGCATTGGTGGTGATGGCCTGCGCCTATGCCGGAGGCATGGGCCCGGGTGCCGCCATCGGCATCACCGCCGGGATGGGCATGGACCTGGCAGGGGAGGGCATGGCCTTCTACTCCATGGCTTACGCCTTCTCCGGCGTTATGGCCGGGGTCTTTCACCGGCAGGGCCGCCTCTTCACCGCCCTGGCCTATGTGCTGGCCAACGCGGTGGCCGTGCTGTGGACCTGGAACACCGGCGTCCACCTCTCCGTGCTCTACGAGGTATTCGCCGCGTCGGTCCTTTTCCTGCTCCTGCCCGAGCGGGGCCTGCGGCAGCTCCGCTCCCTGCTGGTGCGGGAGCCCCGGCGGGACACCGAGAGCAAGGCCCGCGCTTACGCCCGGGCCCGGCTGGAGGGCACTGCCCAGGCCTTCCGGGAGCTCCATGACGCCCTCCGCGGCGTCTTCTCCTCCCCCGATCCCAACGACAATGACGCCGCCGGCATCTTTGACCGGACAGCCAACCGGGTGTGCAAAAGCTGCCCCCAGCAGCTCATCTGCTGGCAGCGGGACTATGTGGACACCTACAACGCCCTCAACGACGCCCTTCCCGCCATGCTGGAGCGGGGCAAGGGGGAGGGCTGCGACTTTCCCCAGCACTTCTCCAGCCGCTGCCAGAAGTTCCCCCAGTTCCTCTCGGCCGCCAATGAGGAGCTCTCCGCCCTTTTTTACCGCCGCCAGTTCAAGAGCCGGCTGCGGGAGAGCCGGGAGGAGGTCTGCCGCCAGTACGCCGGACTCTCAGCCGCCCTGGGCTCCGCCGCAGCCGAGCTCTCCGCCGAGCTCTCCCCCGACCCGGTGCGGGAGCGGCGGCTGCGGCAGCACTTCGCCGCCCTGGGGGTGGAGGCAGACCCCGCCGTCTACTACGATCAGGCCGGCCACCTGCGGCTGGAGATCGAGGGCCCGGGGCTCCAGCCCCTCCGGCGGCCTGAGGCGGTCAAAAAGCTCTCCCAGCTCCTGGCCGTGCCCCTGCGCCCGGCGGATGAGACCCCCCTGCGCCGGGGGCGTCTGGTGCTGGTGGAGCAGGAGCCCTTTATGGCGCTGGCGGGGGTGGCCGCCCGGAAGAAGGACGGTGAGACCGTGTCCGGCGACACCGGAACCTGGTTCAAGCGGGAGGACGGCAGTCTCTTCGTGCTCCTGTGCGACGGCATGGGCAGCGGAAGCGCCGCCCACCGGGAGAGCAGCGAGGCCGTGCGGCTGCTGGAGGGCTTCCTCCGGGCCGGAGTGGCTCCGGAAGAGGCGCTGCGCACCATGTGGGGGGCACTGGCCCTCCAGGGGGAGGAGACCGGCGGCTTTACCACCATCGACCTGCTGCGGCTGGACCTGTTCACCGGCAGCGGGGCGGTGTACAAATACGGCGCCGCCCCCACCTATATCAAAAAGGGCGGCACCGTCACCCGTATCTCGGCCTCCACCCTTCCCGCCGGGCTGGCCCCCGGCTCCAACGCCGCTCCTGACGTGGGCCGCTTCCAGCTGGAGCCGGGGGACTGCGTACTCATGGTGTCCGACGGGGTGGCCGGCGGCGACGGGGACGTGTGGCTGCGGGAGAAGCTGCGGGCCTTTGACGGCGCCAGTCCCAAGGAGCTCACCCGCCTTCTCATCGACGAGGGGAGCCGCAGGGGCGGCGCCACCGATGACCGCACCGCCATCCTTCTGCGGCTGGCCAAACGGGAGCAGGCGTAAAACAGACCGCCGGCGGGCATTTGCCCGCCGGCGGTACTTTTATGCTCCTATGTCCTTTTACAGGCTGTCTCCGAAGTCGGCCCGGAACTTGGCCACCAGCTTCTCCTGCCAGTCGGAGGTGGGGGCCAGCCGGCCGAAGAAGAAGCGCAGCACGGCGGGCTCCTCCACGAATTTCAGGCCGCCGATGAGTTCCCGGTTCTGGTACAGCCAGTCGATGCGGTCCACGGCGTACTTGACCTGGGACAGGGTGAACACACGGCGGGGCAGGGCCAGACGGAGCAGCTCCATCTCGGCGAAGCGCTCGCTGCCGTCAGGCTCCCGCTGCTCGCTGATGGTGCCCCGCTCCATACCCCGGACGCCGCCGGCGATGTACATGGCCGCGGCCAGCGCGCCGGCGGGATACTCGGACTGCGGGATATGGGGCACAAATTCAGAGGCATTCAGATGGCAGCCCAGACCGCCGGCGGGGGTGATGACCGGGATGCCCCGCTTGGCCAGCTCGCCCACCATGTACTCGATGAAGAGGGGCCCCTGGGAAATCACGTCCTCGTCCATGGTCTCCTCCAGACCCACGGCGATGGCCTCCATCTCCCGGACCGACATGCCGCCGTAGGTGAGGAAGCCCTCGTACAGGGGGATGTACTCCTTCATCTTCAGGCAGGTGGCCTCGTCCCGGATGCAGATGCCGCCGCCCCGGGCAAAGCCCAGCTTGCGGGCCGAGAAGTAGATCACGTCCATCATATCGGCCATGGCCCGGGTGATCTCCCGGATGGACATGTCCTTGCAGGCCTCTTCCCGCTGCTTGATGAAATACAGGTTGTCCTGCAGCAGGGAGGCGTCCAGCACGGTCATGATGCCGTACTCCTTACAAAGGTCGGTGACCTCTTTGGCGTTCTGCAGGGAGAAGGGCTGGCCGCCGATGAGGTTGGTGCCCGCCTCCAGCCGCAGGAAGGGGATGTGCTCCGGTCCTACCTTCTCGATGAGGGCGCGCAGCCGGGGCACGTCGAAATTGCCCTTGAAGGGATAGCTGCTGGTGGGATTCAGGCCCTCTTTAATGACCAGCTCCTCCACCGAGCCGCCCAGGCGGGTGATGTGGGACTTGGTGGTGGTGAAGTGGAAGTTCATGGGCACCACGTCGCCGGGCTTCACAAAGGCCGAGGCCAGGATGTTCTCACAGGCCCGGCCCTGGTGGGCAGGCAGGAAATAGTCCATGCCGAAGATCTCATGGAGCTTGCGTTCCAGGCGGTTGAAGGTCTCGCTGCCGGCATAGCTGTCGTCGGCCTGCATCATGGCCGCCATCTGGTTGTCGCTCATGGCGTTGACGCCGCTGTCGGTGAGCATGTCCAAAAACACGTCCCGGTTCTGGAGCAGGAAGGTGTTGTTGCCCGCCTCCGTAATGTGCTGGAGCCGCTCCTCTACCGGCGGCAGATAGAGCTTCTGCACGATACGGACCTTATGCATCTCCAGCGGCACCCGCTCGCCGCTGAAAAAACTGACCTTAGCCATAGTAAATGCCCCCTGAACTTTTTGATTTTTTTCGCTTTAAAGCAATGCGCTTTTACAGTTTAAAGTAAATATACAGGAATTATACTTCTTTTCGACCGCCGCGTCAAGTCGAAATCCCCTCCCCGCTGCATGAGCATAAGCGGGAATCACGTTCTTTCCCTCCTTCGGACAGCTTGAATCAAAAACGGATCTCCGCTATAATATACCCAGCACCCAGTGTGAGGTGATGAACATGCGCAGCGATCCGTTATATGAAGCCATGAAAGAGGCCCTCCGTTCGGATAAATACAAAAAATATAAAGTCAGTGTTTCTTCCAGCCGCTATCTGTATAAAAAGGACGGGCCGTATTTTTGGAGCGTCCATTTCACGCCCCAGGGAGCCCCGCAGGACGGAACGCTCCCCATTTACCTGTATCTGAGCTTAAAGTATTGGCGGTTTGACGAACTGCAGCTCGCCGTCACGCACCCCGGCGCCGCGCCCAGGTTCACAGACCGGAGACGCTGCGACGGCGGCGGTGCATGTAATGCCCTGATCGAACGCGGGACCCATCCCTTCCCCTGGGAGAGCGGGACGCCGGTGCGGGAGGCGGAACGCGAGGAGCTGCTGCTCCTGTCCCGGAACATACTCAGCGCCGCGTTGGAGCGGGTACAGGCGCTCATCGCTGCCGCGGAAAAGGACTATGGTGGCTTGGGAGACTATTTCATCGCTCACCCGGAGATCAATCCCCGGCTGGCAGGTCTTGCCCTGATCGACAGGGGCGATTACCGGGGCGCAGAGAAGGTATTTTCCAGTATAGACAAGCTCCCTGAAACCCTCACTTTTTCTGTGCTCTCCGTTTCCGGCACGGAAACAAGCGCAGACTCTGTCTGGCGGAACTACCGCGACATTTATCTGGATTACTGCCGCGCCATGCAGCGGGGCGTCCCCTGGACGGGAGAACTCGTCCGGCACGGATTGCCGGACTGACCGCGAAACAGCTCCCAGCAGATGGGGCAGTTCCCTTTTGGGGGACTGCCCTTTTCTTGGCCCGCGAAAGCGCGCCCTCCCTACCGTTGCACAAACGGCCGAAAACGGCTAAAATAATGTCTGCTGAATAAACCGTAAAGCGGTTTATTCGTGCGGCAGTTGCCGCACAATTCGATCAAAAGGGCCATTTTCAGCCCTTTTGATCGAATTGAGACATTGTTACAATGTGTATTTCCGGTGGAGTACCGCAGCGCTCCACCGGAACGTGCAAGGTTTTTGGGCTGTTTCGCCCAAAAACCTTGCGCTCGAATAAAGCCAGTTGGCCTTGAAAGCCAAGGCTTTCAAGGCTTTCGGCTTTGTTCAGTAAACATTAAAATAAGAGCAGTCTGACAAACCGAATGGGGAATACGATGAAAAAACTGGTCGTTGGGATACTGGCCCATGTGGACGCGGGAAAGACCACCCTGTCCGAGGCCATGCTCTATCGGAGCGGAAATCTGAAAAAGCTGGGGCGGGTGGACCATCAGGACGCCTTTCTGGACACCGACGCACTGGAGCGGGAGCGGGGCATCACCATCTTCTCCAAGCAGGCGGTGCTGCCTCTGGACGGGCTGGAGGTCACGCTGCTGGACACGCCGGGCCACGTGGACTTCTCCTCCGAGATGGAGCGCACCCTCCACGTGCTGGACTGCGCCATTCTGGTCATCAGCGGCACCGACGGCGTACAGGGCCACACCCGCACCCTGTGGCGGCTGCTGGAGCGCTACCACGTGCCCACCTTCCTCTTTGTCAACAAGATGGACCTGGCGGGAGCCGACCGGCAGGCCGTTCTGGAGGAGCTGCGCCGGCGGCTGGACGAGAACTGCGTCGATTTTACCCAGAAGGGAGATCCCTTCCACGAGGCGGTGGCCATGTGCGGCGAGGAGGCCCTCACCGCCTATCTGGATACCGGCACGGTGCCAGACGGGGAGATTGTCTCCCTCATCGCCGCTCGCAGACTCTTCCCCTGCTGGTTCGGCTCCGCCCTCCGGCTGGAGGGTGTGGACGAATTTCTCGCGGGCCTGGCCCGCTACGCCCGCTGCCCCGACTACCCGGCGGAATTCGCCGCCCGGGTGTACAAGATCGCCCGGGACCCCCAGGGCGCCCGGCTCACCTATCTCAAAGTCACCGGCGGCACGCTGAAGGTGAAGGCCCTTCTCTCCGGCGGCCCGGAGAACGACCGCTGGGAGGAAAAGGCCGACCAGCTCCGCATTTACTCGGGCAGCCGCTTCCAGACGGTGAGCGAGGCCCCCGCCGGTACGGTGTGCGCCGTCACCGGCCTGAGCCGCACCTTCGCCGGGGAGGGGCTGGGCACGGAGGCCGGCGCCGCCCTCCCGCTGCTGGAGCCGGTGCTCACCTATCAGGTCATCCTGCCCGACGGGTGCGACCCCCACACCGCCCTGCTCAAACTGCGGGAGCTGGAGGAGGAGGACCCCCAGCTCCACCTGGTGTGGAACGAGCACCTGCGGGAGATCCATATCCAGCTCATGGGCGAGGTGCAGCTGGAGATCCTGCGCCGGCGCATCGCCCAGCGGTTTGGTCTGGAGGTCTCCTTCGGCCGGGGCAGTATCGTCTACCGGGAGACCATCGCCGCCCCGGCGGAGGGCGTGGGCCACTATGAGCCCCTGCGCCACTATGCCGAGGTCCACCTCCTGCTGGAGCCGGGGGAGCGGGGCAGCGGCCTCTCCTTCGCCTCCGCATGCAGCGAGGACGTGCTGGACCGGAACTGGCAGCGGCTCATCCTCACCCATCTCATGGAGCGGGAGCATCCCGGCGTCCTCACCGGCTCCCCCATTACCGATATGAAGCTCACCCTGGTGGCCGGCCGGGCCCACCTGAAGCACACCGAGGGGGGCGACTTCCGCCAGGCCACCTACCGGGCCGTGCGCCAGGGCCTGAAGAGCGCCGAGAGCGTCCTGCTGGAGCCCTGGTATGACGTGCGCCTGGAGGTGCCGTCGGAAAACCTGGGCCGGGCCATGTCCGACCTGCAGCAGCGCCACGGCGTCTTTCAGCCCCCGGAGACCGAGGGGGATATGGCCGTCCTCACCGGCGCGGCCCCGGTGGCTTCCCTCCAGGGCTACTGGACAGAGGTCACCGCCTATACCCGGGGCCGGGGACGGCTCTTCTGCGTCCCCGGGGGCTACCGCCCCTGCCACAACACTGAGGAGGTGGTGGCCGCCCTGGGCTATGACAGCGAGCGGGACACGGAAAACCCCACCGGCTCGGTGTTCTGCGCCCATGGTGCGGGCTTCACCGTCCCCTGGGACCAGGTCCGAAGCTACATGCATGTGGACAGCGGAGTGCGCCTGGGCGCGGCGGCGGAGCCGGAGCAGGAAGAGCGGCCCGCCGGCGGCCGTCTTTCAGGCTCCCTGGCCGACGACAAAGAGCTCCAGGCCATCTACGAGCGGACCTACGGCAAGGTGGAGCGGGAGGCCTTCCGCCCCCAGCCCAAACCCGCCCGCACCAGCCTGGACGAGGGGAAGTACAACATCCGCAGCCAGGACCGGGGGCCGGAATACCTGCTGGTGGACGGCTACAACATCATCTACGCCTGGGACGAGCTGAAGGCGGCGGCTCAGAGCAGTCTGGACGCCGCCCGGCAGCTGCTGCTGGACATCCTGTCCAACTACCAGGGCTTCCGCAAATGCGTGGTCATCGTGGTCTTTGACGCATACAAGGTCAAGGGCAACCCGGGCTCGGTGACCAAATACCACAATATCCACGTGGTCTATACCAAGGAGGCCGAGACCGCCGACAGCTATATCGAGAAGGCCACCTATGAGATCGCCCGGGAGCACCGGGTCCGGGTGGCCACGTCGGACGGCGCGGAGCAGCTCATCATCCTGGGCCATGGGGCTCTGCGGGTGTCGGCCCGGATCTTTAAGCAGGAGGTGGAGCAGGCTCAGGGCCAGATCTCCGCTTTTCTGGCCGAGTACAACCGGAAAAACAAGGGCTCCAGGGTGGGAGAGCGCCTCCGCCCGCCCCGGCAGGAATAAAAAGATAGAGCGGACCGGGAGCCTCCCGGTCCGCTTTTATATCCTTTACCGTCCGTCCGCAAAATAGGCCCGGGTCTCGTCGGCATTGCGCATGACCTCATCCCGCAGCTCCTCCAGGCTGGGGAATTTCTTCTCTCCCCGCAGGCGCTTGTAGAACTCCATCCGCACGCTCTGTCCGTAGAGGTCCCCGTCAAAGTCCAGAATGAAGCCCTCGGCGTTGACCCGGTCCCCGTCATCCACTGTGGGACGGGTGCCCACGTTGGTCACCGCCATGCGGCTTTCCCCGTTTTCCAGCCAGACCCTGCAGGCGTATACGCCGAAGGCAGGAACCAGCACCCCCGCCGGGAACTGCAGGTTCACCGTGGGAAAGCCCAGAGCGGAGCCCAGCCGCTTGCCATGGCGGACCGTATTGGTCAGGGTGTGGGGGTGGCCCAGGAACAGGTTGGCCCGCTCCATCTCCCCCTGGGCGATGAGGGTACGGATGTACGTGGAGGAGATGGTGATGCCGTCCTCCTCCACCTTGGGGATGATGTCGCAGCCGATTCCCAGCTCCCGGCAGGTCTCGGCCAGGCGCCGGGGGTTGCCCTCCCCCTTGTAGCCGAAGTGGAAGTCGTGCCCCGCCACCAGGTGGACGGCGCGGTACTCCTTCACCAGATATTCGGTGATGAAATCCCGCCAGTGCATGTGCATCATCCGCTCGTCAAAGGGGACCAGGATCACGTCCCGGATGCCGTAATACCGCCGCATCAGGTCGGCCCGGTCGGCCGGGGAGCTGAGCAGGGGCATGGGATTGTGCAGGATCAGGTTCTCCGGGTGGATGGTGAAGGTCACCGCCGATGGGACGGCCCCTTCGGCCTGCGCCGCCTCCCGCACCCGGCGCAGCAGGGCCCCATGGCCCAGATGGACCCCGTCAAAAAAGCCCAGGGCGATGACACGCCCCTTCTGTTCTCTCTCTTCCACGTGCTACACCTCGAAAAAGCTCTTCACCGCGGTCATCCGGCCGCCCTCCAGCCGCCCCAGCATCAAAAAGGCGCCGCCGGGGCTGTATACCCGGTAGAGCCCGTCCTCCCCCCGCTGGGGGAAGCCGGCTCCGTTGCGGATGGAGCGCTCCCGCCTCTCGTCCACAGTGAGGGCGGGATACTGCTCAAAATAGGCGTCCACCGGCGTCAGGAGGGCTTCCGCCTCTCCCCGCTCCGCCGCTTTTTCCAGCTCCGCCATGGTCACCGCCCGGTCCAGGCCGAAGCCCGCCGCCCGGGTCCGCCGCAGGGAGTACATGGCCCCGCCGCAGCCCAGGGCCTGGCCCAGGTCGTGGCAGAGGGTACGGACATAGGTACCCTTGGAGCACGCCACCCGGATCAGGTAGTCGCTGCCGCTGACCTGCTCCACCACCTCCAGGGCGTGGATGGTCACCGGCCGGGGCTTCCGCTCCACCTCCACGCCCTTCCGGGCCAGCTCATAGAGCTTCTGCCCCTTGACCTTGAGGGCAGAGTACATGGGCGGCACCTGCAGAATATCCCCCCGGAAGGCGGAGAGCGCCGTCTCCACCTCTGAGCGGCCCACTGTCACCGGCCGTTCCTCCTGGACAGTGCCGGTGGTATCCTGGGTATCAGTGATAACGCCCAGTCTTAATCCGGCCAGATATTCCTTTCCGGCTTCGCTGGCAAACTCCACCGCCCGGGTGGCCCGGCCCACAAAGACGGGCAGCACCCCGGTGGCCATGGGGTCCAGGGTCCCCGCGTGGCCGATGCGCCGCTCTCCCAGCAGCCGGCGGCACCGGGCCACCACGTCGTGGCTGGTCCAGTCCTCCGGCTTATCAATGATCAGGATGCCGTTAGCCATGCTGCACCTGCCGGATGGCCTGCATAATGGCAGCCTCGGCCTCCTCCAGCGTGCCTGCCACCGTGCAGCCGGCGGCGGCGGCATGGCCTCCGCCCCCCAGCAGGGCACAGACGGCAGAGGCGTTCAGGCCGGCCGCCGTGCGCACCGACAGCTTGCAGCTCCCGTCCTCCAGCTCCCGGATGGTGACGCTGGTCTCCACCCCCTGGATCTGGCCCAGGAAAGAGGCGATGTCCTCCATATCCTCCTCAGTGGCTCCGGCCTCCTCCATCAGGGAGAGGCCCACCGGGGCCACGGCGACGGCGCCGCCGTCATAGCGGTGCATCCGCTCTGTAATAAGACGCTCCACCTGGAGCCGGGGCCAGCTTTTGGTGCGGAAGTGCTTCTTGTTCAGCGCAGCCACGTCGATGCCGGTCTCGATCAGGGCCGCCGCCACCCGGTGGGTGGCCGCGGTGGTGTTCCCGTACTGGAAGCAGCCGGTATCGGTGGACACCGCCACATAGAGGGGCCGGGCCATCTCGGCGGTCACCGGGCCCAGCTCCCTCAGGATGTCGTACACAAGCTCGCCGCAGGCGCCCCGCCCGGCGTCCAGGCAGGTCTCTTTGGCAAAAAACTCCTGCGAGGGGTGGTGGTCGATGGCCAGATCGACGCCCCGCGCCAGCCATGCCTGTCCCCGCTGGGTAAAAAGCCCCCGGGCGGCGATATCCACACTGACCACGGTGTCGGGCTCATAGCCCTCCGGGGCGATGCAGCCCTCCAGATAGTGGGTGAACAGGCTGGTCTCCCCCAGGCCGGGACAGATCCAGGCCGTCTTTCCCAGGGCCCGCAGGCCCTTGCACAGGCCCACAGCGCTGCCCACAGTGTCCCCATCCGGCCGCCTGTGGGTCAGGATCAGATACCGGTCGTGCAGGCGCAGCCACTGCGCCGCTTCCTCGTACGTCATACCGCTCACTCCTCGTCGCCGCCGTCCAGATCAATATGCTCGTTGGCCGGGTTGGCCGGCTTGACCACCTGGGGATCCCGGAGCATGCTCAGGATATGGGCTCCCTTGTCGATGGAATTGTCCTCCTCAAACAGCAGCTCCGGCGTATAGCGCAGCTTCAGCGCGCTGCCCAGCTCCCGCCGCAGATAGCCGGAAGCCGATTTGAGCCCCCTGACCACCTCGCTCACGTCGCTCTTGTCCAGCACGCTGACAAAGATCTTGGCGTAGCGCAGGTCGGGGGTGGTATTCACCGCGGTAATGGAGATCAGCCCCTTGACCCGCGGGTCCTTCACGCTGCGGATCAGGGCGGCCAGCTCCCGCTGGATCTCCTCATTGATGCGTCCGATTCGATTACTCGCCATAATATTCTCCTATTATATTGCCATTCGTTTTACTCTTGCGTGGGCTGTACCCCGAAAAACGCCGCGATCTCCCGGGCGCTCACCGGGGCCATGCCGTTGGCGTCCACGCCCACGTCATACCGCCGCAGGCCCAGCCGCCGCTGCTCCAGGTTGTACTCCGGTGTGCTGTGCAGGTGGCCGTGGAGGTGGATGGCGCCATAGCGCTTCCGGTCCCACTCCGCGATGGGGTAGTGGAAGAGGACGAAGGGGATGCCCCGCCAGGTCACGCAGGCGTAGTCCCGCACCCAGAGGAGGGGATTTTCCTCCGGAGCCAGCTTGTCGGCAAAGCCGTCGTGATTGCCCCGGACCAGATACTTGCGGCCGTTGAGCCGCTCCAGCGCCTGTCGGGCCTCCTTCCGGCCCCGCATGGTCACGTCGCCCAGGATATACACCTCATCCTCCGGCGTCACCCGGCTGTTCCAATTTTGCACCAGGCCCTCTTCCATGTCCGCCGCGTCCCGGAAGGGCCGGTCCATAATCCTGATCATTTTTTCATGGCAGAAATGAAGATCGGATGTGAAGTAGATCATCGCGTTTCTCTCCTACTCTGCTGAACAAAAAGAGGGGCCGGAGCGGCCCCTCTTCTCTTCCTTTTACCGGACATGGCGCCGCGCTTTATACTCTCCGCTTTCAACGGTGATCAGACCTCGATCTGCTCCATCTCGTCCTCGCAAGCTCCATATCCCTCGCCTCGCCCCGAGGGGCAAAGCTCGCTCATTTCGCTGCTCGTCCTCTCCGGACCGCAACCACTGCGTTGGGTCGCGGTCCGGGGCCGCCTGCGGCGGCTTTTTCAGTCTTAAACCTCGATCTGCTCCATCTCGTCCTCGCAAGCTCCATATCCCTCGCTTCGCCCCGAGGGGCAAAGCTCGCTCATTTCGCTGCTCGTCCTCTCCAGACCGCAACCACTGCGTTGGGTTGCGGTCCGGGGCCGCCTGCGGCGGCTTTTTCAGTCTTAAACTTCAATCTGCTCCATCAGGAAGGCCTCGATCACGTCGCCCTGCTTGATGTCCTGGAACTTCTCAAAGGTAATGCCGCACGCCCCGCAGGATGTCCCATCCCGCGGGGACCCCGGACTTTCACATGCTCGGGCGGAGTGAATCCGCCCTGCGCCAGGGTTTTGCCTGCGGCAAAACGCCTGTACGGCGCAAGCGCGCCGCCCCCGCTGCGCGGGGGTCTCCTGCGGCATTACACCTCGATCTGCTCCATCAGGAAGGCCTCGATCACGTCGCCCTGCTTGATGTCCTGGAACTTCTCAAAGGTAATGCCGCACTCGTAGCCCTGGGCCACTTCCTTCACGCTGTCCTTAAAGCGCTGGAGGGAGGCGATGGCGCCGTCGTAAATGACGATATTGTCCCGCAGCAGGCGCATCTGGGCGCCGCGCTGCATCTTGCCATTGGTGACGTAGCAGCCGGCCACCATGCCCACGCCGGTGATGCGGAACACGTCGCGCACCTCGGCCTGGCCCAGCTCCACCTCTTTGAACTTGGGCGCCAGCATGCCCTTCATGGCGGCCTCCATCTCGTTGATGGCGTCGTAGATCACCCGGTACATGCGCATATCCACGCCGCTGCGGGCGGCGCTCTCCTTGGCGTTGGAGTCGGGCCGCACGTTGAAGCCAACGATGATGGCGTTGGAGGTGGCGGCCAGCATGACATCGCTCTCGTTGATGGCGCCCACCGCGCTGTGGATGACCCGTACCCGGACCTCGTCGTTGGAGAGCTTTTCCAGAGAGGCCTTGACGGCCTCGGCGGAGCCCTGCACGTCGGCCTTGACGATGATGGGCAGCTCCTTCATCTCGCCCTGCTTGATCTGGCTGAACAGATCCTCCAGACTGACCTTCTGTGCCGCGGGGCTGGAGGCGGCCATCTTCTGCTCGTGCTTACGCTGCTCCACCAGCTCACGGGCCATGCGCTCATCGGCCACGGCGTGGAAGTCGTCGCCGGCGCCGGGCACCTCGCCCATACCGATGATCTCCACGGGCACAGAGGGGCCGGCCTC
>JALEZN010000121.1 GCA_022772585.1 Clostridiales bacterium
AGAAGCAAAACTCGTCATTGAGCTGGACGGTTCTCAACACTATGAGGATAGAAACATCAAGAAAGATGCAGACCGCACCGCTTTTCTGGAGGGGTACGGTCTGAGAGTCATTCGTATCCCCAACAACGAAGTCGGCAGAAATTTCCGTGGAGTTTGTGCGTATATTGATGCTGCGGTAAAACAATCCCTCAGTCAGCTTCGCTGACAGCTCCCTTTACACAAGGGAGCCCTGGGCGCTGCCGCGCCAGTGCATAACATAAAAACCGACCTATGATCGTAACCATAGGTCGGTTTAACTGTTTTACGAACACCCCGCAAAATGGGAGACGTCCTTTTTTCCCTTGCAATCCGGGTATTTGAGGGGTATAATAAGCTGCGTGGGGCCTGTCCGACGGGCAGGTATCCCAGGCAGGGAGACCGGCGAGCCGGCCCCCTTGTGGAGCGTGGAAGCTCCACAATTCTGCTTGGCCAGCAAAGGAGTGATATGCGCCGTGAGCAGCGACCCTTGGAGTCGAAAACGAAAGGACAAGACCAGGCAAACGGCGCACCGGACGATAGCGTGAGGGAACTCCCGCGCAGTCTGTGCCGCCGCCGTATCGGCGCGCCCATGGCGCCGCCGGCAGGAGACAAAACAGATGCGCGGGTTTTTTGCGCCTGAGTTCAGGCGGCCCGCCATGGAAAGGCGTGATTTTTTTGCTCTCGATCCATAAGACTATTGACGGAAAAATGACGAAGCTGGATGCCATCCAGGACGGCTGCTGGGTGAATCTGACCTATCCCAGCGAGGACGAACTCAATACTGTGGCCGCCACGCTGAATGTGGAGCCCACCTTCCTGCGGGCTGCGCTGGACGAGGAGGAGACCTCCCGTATCGACACCGAGGACGGTCAGACGCTCATCATCATCGACGTGCCTTCAGTGGAAAAGGATGACGCAGTGGTCTATTCCACCCTGCCTCTGGGCATTATCGTCACCGAAAAGCACATCATCACCGTCTGCCTGAAGGAATCCTCCATCATCAAGGATTTTCAGGACGGCCTGGTGAAGAATGCCGAGACCCAGAAGCGCACCAGCTTTATCCTCTATATGCTGCTGCGGGTGGCCAAGCGCTTCCTGCAGTACCTCAAGCAGATCGACAAGATCTACAACTATATGGAGCGGCAGCTCTACAAATCCCAGCGGAATAAGGAGCTCATCCAGCTGCTGGACCTGGAAAAATCCCTGGTCTACTTCAACACCTCCCTGAAGGCCAACGAAGTCACGCTGGAAAAGATCCTCCGCGGCCGTATCATCACCCTGTACGAGGAGGACCACGACCTGCTGGAGGACGTGCTCATCGAGGTGCGCCAGGCCATCGAGATGGCCAACATCTACTCCTCCATCATCTCGGGCATGATGGACGCCTTCGCCTCCGTCATCTCCAACAACCTGAACGTGATCATGAAGGTGCTGACCTCCATCACCATCCTGCTCACCATCCCCAATATTGTGTTCGGCTTCTACGGCATGAACGTGATGGGGCTGCCGCTGGACCAGTTCTGGTGGTTCCCGCTGATCGTGGCGGTGGTCATCATCGGTGTGGTGGCCATTATCCTGAAGCGAAAGGACCTGTTCTGATTGGACGTTCCGGCCCGCCGGGAGCAATACCCTGCTCCCGGCGGGCCTTTTGATTCTATCACTAGTTCTTGATAAAAAGTTTTAAAGCTTTTTATAGCGCCGTAGGTGCGTCAAGAACTGCATAAGACGGCGCAGCGTGCGTTAGCACGGTGCAAGTGTGCGCAGCACACGGGATTCTTGATTAAATTTTTTAATCAGGAATCAGTATCACAGACAAGGACGGATGACTATGCGCTGCTACTGCGCGCCCATGGAGGGCGTCACCGGCTGCCGTTACCGGCAGACCCACAGCCGCTTTTTTACCGGTGTGGACAAGTATTACACGCCATTCCTCTCTCCCAGCCAGTACCATGTGTTTACCCGGCGGGAAAAGCGGGAGATCGACCCGGAGCGCAACCGGGGCATGGATGTGGTCCCCCAGCTCCTGACCAAAAACGCCGGGGACTTCCTCTGGGCAGCCAACGAGCTTTTTGCCATGGGCTACCGGGAGGTCAATCTGAACCTTGGCTGCCCCTCGGGCACAGTGGTAGCCAAGGGGAAGGGGTCCGGCTTCCTCCGGGACCTGGAGGGGCTGGAGCGATTTCTGGACCAGGTGTACGCCGGGGCGGAAGGGGCGGTATCAGTCAAGACCCGGCTGGGCGTGGAGGACCCGGAGGAGTTCTGGCCGCTGCTGGAGCTCTATAACCGCTATCCCATCTGTGAGCTCACCGTCCATCTGCGGGTGCGCAGCGACTACTACCGCCGCCCGGCCCGGCGGGAGGGCCTGGGGCGCATCCTGCGGGAGAGCCGGAATCCGGTGTGCTGCAACGGCGATTTGAACGGTCCGGCGGACCTGGCCGCCCTGAAAGGGGACTGCCCGGCGGTGGAGCGGGTGATGCTGGGCCGGGGACTCATTGCCGACCCGGGGCTGGCGGCGCGGCTCAAGGGCGGGCCGGCCACGGAACGGGGCGTGCTGAAGGACTTTCACGACGCCCTGTACCGGGGCTATGCCCAGGACTTTGGCAGCGACCGCAACGCCATGCTGCGGATGAAGGAGGTCTGGTGCTACCTGGAGGGGCTCTTCGACGGGGGAGAACGGATCTGGAAAAAGCTGCGCAGGACCGGCGACCCCCGGGAGTACGAGGATCTGGTGGAGCGGGTGTTTGGTGAGCTGGCGCTGCGGTCCCAGGCCGTACCCTGCTGGCAGGTAACGCCATGAGCGGGGGCGGGAAGGAGTGGTGGGTGTACATCCTGCGCTGTGGGGACGGCACCCTCTATACCGGCATCAGCGATGACGTGGACCGCCGCTGCGCTGCACACAACCGGGGAAAGGGCGCCAGGTACACCCGCAGCCGCCTGCCGGTGGAGGTGGTCTACCGGGAGCGCTGCGGGGCCAAGGGGGACGCCCTGCGGCGGGAGCTGGCCGTCAAGGCCATGACCCGGGCACAGAAGCTGGCGCTCATCGCGGCGCACCATCCGGAGACGGAGGAATAAAACACCGGGAGGCCGGTCCATTTCTGGACCGGCCTCCCGGTTTGCTGTGTGGAGGGGATACGCTTATTTCTCGTAGGGCTTGGCCAGACCGGCGGGACGGGCGGAGGCCTTGCCCCGGACCAGCAGGACCATGATGAGGGCCAGGGTCATGGGGATGACCAGCAGCAGGTCGGTGGGGATGGCGGAGCCGATGGCCTGCAGGCGCATCTGGAGGGCGTTGCCCGCACCGAAGATCAGGCCGCCGGCCAGCGCGCCGAAGGGACTGTACTGGCCCAGAATGACACAGGCCACCGCCATATAGCCCCGGCCGGAGGAGATGTTGTCTACAAAGCAGTTCATAAAGCAGATGGACAATATCACGCCGGCAATGGCGGCGCAGATGTTGGCTACTACCGACATGCCGTATTTCCAGGCGATGACGTGGATGCCCATGGTGTCGGCGGCCTTGGGGTATTCACCGATGGCCCGGACCTTCAAGCCCCAGGTGGTCTTGTAGAGGAAGAAAGCGGCAGCCGGGACCATGAGATAGGAAAAGTACACCAGGGGACTGTGGTCAAAGAACACGTGGCCGACAAAGGGGAGCGCGCTCAGGCCGGGGATAGGCAGGTCACTGATCTGGGGCACGGTGAGGGGCACGTCCCGCACGCCCCAGATCATGCGTGCCAGCAGCGAGGTAAGACCCAGAAACAGAATGTTGATGCCCGTGCCGGTGACGGCCTGGTTGGCCCGCAGGCTGATGGTGGCCCAGCCGAAGAGCAATCCCAGAGCCGCGCCGCCCAGGACGGCCAGTGCCAGCCCCATCCAGGCGTTCTGGAACAGGTAGGACCCCAGTACTGCCAGGAAGGCGCCGAAGAGGATGCCGCCCTCGATGCCCAGGTTGAAGATACCGGCCCGTTCCAGCAGCACCTCACCCACGGCGGCCAGGATGATGGGGGCGGCCATGCGGATGGTGGCGTAGAAGAAGTCCTCGTTGAAAAGCGATAAAATATTCATATTCCACCCTCCTCAGGCCGCTTTGGCGGAAGTTTCCGGCTGCCGGCTCTTCCGGTTCATCTCGCGGATGGCCAGATAGCGGGGCAGCTTCATCAGAATGGGGCTGATGGCCACAAAGAAAATGATAACGCCGCTGAGCACCATACTGAAGCTGGTGGGCAGGTCGGCGGCCCGGGACATGCTGCCCCGTCCGGCCTTCAGCGCGCCGAACAGGATACCGGCGACGACCACACCGAATGGGTGCTTCTGGCCGAGCATGGCCACAGCCAGGGCCTCATAGCCGTAATTGGAGAGGAACCCGGAGCGCAGGCGGTACTGGGAACCCAGGATCTCGGCGGAACCGGCCACGCCGGCCAGACCTCCGGCGATGACCACGATGATCATCTGCATGGCAAAGACATTGATGCCGGAATGACGGGCAGCGGTGGGATTCTCGCCCAGGGTGCGCAGGTCGTGGCCGAAGGAGGTTTTGAAGAGCACCACATAGGCGACGGCAGCCACCGCCATGGCAATGAGGAAGCCCAGATGGAGCCGGCTCTTGGGGATGAGCATGGGAAGCCGGGCATTGACGGCCACCTGGGCCGACTGGGGGGCGAACTTGCCGGGCTCCTTCATGGGACCCTGGACAAGGGCGGAGATGATACCGTTGGCGATGTCGTTGAGGAGCATGGTGGTGATCATGAAGTTGACCCCATGCTTTGCGAAAAAGTAGCCGGGGATGAGAGCCCACAGTGCACCGCCCAGGAAGGCGGCCAGGACGCACAGGGTCACGTACACCGGCGCGGGCAGGCCCTGGAGGGCGGGCAGTGTGCCCACAAAGGTGGCGAAGACGCCGCCGGCCACGATCTGGCCTTCACCGCCCAGGTTGATGATGCCGCAGCGGGCGGCCAGGGCGATGCCCAGGCCGGTGAGGATCAGGGGGGTGGCCATGGCCAGGCTGTTGGTCAGGTTGTACAGGCTGCCAAAAGCGCCCTCGATCAGGGCGGCATAGGCCTCCACGGGGGAGGCACCCTGGGCCACCACGATGATGCTGACGATGAGCAGGGAGACCACGACGGCCACAAGAGGGATCAGCAGATTGAAGATCTTTTCAAAGCGGCGGACCAGCTGATCCAGGCGGTCATAGCTCATGGACTGGTCCTGCTTGGGGGGTGCGATGCTTTTCTCGCTCATAACGCTTCCTCCTGGCAGTTAGAAAGTTTCAGAAAGCCGTCCCGCGCCGGGCAGAATGCGGGACAGGCTCCAAATACGCCCTGCCGCCGCCCCGGAAGAGCGGGGGCAGGCGTATCCTCCCGCAGACAGGAGGTTTCGGGGCAGATCTGGAACAGGGGCCGCGGGGAGGACCGGAGGGCCGCCCCGCGGCAGGTGTTTTGCGGAACGGAAGGGCCGGGGCTTAGCTGGCCACAGTGACCTCCAGCATCAGCGCGCCGCTGGTCAGGTCGTCAATGACCTTCTGGACCTGCTGCTGGATCTCAGAGGACATGAGCTTGTCGTTGAAGCCGCCGGTCTTGAACAGTCCGGAGGCAAAGGTGCCCTCGATCTTCAGATCGCTGCTGAACTCGCCGTCCACATAGGCCTGTACGGCGGCGATGATCTGCTGCTTGGTGTCGGTCTGGACGAACATGGCGGCGGTGTTGGGGGCCATCTCCTGCTGGCTGGGGCTGGTGACCACGATGGTCTTTCCGTTCTCCTCGGCGGCCTGGACCACGCCGATGCCGGCGCCCTGGGCGTACTGGAAGACGCAGTCGGCGCCCTGCTCAAAGAGGGCCACGGCCTGATCCTTGGCCTTGGCGGAGTCGCTCATGGAACCCACATAGGACACCAGCGCCTCGGCGTCGGGGTTGGCGGCCTTCAGGCCCTGCTCAAAGCCGTTCTGCACGCGGGTCTGGGCCAGCAGCTCCATGGAGCCCACAAAGCCCACCTTGTTGCTCTCGGTCAGCAGGCCCAGGGCGTAGCCGGCCACATAGCCCTGCTCCTCGTTCTTGATGTCGATGCCCACCACGTTGTCCATATCGGTGACCACGGCGTTGGTGACGGCGAAGGCGGTGTCGGGGTAGTCGGGGGCCACGGTCTTGATGGCGTCCAGGAAGTCGTTGCCATGGCCGATGATCAGGTTATAGCCCCGGTTGGCGTAGTCCCGGATGGTGCTCTCCTGCTCGGCCAGAGGCACCGACTCGGAGTAGGCGGCGTCGGCCAGGCCGAACTCGTCCTTTGCCTCCATCAGGCCGTTGTAGCCGGCGGCGGAGAAGCCGGCGTCATTGATGGTGCCGGGCAGCAGGATGGCGGCCTTGACCTCGGACGCGCCGGTCTGGGGGGCGGCGCTCTCCACAGGGGCGGAGGCCCCGGGGGCCTTGCTGGAGGCGGGGGCGGAGGAGCTGCCGCCGCAGGCGGTCAGGCCCAGAGTCAGGGCTGCTGCAAGAGTGATCGCTGCAAATCTCTTTTTCATTTGTGTCACCTTTCTCCTGAATATAATATGGGTGTATGTATGCGGCTGCGCGGCCGCGGGTCAACAGTGTCAGCAGCCGGAAGCGCCGGCGGCGTCTCCGGTCTTGCCCAGCATCATCAGGCCGATCTGCTGTACGGCCCCGGCGGCGGCGGGGGCCTCGCCCATGATCCGGCCCTTGAACATGACCAGGATCCGGTCGGACAGGGCCAGCAGCTCATCCATTTCGGTGGATACCAGCAAAACGGCCTTGCCCTCCGAGCGCTCCTGCAGGATGCGGCGGTGGATGAACTCGATGGCGCCGATGTCCAGGCCGTGGGTGGGGTGGCAGGCGATGAGCAGGTCGTGGGGCCGTTCGATCTCCCGGCTGACTACGATCTTCTGCTGGTTGCCGCCTGACATATTCCCCGCCCGGGTCTCCGGGCCGTTGGCCTTGATGGAGTATGCCCCGATCATGCGGCGGACGGTGTCGTCAATGACCTTGTTCCGGAGGAAGCCGTGCTTGGCATAGGGCTCATGCCAGCGCTCCTTCAGAATGAAATTGTCCCGCACCGAAAAGCTGAGGACCAGTCCCTCGGTCTGACGGGAGAAGGGGATGTTGGACACCCCCTGGTCCAGTACCTCCTTGGGAGAAGCATTCTTGAGACTTTTGCCCTTGACCAGTACGTCACCGCCGGCGGCAGGGGTGAGGCCCATGATGGCCTCAATGAGCTCCAGCTGGCCGTTTCCGTCCACACCGGCAATGCCCACGGTCTCGCCGGACCGGACGGTGAAGGACACGTTCTGCACCGCCTCCAGACCGTTGTCGGCCCTGACGGTCAGGTCCTTCACCTCCAGGATGGTATCGCCCACCCTGGGTTCGGGCTTGCGGAGCCGGAGCTCCACCTCCCGGCCCACCATCATGTGGGCCAGGCGCTCCTCGTCGATGTCCTTCACGTCGGCGGTCTCGATGAAGCGGCCGTCCCGCAGGACGCTGACCCGGTCGCAGAATTCCAGCACCTCCCGCATCTTGTGGGTGATGAAGATGACGGTGTTGCCGTCTTTGATCCAGTTGCGCAGCACCAGGAAGAGCTCGTCGGTCTCCTGGGGGGTGAGGACAGCGGTGGGCTCGTCCATGATGAGGACGTTGACGCCCTTGTAGAGCGCCTTGATGATCTCCACCCGCTGCTGGTCGCCCACGCTCAGGTCGTGGATGCGGGCGTCAGGGTCCACCTTCAGTCCGGTGCGCTCCGAGAGCTCCAGGATCCTGTTCCGGGCGGATCTGGTGTCCAGCAGGGGCTCCCGCTCCAGTCTGGCGCCCAGAATCACGTTTTCCAGCACGGTAAATTTGGGGATCAGCATGAAATGCTGGTGGACCATGCCGATGCCGTGGGCGATGGCGTCCTGAGGGCCTGCGATCCGGACCGGTTTTCCGTCCATGGTGATCTGTCCCTCGTCGGGCTTCAGCAGGCCGTAGAGCATGTTCATCAGCGTCGATTTTCCGGCGCCGTTCTCACCCAGCAGGGCGTGGATCTCGCCCTTGGCGAAGCCGATGGACACATCCGCGTTGGCGGTGACGCCGGGGAAACGCTTGGTGATGTGTTCCATCCGGATATAGTCGTTCACTCAGGTCCCTCCTATGTATCAGCAGGATGCCGGCGGGCCGCTCACTTCATGAAGTTGAAGCGGTGCAGGGAGATGAAGAGGCTCAGCAGCTTGTTGGTGACGGGCTCTCCCTCGTTGCGGTTGCCCAGCGCCTCCAGCGCGTCGTCGATGCCCTTGGAGGCGGCGCGCAGCTCGTCCACGGACATATTGGCCATCATGCCGTAGATCTCGATGGGGAAAACGGCCTTGGGAGTCTGGTTATCGGTGACGATGCAGGCGCCGGAGTACTGGTCCACGGCCTTGATGCAGGCGCACATCTCATCGCTGTCCCGGCCCACCACCACCATGTAGGGGATGGGAGCGGGGAAGGAGGTGGACACGGCGCCGCGGTCCACGTACACGCCTTTGAAGAGGCCGTTGACGATGTGCCGGTCCTCCCCGGCGGCGGGGTAGCGCTTCAGGATGGAGATGCGGGCAAGGGTCTCGCCCTGATACTCGGGCACCACCTTGCCGTCCACATAGGGGACCCAGATCTCCTGATAGAACTTGGCGTGGCCCCGTCCGTACACGTCGAAGAGAAGGACCTTGGCCTGTCTGCCGTCGGCGGAGACCTCGATGGGCTGGAGGTCCAGCTGTCCGGCGGTCAGATCGTTCAGCCCGGGCACGCCCTTGGTGACCATGCCGTCGTAGCCGATCTCGGTGTGCTTGAGGAGCTTGCGGTCCTGGGCGATGAGCTCGCCGCCCTTAAAGACGTACTTGGGGTTGATGACCGACAGGCTGTCGGTGAGGACGATATCGGCATAGCGTCCGGGGGTGAGGGAGCCGAACTGGTCGTCCATGCGGAAGTACCTGGCGGTGTTGTAGGAGGCCATCTTGATGGCCTTGATGGGAGGAATGCCCATCTCCACGCACAGGGAGATGATCCAATCCATGTGGCCCAGCCTGGTCAGGCGGTCGATGGAGATGTTGTCGGAGCACAGGCAGAAGTTGTCGGTGGGGAACTTCCGGTCCACAATGGCCCGAAGCAGGGTCTTGATGACCTCGCTGCTGCCCACGCCGAACTTGATCTGGGTGGCGTAGCCGTAGCGGATGCTCTTCTCGATGTCGTTGACGTTCCAGACGTCGTGATTGTTGGTGGAGCCGATGGCGGGCAGGTAGTTGAGTTCCATGTCGCTCAGGGTGGTGACACCCCAGTGGGAGTTCATGAAGCCGCCCCGCTCCCGAAGCCATGCGGCCTTCTTGAAGTCGTCCTCGTTGCCGCTGGAGTAGGAGAAGTGCTCGAACTCGCCCAGGCCGATGACCGGGTCCAGCTTGAGGATCTCCTGGGTGATATGGGCGGGGACCTTCTTGCCAGGGGCAAAGGCGAATACCCGGTAGGGCAGCTTCTCGTAGTCCTTGAAAAGCATCTTGAAGGCATCCAGCCCGTCCTCTCCGGCAGAGCCGATCAGGTCCAGGCACTCAGCAAAAATGGTGGTGGTGCCGTTGGGCACCATGGCCTCACCCAGAGCGGTGGGGTGGGCCAGCTGGGACTCAAAGTGGAGGTGGGCATCGATCAGGCCGGGAATGGCGTACAGGCCCTGTCCGTCAAAGACCTCTTTCACCCGGATCTTGTCCTCGTCGGGGGAGAGAGCCACGATGCGGCCGTTGTAGATTAGCAGAGAGCCGGCGTAGACCGTCTCGCCGTGGACGTCCAGGATGTTGATGTTCCGGATCAGCAGATCGGCCTCTTTTTTACCGTGGACAATGTCAAAGATGTCGTGGACCTGCTGGAGCTGGGAGGCGCTGTTGTTGCTCATGTGACCAATCCTTTCTGAATATCACTGAAGTAACTTAGTGATACGTTTAACCTTATATACACAAGACGGAAACAACGGTGTAGCGCCACTGCTTCCGTCTGAGGTGTCAGGTGGACTCGCGCTGGAGGATGAAGGGTTCCAGTGTGGTGACCGGCTCCGGGGTGACCCGGTCGATCTGCTGGAGGATGAGTCTGGCGCTTTGGACGCCCAGCTCATAGTTGCGCAGGTCCACGCAGGAGAGCTCCGGCGAGGTGATCTCACCTACGATGGAGTTGCCGAAGCCCAGTACCGCCATGTCGCCGGGGATACGGACGCCCCGCTGGGACAGGGCCTTGACCAGGCCCGCAGCGATGAGTTCGTTGAGAACGAACACGCCGTCGATATCTCCCTCCAGCAGCCGGCCCAGGCATTCCGGCGTGGGGACCAGGCCGGGCTGGGTCTCCAGAACGATGGGATCCTCCAACCCGGCGGCCAGAGTGCCCGACCGGAAGGATTCAATGTGGTGGGGGATCAGGTCATCGGGCCGCTTGCTGCATACCAGGGCCAGACGGCGCTTGCCCCGGGCGATGAGATGGTCGGCGGCCAGCCGTCCTACCTTGAGAAAGTCGGGGTAGAGCAGGGGGTAGCCCTGATAGGGGATGAGGCGGTTCACATAGACCACCGGGATCTTCCACTCCAGCAGATACTGGAGGCTGTCCTTAAAGGAAAAGTCGTAGGACAGGCCAATGAAGATGACGCCGGCCACCATATTCTCCCGCATCATCTGAAGGATTTCCTCTTCAGATTTCTGCAGGTTGTCCACCTCGTAAATAAAGAGGTTGTAGCCCTGCTTGGCCAGCTCATGGCTGATGCCGCCGGTCATATCGGCATAGTAGGAGCTGGTGATGCGGGGGAGGATCACTGCAATGTTGGAGGTGCTGTTTTTTTTCAGGGACTGGGCCACCATGTTGGGAACATAGCCCAGCTCCTTGATTGCGGCCTCCAGCCGCTCCTCCGTCTCTTTCTTTACCACGATTTTGTGGTTGAGATAGCGGGAGACGGTACATACGCTCACGTTGGCGCGGTTGGCGATATCCTTGATGGTGGGCACAGAGCATCGTCTCCTTTTTGGGAGCGCAGAGAGCGTTCCGGAAACAGTCTTTCAGAGAAATGATAGTTATACGTATCAGTAATACGTATAACTGACAAACCAGAGTATACTGCAACTCTGGTGAAAATGCAAGTATTTTCTGCGCCGGGAAAAAATTTTTTATTCATTATTGATATCAGAGAAAATTTGAGGTAATATTATACAAGCGAAAGGAATATGTAATATAGAGATATGACGATTATACGATATCCTTCCAGCGGAGGGTATTGAGAGAGGAAGACAGCATGTCCAGAACAAACTACAGCGCCTATATGGCCATCAAGAACAAGATCCTGGAGATCTTCCGTACGGAGACCTTTGAACGGAACAAATTGCCCTCGGAGGCTGCGCTGGCCAACCGCCTGGGAATCAGTCTGGTCACTCTGCGCGAGTCACTGATGATGCTGGCCCTGGAGGGCTACATCACCAAGCGTCACGGATCGGGCAATTACGTCCATCCCAGTACGCTGGATTACGAAAACCGAAGCTACTATTTCACCGAGTATCTGAAGAAGGAGGGCTAC